>CAUYXJ010000030.1:0-30613 GCA_963577065.1 Dehalococcoidia bacterium | reverse complement strand
ACACCATCTTCGTGGGGACGATGGCAGGCAAGCTCTATGCGTTCGATCTCGAGTCCGGCGATGAACTCTGGGATCGCCCGTTCGAGATCGAAGGGGCGATCGCTGATCTCTCGTTGATCACCGCTGACCTCCTCTTCGTGCCCACGCTCGGCAAGCGGGTCGCCCTGGTGGACACCGCGACGGGTTTGGCGATCCACCCGGAGTTCCGAGCGACGAATTGGGTCTGGACGACGCCGGCGTTAGCCGATGGCGTGGCCTATTTCGGCGATTTCAGCGGGATGGTCTATGCACTCGACATAACTACGGGTCGGGTTGAATGGACTTATGACGCAGAGAACAAGGTGAAGGCGCGGCCGGCGATCATCGGCGACACCCTAGTCGTCGTCGACGAAGGCGGATCCGTCCACTTCGTCGATCTGATGCGAGGCGACCGCAAGAACCTCGTGAAATTGGAAGGTGCAGGCAAGGTTCGCGCGCCAATTGTCGAGGCCGACGGTTTCGCCTACATCATGGGCACAAAAGGGCGGCTCTACCGCGCGGATGCGGAAACGCTGACCGTCGTCGAGCGCGAGATCCGGGGACTCGGCTCGTGATCGGCGACATTTTCACAACCGTCCTCATGGACCCCATGATCAACGTGCTGGTTGTGCTCAACAGCCTGCTGTTCGGCAGTTTCGGCCTAGGCGTCATCGCCTTCACGATCATTGTGCGGCTGATCACCTTCCCGCTGACGCTGCGGCAGCTCCAGCAGACGCGCGCGATGCAGGCCCTTCAGCCCCGCGTGAAGGAGATCCAGAAGCAGTTCACGGATCCGAAGCGGCGGCAAGAAGAGATGATGAAGGCCTACCGCGAGGCGGGTGTGAACCCCCTCGGCTGCATCGGGCCGCTGATCATCCAGTTTCCGATCCTGATCGGCCTGTTCTATGCGATCCGCCAGGCGCTGGCCGTCTCGCCGGAGGCGCTCGACAACCTCTCCGGCCACCTCTACTCCTGGAGCTACATCCAGAACGCGGTTCCGCTCGAGGAGCGCTTCCTGGGCCTGAATCTGGCGGAGCCCAGCATCCTCATGGTCGTCCTCGTCGGCGTCACGACGTGGGCGCAGTCCAAGACGACCGTCTCCGTCTCGACCGACGACCGGGCGCGTGCACAGCAGCAAATGATGCAGTGGATGCTGCCGCTGATGTTCATGTTCTTTTCGTTTGGCTTCCCCAGCGGCGTCAGCCTCTACTGGGTGGTCACCTCGATCGTCAGCGTCGGTTTCAACGTCGCGACGTACGGCTTCCCCCTTCTCAGGATCCAGCCGCTCGTCGGTCCCCCCAAGCCACGCGCTCCGCGCGAAACCCCGGAATCCCCGGAGGGTTCGGGCAGCCCACGACCCAAACCAGCCCGCGAATTGAGGACATCACAAAATGGAAAAAGTCGAAGCAAGCGGAAAAACCGTCGACGACGCGCTTAGAGCGGCGCTGGCGAAGCTGAACGCCTCCCGCGAGGAGGTGGAGTTCGTCGTCTTGGACGAGGGGCAACGCGGCGGCTTCCTCTTCGGGCGCGGTGGCCGCGACGCCGTTGTCAGTGTTGAACGCCGCCCCGGAGGGCGCGGTGAACAGGGCACGTCCGCACCGCCGGATACGACCATCCCCCGGGGTGGCCGGGGGGGCGGTGCCGACCGGGAGCGGAGCGGGCGGGGACGTGGCGGCGGGAGCGGTGGCAGCGGTGACCGTGATCGCCCGACTGGGGGACGCGCCGGACGGGGCTTGGAGCGAGCGGGACCGGAGCTCACCGAGCAGGACTTCTTCGGCGAAGGTGAGACGCCTCAGCGTCCGCCCGCCGGGCGCCGGGGCGGCACCGCGCGGCGCTCCGGGGGCGGTCGCCCTGCGGGCGCTTCGTCCGGGGGCGGGCGCCCGGCGGGCGCTTCCGCTGGTGCGCCCAGCGGTCCGAGTCGCGGTGGTGGCGAGCGGCCGCGCCGGCGGCGGGACCGCGACGAGGACAACGTCGAGCCGGACATCAACGCCGAAGAGGTCGATCTCGCGGCCCAGATCGTGGACGACCTCCTGCAGATACTCAACATCAACGGGGGCATCGCCATTCGCGAGCCGGTGACCGCCGGAGATGGCTTGGGCAGCGCCCGGGCCGTCATCGATATCTCCGGCGAGGACCTGGGCATGCTCATCGGCCGGCGCGGCGAGAGCCTGATGGCGTTCCAGTATGTCGTGAACTTGGTCATGACAAGACGTTATCCGGGACGCGGTTCCGTGACCGTCGATGTCGAGCACTACCGCCACCGTCGCGAGGAGCAGGTGGTCTCGCTCGCGGGACGCATGGCCGAGCGCGTGCGGGAGATGGGGGAGCCGATCACGCTCGAACCGATGTCCGCGGCGGAGCGCAGGCTCGTCCACCTCGCGCTCGTGGAGGACCCCGAGTTGGAGACGAACAGCATCGGCGAGGGCGAAAGCCGCAAAGTCGTGATCAGCCTGATGGACGAATGATGGTGATGGAGGGAACGGGTCCGCGGATCGCGATCGTCGGAAACGTCGTCGAAGATCTCACCCCCGGTGGCGAGTGGATGGCCGCTGGGCCCGCCCTCTATAGCGCCCGCGCGGCTGCCGCTTTGGGGGCAGAGGTGATGCTTGTGAGCCGCGTCTGCCCTGGCCACGACCGCGCCAATTTTGAGGGCCTTGCCGTGACTGAGGTGCCCGCGCAGCGCTGCCCGCGTTTCGAGAACAGCTACAACGCGGCGGGCGGGCGCCAACAGAAGCTCCACGCCTTGGGCGAGCCCATCGCTTTCGAGGACCTCCCGGTGCCGCTGGAAGCCGATGCCATCTTGGCGGCGCCCGCGCTCGACGAGCTCGCGGGCTTCCCCCCGGGCGAGGCGCCGGTTTGCATTGCCGCCCTTCAGGGGCCGTTGCGGATGGCCATCCCTCATCGCCCGATCCGGCGAGCGCCCTTTCCGCGCGAACGGGCCCGCCCCTTCCTGGGCGAGGGGGTGATCGCGCTATTCAGCGACGACGATGTCGACGACCCCCCAGCCCTGGCGGACGCCCTCTCCGGCCAGGGAACCGTCACGGTCGTGACTCGGGGTAACCGGGGCGCTTGGCTCTATCGCAATCGAGCCCGTCAGGCGATCCCGGCTATTTCCACACGAGTCACCGATCCCACCGGTGCGGGCGATGCGTTCGCAGCAGCGTTCGCCGTCCGCCTTGTGGAAACGGGCGACCTGTTGGAGTCCTGCGTGTTCGCGAACGCGACGGGATCCCTCGTGGTCGAACGGAACGGGCTCAACGAGATGCCGTCGCGCGACGAGGTATCGGCGCGCTTGCTTCGGGGGGCTGCCTAGTGGCGGGACAGATCATCTCATTCGTCAACCAGAAGGGCGGAGTGGGGAAGACCACCACGGCCGTCTCGGTGTCCGCCGCCCTCGGGCGTGTGGGCCAGGGCGTGCTCCTCGTCGACCTCGATCCCCAGGCCAACGCGACCAGCGCGGCTGGCGCGGAGGAGATCACGGGGCCCTCGATCTATGAGGCGTTGATGGAAACCGCGCGCCCCGCTGACTGCGTGGTCCATCTCGAAGACGAGCAGTTCGATCTGTTCCCGGCGACCCCCGAGCTCGCCGGTGCCGAAGTCGAGCTGGTACCGGCGATCGCGCGCGAGCAGCGCCTCAAGGGTGTGCTCGCCCCGTTCGTCGACAGCTACGACTGGATCTTCATCGACTGTCCGCCGTCGCTCGGGGTCCTCACGGTGAACGCGCTCACCGCCTCGGAAAGCGTGATCATCCCCGTGCAATGCGAGTACCTGCCGCTCGAGGGGCTGACGCGCCTGATGCAGACGCTCGAGCTCGTCCGACGCAGCCTGAACCCAGAGCTTCGCGTCCTCGGCCTGGTCCTGACCATGTTCGATCGGAGGACGAGGCTGGCCCAGCAGGTCGTCGCGGATGTGATCAGCCACTTCCCGGAGACCTTCGACACGTTGATTCCCCGGGCCGTGAGCCTCAGTGAGGCCCCCAGCCACGGGCAATCGATCATCCGGTACAGCCCGGAAAGCCGAGCCGCCGTGGCCTATCGCAGGCTCGCGGATGAGCTCTTGGAACGCGTAGGGGTACCCGCATGACGCAAGCACGCCGAGGACTCGGCCGGGGGCTCGATGCCCTACTCCCCAACGGTGGCGCTGCCGCTGCCCCGGAGGCACCGCCTCCGCCGGCAAACGGCGGCCCGCAGGAAATCGACATCGATCTCATTGCGCCCAACCCCGAGCAGCCGCGGACGAACTTCGCGCCCGAGCAGCTGCGGGAGCTGGCGGACTCGATCCGTGAGCACGGGGTGATCCAGCCCCTGCTCGTCAGCCTCGACGAGGAGGGTGGCTACCGCGTGGTCGCGGGCGAACGCCGCCTGCAGGCGGCGCGCCTCGCGGACCTGCAGGTGGTCCCGGTCGTGATCCGCGAGGTGGCGGATTCGGAGCTCCTCGAGCTGGCGCTTGTGGAGAACCTCCAGCGGGCCGACCTGAACCCAATCGAGGAGGCGGTCGCCTATCGGCGGCTCATTGACGAGTACGGCCTCACCCAGGAAGAGGTCGCCAGCCGCGTCGGCCGCAGCCGCGCCTCGGTCGCGAACGCGACGCGCCTGCTGCAGCTGGAGGCGGAGATACGCCGCAGCCTCGTGGGCGGCGAGATCAGCGAGGGGCACGCGCGCGCCCTGCTCGGGATCCCCGAAGGCCCCGAGCGGATCGCGCTCTGGCGCGATGCCGTCAGCCGGCGCCTCAGCGTGCGCGAGACCGAGGTGGCCGTGCGGCGGGCGGTTGCGGCCAAGCCGGAGACCGCCAGCAGCCCCGCTGCCTCGAACGCCCGTCGCGACGCTGCCTTGAGCGACGTCGAGACGCGGCTGCGCCGCACGCTCGGAACACGGGTGACCGTGGCGGCTCAGCGCCGCGGCGGCGCACGCATCACCATCGAGGCCTATAGCGCGGAGGAGTTCGATAGCGTGATAGGTAAGCTCCTCGGGGCGGGAGCCTGAGCGCTGAAGCACGCCTGCGGGAGCTGGGCATCGGCCTTCCCCAGGCACCGGCACCGGCCGGTCTGTACCTGCCCGCGGTGCAGACGGGCAACCTCCTCTTCGTCTCGGGGCAGATCCCGGTAAGTGATGGAGAGGTGCTGAAGCGGGGCCGCTGTGGCGAGGGCGTGGACGCCGCGGAGGCTGCCGAACTGGCCCGCCAGTGCGCCCTCAACGGCCTCGCCGCCGCTCGCGGCGAACTTGGCTCGCTCGATCGGATCACACGCGTCGTGCGCGTGGCCGGCTACGTCGCCTCCACCCCGGACTTCGATGAGCAGCCCAGCGTCATCAACGGCGCCTCACAGCTGCTCGTGGATGTCTTCGCCGAAGCCGGGCGCCACGCCCGCGCCGCCGTCGGCGTGACCGCGCTCCCCCTCGGGGTGCCGGTGGAGGTGGAGTTCCTGTTCGAGATCGAGGCGCAACCCGGCTAGTCCCATCGCGCGGCCTTGCGCGGACCCGAAACCGATGGTCGATCGCCCTTTCTCCGACGCGGCGCTCGGTGGGATGACGCCTTCACGCTTTGGGAGGAACGGGACGACTTTCGGTTCTCCCTGCCGCTCATCATGTCGGCGCAGGCCGTGCTCGATGTGGGGTGCGGGACGGGGGCATTGCTGCACCGCGCCCGGGGTGCCGGCCATGCTGGGCGGCTCCGTGGCCTCGATCCTGCGGAGGGGATGCTCGCGCAGAAGCGAAAGCGGGCGGAAATCGAGTGGGCGCTGGGCGACCTCACTTGTGTCGCCTTCTGTCGCGTGGCAGAAGCAGTTCGATCTGATCGCTCGTTATGACCGGCCAGGCGTTCCCGGTGTTCGTCGATGACGATCAGGTGCGAGCGTGACTCGCGGCTATCAGGTCCGCCCGCATCGGTAACGGCGGATTCGCGTTCGAGACGCGTAACCCGCTGGCGTGGGAGTGGAAGAGATGGAGTTCGCGGTATGCGCGGGAGGCGACCGACGCCTCCGGCACAGCCGTGCGGATGGCGACTACGGTCGACTCCGTTGAGGGAGAGTTCGCGCGCTTCACGCACACGTTCACGAGTCCTCGCTGGGACCAGCCGCAGCTCAGCCAGAGCGTGTGGCGCTTCCTCGGTACGGGCTCCGCTGGCTTCGTTCCTGCCGGACGCGGGGCTGAGGCTCGACGCGTAATACGGCGACTGGGACGGCGAGTCGCTCACCGATCCGAGCGCCGAGATCATCACGATCGCGACGCGAGCTTCAGGGCACTCGGCGCCGACAGCGGACAGTAGCGGCTAGTCCCATTTGGGACTCGCGCTCCGCGTGGTCCCAGATGGGACTGGGGGCGAGGTAGGCGCGCTCACGCTCCGGTGGTGAGCGGGGCCACGGCAGCTACCGCGCGGCGGGCGCACAGTGCTCTCAGCCGAAACAGAGCGCGAGGGGGCAGACGATGCGCGTGGCGATTACGGGAAGCACAGGATTGGTCGGGCGGGCGCTGGCGCAGCGCCTCACGGACCGTGGCGATGAGGTTGCGAGGATCGTGCGCGGTGGGCGCGAGGCGGCTGGCGTCGATTGGGCACCGGCCGAGGGCTGGGTGCGCGAGGGCGCCTTCGACGGCTGTGAGGCCGTCGTCCACCTCGGCGGCGCTTCGATCGGCGAGGGCCGCTGGGCGGCGAAGCGGAAAGCGGAGCTGCGCAGCAGCCGCATCGAGAGCACGCGGGTGCTCGTCGCGCATCTGGCGTCGCTCGAACCGCGACCGCGGCGGCTGGTGGTGGCTTCGGCGGTGGGCTACTACGGTGACCGCGGCGACGAATCGCTGTCCGAGGCGTCGGCGAAGGGCACGGGCTTCCTTCCCGACCTCGTCGCCGACTGGGAGGCGGAGGCGGAGAAGGCGACCGCAGCCGGCATCCCCACAGCGATGATCCGCTCCGGCGTGGTCTTCGCGAAGGAGGCGAGCGCGTTCAGGCGGCTCGTGCTGCCGTTCCGTTTGGGCGCGGGCGGACGGCTCGGAAACGGCCGCCAATGGATGCCCTGGGTGACGCTCGAAGACGCCGTCCCCGCGATCGAGCACCTCCTGGACGGCGATCTCACGGGGCCGGTCAACGTGGTCGCGCCGGGCGCGATCACGAATCGCGACCTCACGAAAGCGCTCGGCCGTACCCTCCGCCGGCCGGCGTTCATGATGGTGCCCCGCTTCGCGATGCAGCTCGCCATGGGCGAGGCGGCAGGCGAGCTGCTGTTCGCCAGCCAGCGCGTCGCCCCGGAGCGGCTCATGGCCGAGGGCTTCGAGTTCGTTCATCCCGAGGTCGAGGGCGCCCTGCACGCTCTTCTGCGCGACAGCTAGGCCCGGGAGCCGCGGCGATGGGTGTCCACAGGCTCGCGACCACTCAGGTGGTCTCGGCACCGCGCGACGAGGTCTGGGAGTTCTTCGCCGACCCCCGGAACCTCGCCGTGGTCACGCCACCGTGGCTGCGATTGCGCTTCACGTCACCGCCCCCGGAGCGGGTCTACGCCGGCCTCGTCGTCAGCTACGAGGTGCGACCGTTCCTCGGCCTCCCGCTCGCGTGGGCGACCGAGATCACGCACGTCGTCGAAGGCGAGCGCTTCGTCGACGACCAGCGGGTCGGGCCGTACCGGCTCTGGCATCACCAGCACGAGCTGGGGGACGTCGAAGGCGGCACCGAAATCGGGGACACCGTTCACGATGCGCTGCCCTTGGGCCCGCTCGGAGACGTGATCGCCAGGCAGGCGGTGCGACCGAGAGTGGCGGCCATCTTCGACTTCCGCCGCGCCGTGCTGCGGGAGCGTTTCGGGCCGGGGCCCGAGTGATCTCCTCGCTGACGGCCGATGCCGCTGAGGTGCACGAGGGGCTAGCCTAGCGGCTCTGACTTCGCTGAACGGGCAGAAGGGTCCTGTTGAAGTCGGGGAGGTGCAGCCCTTGGACGCACTAGTGAGCGCAGCGCTTGCTGTTTTTCAGGACAGCCTCGCTCTGGGGCACGAAACCTTCCATGGCCGATTGGGCCGGTTTATTCGAGATCGAAGCCACCCTCGAATCGAAGACGCGAACCACGTGGATAGCGTTACTGCGTCCGCTCCCGGCGATATCGATGCCCTCCTTGCTGAGGCTGCTGAGGAGTACCAGCACGTCGAGTCCCTCAGATGGGACATCGATGCGCGTACCCCGCCCGAGTTCGAGGCAAGGCTCCAATTCGAAGGTTACGAAAGTCGCGAGGATCTGCTGTTCATTCTTGAGGGTGACCTTCGGGGGCAGTCTCCTGAGGCAGACGTTCGTCTGGTCGATGACGAGCATGGCTGGGCAGCGTTTGGCTCACTCCACGCGATCGACTGGGCCCGCGACAACGGCGCGGACGGTGCTCCGGATCCCGATGATGCGGCCGCGAACTTCGAGAGCCTGCGGTCGAAGAGCCCCCCGCTCAGTTTTGGCTGGCCTTCGTCGATGACACGCCAGCGGGATACGTTTGGTCCTGGGCTGGGAACGCAGGCGTCGGATTGGTCGAGACGCTATTCGTCGCCTCTGGCCACCGTCACCGCGGGCTGGCTACTGCCCTCTTGCATCGCGGCGTCGCGGATTGCCGGGAGCGTGGAGGAGCAGGCCCGATAGCGATTGGTGCTGTCCCGTCTGACACTCCGAAGAACATGTATGCCGCCCTGGGATGGAGGCCGATCGCGGTTAGGCGGGAGTACCGGCGGCGAATGAGTACTGAAACCGTGATGCCCGCATCTCCCGCCGAAGTGAGCACCCGCTAGAGCACGTCTCGCGCGACGAGGTCGTCGATCGTCTCACGGCGTTGAAGGAGGCGCGCTTCGCCGTCTCGGACCGCAACGACGGGTGGGCGCAGCGCCATGTTGTAGTTGCTCGCCATCGCGAGGTTGTAGCCGCCGCTCGCCGGCAGAGCGACGAGCTCGCCAGGCTCCAGCCGGGGCAGTTCCGCATCGCGAACGAGGATGTCGCCGCTCTCGCAGTACTTGCCCGCGATGGTGACCGTCTCGGTGGCGGGGTCGAGGGGCCGGTCGACGGGGACGGCCTCGTACTCGGAGCCGTACATCGCCGGGCGAACGTTGTCCGCCATGCCGCCGTCGACGGACACGTAGGTTCGGACGCCCGGGATCTCCTTGCGCGCGCCCACGGTGTAGACGGCGACCATCGCCCGGCCTACCAGCGACCGTCCCGGCTCGATGTGGAGGGAGGGGGTCTCGAGCCGGTGGCCGGCGAGGCCCTCCTGCAGCGACCGGGCCAGGCGCTCGGCGTATTCGGCGATGGTGGGCGTATGCTGCGTGCGCGTGTAGGCGAGGGCGAAGCCCCCGCCGGGGCTGAACTCGTGGAAGTTGAACCCGTGCGTGTCGCCCATCTGCGCAGCGAAGCCGCACATCACCTCGCTCGCCTGCTCGAACGGCTCGACCGCGAAGATGGGCGAGCCGAGGTGGACATGCAGCCCGCGCAGCTCGAGGTGCGATGCCGCCAGCGCCTCGGTCACCGCGCGCTCGGCGTCGCCGGTGGCGATGGCGAAGCCGAACTTGGAGTCGAGCACACCCGTCGTGGTCTTCGCATGCGTATGGGGGTCGACGTTCGGGGAAATGCGCAAGAGGATTGGCTGACGGGCGCCGTGCTCCGCGGCGATCCGCTCGAGTTCGCGCAGCTCGTAGAAGTTGTCGACGACGATGCGCCCGACGGCCTCGCCCATGACGGCGGCTTCGAGTTCGTCCAGCCCCTTGTTGTTGCCGTGGAAGTAGAGCCGTGAGCTGGGGAAGCCTGCAGCTCGCGCCACGGCCAGCTCGCCGCCGCTGACGACGTCCATACCCAGCCCCTCGTCGGCCACGATCGCGGCGAGGGGCTGGCTGAGGTAGGCCTTCGCCGCATACAGGACGGAGACTTCGGGCCAGCGCGCCTCAAACTCCTCGCGGAACTCCCGCGCCGTCGCGCGGAAGTCCTCTTCGTCGAAGGCGTAGAGCGGCGAGCCGTACTCCTCGACGAGCTCGCGCAGATCGCAGCCGCCGACGCTCAGCCGCCCCGCGGGGGAGAGGGCGGCGGTGTGGGGCAGCACGTGCCGGTAGGGGAGGGCGTCGAGGGGGCCGGCGCTGGACATTGGAGGATTATGCGGGCAGGGGAACCCGCAGCATACTCAGCGGCCTCCCGACTTGCCGAGCGTTTGGTGGGCCGGCAAGGCGCCTATACTCCCTGCGTGGAACGAGAGACGGGGCTGCGCGAGCGCTTCGCCACGGAGCGGCGCCGATCGGCGTTCTTCGCGGCGCTCGCGGGGATGGGCGCGGGCATCATTGCCATCGACACCTGGGTTGCGCCCCAGCTCGGCGTGGTGGGCGGGATCAGCGGGGGCCTGCTCGCCTACGCGCTCGTTTTCGGCTACGAGACCCTCATGTGGCGGCGCAGCCATGGCGCCTGACGGGCCCGGCGGCCTCTCGCACGTCGACGAGCGCGGGGCCGCGCGGATGGTCGATGTCTCGGGGAAAGAGATCACCGCGCGTGAGGCCGTGGCCGAGGGCCATGTGCGCATGCAGCCCGCGACGCTCGCGCTGATTCAGGAGGGCGGGCTGCCGAAGGGCGATGTTCTCGCCGTCGCGCGGGTCGCGGGTATCCAGGGCGCGAAGCGGACGAGCGAGCTCGTCCCGATGTGCCATCCCTTGCCCATCTCCGCCGTGGCGATCGACCTGACGCCCGCCGGCGAGGACCAGTTGCGGATCGTGGCGACAGTCCGGACCGAGGGGCGGACGGGGGTCGAAATGGAGGCGCTCACGGCGGTGAGCGTGGCCGCGCTCACGGTCTACGACATGTGTAAGGCCGTCGACCGCGGGATGCGCATCGAAGGCGTGCGGCTGCTCGAGAAGCGCGGCGGCAAGAGCGGGGAGTGGCGCGCGAACGCTTGAGCGTCCGGCGTTCAGCTGAGTCCCCAGATCCGGCGGACGGAGGCAGCGACACCGTCTTCGTCGGCGCTGCCGGTGACCTCGTCGGCAGCGCCCCGAACCGCGGCGGGCGCGTTGCCCATGGCCACGCCACGGCCAGCGGCCTCGAACATGGGCACGTCGACCTCCGCATCGCCGAACGCCACCGCCTGCGACGCCGGGATCGCGAGCGCCTCGCAGAGGCGGCGAAGGGCTGCGCCCTTGCCTACGCCCTCAGCGGTGATGGCGACGAGTTCCTGTCCGGCGCTCGTGACCGCCCGCTCGCTGCGCAGGCGCCCGGCGCGGAGGATTTCGTCCAGCGCGGCGTAGGACGTGTCTGCGGGGGTCACGAAGGGCGCGATCATGAAGACGCGGTCCAATGGCAGCTCGGCCAGGCTGCCCACGGAGGTAGTGGCAGCGCCGTTCGTGGGAGCTGGGCGCCCTCGACGGAAAGCGCCGTCCGCGCTTCCCACGATCGTGCCCCAGTCTGATTCGTCGCAGAGGCGCGCGACTTCGCGTGCGTGCGCTTCGGGCAGGGTTCGCTGCTCGACGATCGCGCCGTCCACGAGGCGCACATCCGCCCCGGTGGAGGCGATCACCGCCACCTCCAAACCAAGCGAGGCAAACATCGGCGTGGCGATTTCGTAGGGCCGCGTGGTGGCGGCCACAATCGCCACGCCCGCAGCGTCGAGGCCGCGAAGCGTGGCGATGGTGGCGGGCGAGAGCTCGCCGCTCGCGCCGATGAGGGTGCCATCGATATCGAACGCTGCGAGCCGGTAGCTCATGCCCTGTGAGGATACGGGAGCGCTCACGGGCTCTCGTCCACGAGGTGGGGGAGGCCGTCGATGATGCGCACGGGGACCAGCTCGTGGCCCACGACGCCCTCGGCGGTGAGCTCCACGAGGAGGATGGCGGAGTCGTTCGCCGGTGCGTCGAAGCCGTCGAAGACGAAGTTGCCGAGGCTGTAGGCGATGAGCCCCTCGCCGTACTCCTCCACCTCCTGGAGGACGTGCGGGTGGGAGCCGATGACGACTGCGGCGCCGGCGTCGATGGCGGCGCGAGCCTGCGCGCGCTGCTCGGCGCTCGGCTCGCGCTGTCCTTCGAGGCCGAAGTGGAGCATCACCACAACCAGGTCCGCGTCTGCGGCTGCGCGCTCAACCTCTTCAGCCATGACCGCTACCTCGAGCCAGGCGACGCCAGGGGTGCTTTCGGTCGCCTCCCAGCGGCGCGTATTGAAGCCGCCGCTCTCGATCGGGACCACGACATACCCGAGGACGGCGATCGTCAGGCCGTTGACGGCGAGGACGGCGGGCGCGTGCGCGCGTGCGCGCTCGGGGCCGGCGCCCACGCTGCGGATGCCGCGTTCGCTGAGCAGCGACTGCGTCTCCGCGAGTGCCTCGGGGCCGTAGTCGAGCGCGTGGTTGTTGGCGAGCGAGACGAGGTCGATCCCGGCGGCGACGAGCGCGTCCGCGGCGATGGGGGGCGCCCGGAAGGTGTACCCCTTCGGCTCTGGCGCGCCGCCCGAGGCGATGGCGGTTTCGAGGTTCGCGAAGGCGATGTCCGCCCCTGCGAGGATCTCGCTCACCCCGGCGAAGGCGGTATTGGCGCCGTTCGCCTCGAGCCGGGCGCCGATGCTCCGCGCCAGCATCACGTCCCCGACCGCCGCCAGCAGCACGCGGCGGTCGGGCGCTTGCGCGTGGGCGGGCGAGGCCGCCGGCAGGGGGGTGGCGGAGGCAGTCGCGCTCGGCGGGGGCGGTGTGGCGGTCGCGGCGGCTTCGGGGGGCGTGGGGGTCGGGGCGGTAGTCGGGGAGGTCCGAGGGACGATCTGCGCGGTGGTTTCGGAGGAGCCACCCCCGCAGGCGCCCATCAGGACGAGTGCGCCGAGGATTGCGGCGAAGGCGCCCGAGGTGCGCGCCCCTCGGACCAGATGAAGGAAATCAGGAATCGAGCAAGCCCTCGCGCTTCATGCTCACGAAGCGATCCTGGGCGATGACGAGGTGATCGCGGACGGGAATGCCGAGCAGATCGCCGGCCGCCGCCAGGCCGCCCGTGACCTCGATGTCGCGAGCGCTCGGCGAGGGGCGGCCGGAGGGGTGGTTGTGCGCGAACAGCACGGCGGTGGCCTCGAGCACGACGGGCTCGCGGAACACCTCGGAGAAGCGCAGGGAGACCGAGTGTACGCCGCCGCGGAGGACGGCCGGCGTCCCCAAGAGCCGCCCCCCGCTATCGAGCGAGAGCACGTGGAACTCCTCCTTCGCCCGCACCAGGAAGTGCCCGCTCAGGTAGCCGAAGACGGCCTCGGGCGAGGAGAGGCTGGGGCGCGCGCCCGTGTCCAGCGTTTGTAGGCGCCGGCCGAGCTCGAGCGCGGCGGCGAGCTGCGCCGCCTTTGCCGGCCCAAGGCCACGCGTGCGCTGCAGCGCCTTCGAGTCAGTGCGCAGCAGGCCTGCCAGGCCTCCCTGCGACTCGAGCAGGTCGCGGGCCAGTTCGACGACGTTCTGCCCCGCCGTACCGGAGCCCACGATGATCGCAACCAGGTCGGCGTCGCTGAGGATCTCGGGGCCGTGCCGGAGCAGGCGCTCACGGGGGCGCTCGTCATCTGCCAGGTCGTGGATCGTGCGGTACGCGGGGTCGGTGCCAGCGGCCATGGTGCGGACGGACGGGGCGGTCAGAGACGCTCGATAGGCGCGAGTGCGTCCGCCTCCTCGACCTCCGGCGCCTCCTTCTTCTCGACGGTCACGACGACCATCGTGGCGGGATAGTACTCCAGCGTGACGTAGTTGCCCGTCTTCAGGAGCTGGTGCTGGATCTTCTCGACGCGGAAGATCTCGCTCCGCTCGAGGCGGAGATAGTGGCTGCGCATGACGACCGAGTCCGTGCGGGACCAGAGCCTGGTGATGGTGCCTTCGGCCGTGAGCACGGCGCCGCGGAGATCGCGGATCGACTGGATGCTCTGGTAGCCGAAGAGGCTCCCCAACCCGAGAAGGATTACGGGGAGAACCCAGCCCTGGCCGTTGTCGCCGGACAGCTCGCCGAAGAAGAAGAAGACGAAGCCGAAGGCGCACGCGAGAAACAGCGGTGTCCAGAAGAGGGCCGAACGCCAGAGGCCGTTCCGCACTCGCCGCAGCGCCAGCGCGCGTTTCACGACTGGATCGGTCTCGAGGTACTCCTGGGTCATGGCCGCGGGACCAGGATGATCGCGCCGATGCTGAGTTGATTCGGATCGAGCGCGGGGTTGAGCGCGAGGATCTCGTCTACGGTGGTCCCGAAGCTCTGTGCGACTGCGGAGAGCGTGTCGCCGGCGACGATCGGGTACTCAATCGCGCCGGGAGTGGGGGTTGCGGGCACCGCCGCCGGCGTGTCCTCGGCGACGGGCGGACGCGTCGGTGAGGGGGATGGCTGAGCGCCCTCGGGCGTCGCCGTGGCAGTGGTAATGACGGCGGGCGTGTTCGTGGCCTCGGGCCGCAGGGGAGTGGCGCGGCTCTCGTCCTCGGGCGGCCGGAGGACCAGAAAGAGCGCAACGAACGAGCCCAGAATGAGGGCGGCAATCGAGCCGCGATAGGCCACAACCGAAGGTGAGGCCGACTCGGGCGGGGCCTCCCCCAGCCCACCATCGCTTGGTTCCTGGTCGCTCACGAGCGCTACCGTACCATCCGGCGCTCGCCCGGGCAGCGCTACGCGCTAGGCGGGAGTGAACAGCCGCCTGCTGCCGACGCGGCGCTCGCGGGCGTGGACGCGGAGCATCTCGCGGAAGACCGTGAGGCGGGCCTCGCCCCACGCGCGGAAGCGCTCAGCGACGGCGTCGCCCGTGCTCAGCCGGTCGATCGTGTACGAGGCGTATTCGATCGCGGCGTAACCACCGGCGCCCGTCGCAAGCACGTCTTCGAACTCCTCCGGGAGGGACGAACCGCTGCCGTCGAGCGTGTGCTTCGCGAGGTAGTACAGGCGCGCGTTCTCGCCGCCGGGCTCCTCCACCACGTTGAGGGTGATCGTTCCTGCCCAGAGGGCGAACGGCGCGTAAGCGCGAGGGTAGTGATCGATGGGAAACTCCGCTGCCTCGAGCGTAATGAAGCCCGTGAGCGAACTCGTGGCGAGGTCGCGGCTGCCGGCCGTTGTTGCCAGCGTGGCCGTCTTCTCCTGCGGCGCAGCCAAGCCGACATCGGCCAAGGCGCGCCCGATGTGGCGGTCGAGCTGAGCGTCGTCCCAGCGCTCGTCGCTGGCGTCGACGTCGCGAAGGTCCTTGCGAACGCGGCTACGAATGTCCGAGAGGGTGGTCATGCAGCGACGATGGTGCGCGCGGTGATGAGCGCCTAGGCGGAAGTGTCACCGCGGGGCGTTACTCCGCAAAAACGAGGGCGATCGCTCCCTCGAGGGCGGTGGTGAGCTGCTGCATCGTGGCCTCCGCGGCCTCCCGCTTCTGCGCGGTGCCGTCGGCGTCGGGGATCGCGCGCGCTGCCTCGCGCGCGGCCCGTGCGGCCGCGACCGCGTCGCGGTAGCGCGCGAAGGCACCGGGCGTGCCCAGCGTGGCCGCGGCGAGCGCGCCTCGCCGGAGGCCATCCTCGATGCGCTTGGCGGCGTTGTCGAGCCGGCTCGCCAGCTGCTGGGCGGCCCGGCTTCGCTCACGGTCCTGTCCACTTTCGAGGCGCGGATCGTTCATGCTCTCGCTCGCCTCGCTGAGCGCTTCGTTTGCTAGCAGGACCGCATTGGCGGCCTCAGCCAGGCGTTTGCTCTGCTCGTCGTTCATGTCTGGCTCCTCAGGCGCGAGGCGCGCGCTCGATCGTTGGGTGCATTAGCCCGAGGCGACGAGGCGGTAGCCCACGTTGCGGACGGTCTCGATCACCACCTGCCCGTGAACTTCGATCTTGGCGCGAATGCGCCGGATGTGGACATCGACCGTACGCGCGCCACCGTAGTAATCGTAGCCCCACACGCGGTTCAAGAGCTGCTCGCGCGTGGAGACGCGGCCGGCGTTCATCGCCAGATACCGGAGTAGCTCGTACTCCTTGAAGGTGAGCACGATCGGCTCGCCGGCAACGGTCACGCGATAGTTCCCAAGGTCGATCGTGAGGGCGCCGCAGCGGACGAAGTTCTCGTTGTCGATGCCGTGGCGGCGATAGAGGGCGCGTTCGAGACGCCGCCGCAGTTCGCCGGGCGCGGCCGGGAGCACGAGGAAGTCGTCGGCGGGCGCGTCGAAGGGGATCCGATCGAGCTCGTCCTGGCCGCAGACGAAGATCGTCACGAGCTCGTGCTCGACGGAGGTGGCGGCCAGCCGTTCGAGGGCGGCTCCGCTCAGGTCGCGGAGGTCGAGGAGCAAGGCGCTGGCGGGGTCATCGACGGCGTCCAAGTGGCCGGGGTCGACGGTGATCGCGGCAAGGCCCGCATCCTCGAGCTCGGGCACGAGCGCGAGAACGTCGGGCTGGCTGCTCACGATGTGGACGGCGCGCACGGGCGGCTCCTAGAACCAGTATAGGGGCGGCCTCTGAACGTCATCGGGCCACTCCGGCCGTGTGCACCCGAGGACGTAGACTCCCGGCGTGTACCGCGAAATGGACGCCCCCGCGCTGCGCTGGAGTAGGTGTTGCCGACCGGATCATAGATCCAGAGGGTCTCTCCGTCGGAGAGACCGAAGAAGAGGCCGCGGTCGTTCTCGATCTCCCAGCGCCAGCGCCCGGGCGGTTCGAACCACCAGCGGATCTCGCTCCGCGGCGACTCCCCCTCGTGGTCCGTGACCTCGACAGCCGCTTCGATGTAGAAGGAACTGGGGACCCCTTCGCTTCCGGAGCTGCCGCCGCAGGCGAGGGTGAGTGTGACCAGCGCGCCGAGCGCGGCGAGGCCGAGCGCACGGTGGAGCACCGCTACTCCGCGGGCTCGACCACCGCCGACATGCTGCCGACGCAGGCCTCCATCCGCGGATCCGGGCCGAAGGCGTGGATCTGGTCCTGCTTCAGGCGGCACTCGTCCTTCGAGTTGGTCATGACGATCGCGCGGCCCTGGCTATCGACGACGCAAGCGATGCTGAAGCCCTTCTCCGCTGAATAGCCGAAGAGCTGGCCGAGCATGAGGATCACGTACTGGTAGGTATGTGAATCGTCGTCGAGGAGGACGAGGTGATGGGGCGGCTCGAGCTGCTCGTCAGTGGCGGGCTGCTCAACGATCTCGGGCTGGGTAACGTTCGCCACGCCCGCACTGTAGCGAGGGTGAGCGACGGGCGACAAGCGGCTCTGCGACCGCTGCCATAGGCGGCTTCGAGATCGTCGCGCTGAAGGTCACGGTACGCGACGAGCTCGCCTGCTCCGGAGATGTGCCGATGACGACCGCGGAACGATCGCCTGCCACCGCCCTACCGCTCCAACTCCGCGCGATCGACCAGGATCGCCTGCGCCACTACCGCGAGAACCTCGCGTTCTACGAGGGCGAGCAGTGGGTCGGCCGCCCCCGGCGGGGCGAGCGCCGGCTCGTCCTCAACTATGCCAAGGCGTTCGTCGACAAGATCACGAGCTACCTCCTCGAAGGGCACGTGGTTCAGGTCCGTGCCCGAGACCTGCTGGACAAAGGTGCCGGCGATCGCGCGCGTGTCGCTGAGCTCGCCCTGGTCGATGTCGCCGGGGCGAACGGCCTCGCGCAGCTGGACTTCGAAACGGAACTCGACTGCGCCGTGCTCGGCGATGCGGTGTACAAGGTCACCTGGGATGTCGAAGAAGGCGGCGTTCGCATCTCCGCCCCCGACGTCCAGGGGATCTTCGTCTGGCGCCGCGCGGACGACGCCACCCGCGTCGAAGCCGTGGCCTCGCAGTACGCGATCGGCAGCTTGCCCCCGTCCACCGCCGGACTCACGCCGGTGCCAGCCGACAGCCTGGTCACGGAATACTGGACGAGCGAGACCTTCGAGCTCTGGCGCGGAAACGAACTCGAGCGAAGGGAACGAACCCGTACGGGTTCGTTCCCTTCGTGGTATTCCCGAACGTGCGTGAGCCGAAGCAGCCCTGGGGCTCCAGCGACATCGCGGCGCTGGCTGAGCCGAATCGTGAGTTGAACCGCGCGTTCAGCCAGCTGAGCCAGATCCTGGAGCTGTCGGGGAACCCGATCGCCGTCCTGGAGGGAGTCGCCGGCTCGCAGGACATCGCCGTCGAGCCGGGTGCCGTCTGGGAAGTGCCGGAGCGCGCGCGCGCGTACCTGCTCGACCTGCTGCAGGGCGGTGGCGTCGACCTCCATCGTGACTACATCGATCTCATCTACCGGACGCTGCACGACCTCGGCGAGTCGCCGCGCACCGCCTTCGGACAGAACCCGGCCGGTCTCAGCGGTGTGGCCCTGAACGTGGAGTTGGACCCGGTTGCGCGCAAGGTCGCGCGCAAGCGTCTGATTCGATCGGCTGTCTACGAGCGCCGGGCGATGCTCGCGCTGCGCCTGCTCTCGCAGTTCTCGGGACTCGACATCGACGGCCTGCGGGCGGAGGCGCAGTGGGGTCCGGTGCTGCCCGCCGATCGTTCCCGTCAGGTCGCCGACGAGCGAGCACTCGTGGAGGCGCGTATCCGTTCGCGGCGAACGGCGGCGGAACGATTGGGGACCGAGGATCCCGAGGCGGAGTTCGCGCGGATCGGCGAAGAGCTGCGGGCGCTCAGTGAGGATGGGGCGGGGGCGCCGGCGCGCTAGGCTGCGGAGTCGACCTTCTCGGGCATCGCGAGCTCTTCGAGGCGCTTGCGCAGCGATTCGTCCGGCGAGACGGCGGGCACGGCCTGGGGCTGCTTGACCGGGGCCGGCCCCGCCCAGCGCTTGCCGAGGCGGTAGCTGAGGCTCGCGGCCATCAGGGCGACCGTCGCCCCGCTCCACCCCAGGGACCACTCCGTGATTCCGAGATCGCTCGACGCAATGGAAACGCCGGCGACCAGCACGAGGAGGGCAGCCAAGGTGGTCATGGTAGGAGTATCGGCAGGGCCGGCGGCGCCGGTCAGCCCTGGGCTCGGGAATGAAACACCGTTAGTCAGGAGTGAGCGCCGTTAGAAGGGTTTGAAGATGGCGAGCCAGGCGAGCAGCGGCACGCTCGCGATGAGAACCGTCCCGAACACGAGCGGGACGCGGTCGTCCAGGATCTCGCGGAGCTCGTCGGTGACCTCGCCGCGCTTCGCCGCGATCAGCGCGGCCGTGCGCGCCCGCCGCAAACCGAAGCCGAGCAGGGGCAGGCAGACGAGATAGAAGAGAACGAAGAGCCCCGCGAGGGCCGCCAGCCAGCCCTCCTCGACGTAGTTGTAGCCCTCGGCGACGCCCCAGAAAAAGCCCGTGGCCCCGGACAGCATCGCCCCTGGCAGGAGCACGCGCGTCTCGTTGTTCGCAGCCTCCACGAGGGCGTACATCTGGTACTGCACGTCCTTCGCGACCCACGCGCGGACGATGAGGGGGTAGGTCGCCCCGAGACCCGCTCCCAGCCAGATCAGGCCGAGCGTATGGGCGATGCGCCAGCCATCCACGTCAGTGCGTGGCGGCGACGGCGGTGGCGGATTCGGGCCCCGCGGAAAGGTCCCGCAGGGCCGCTGCAACGAACGCAGTGAAGAGCGGGTGGGGCCGGTTCGGGCGGCTCTGCAGCTCGGGGTGGAACTGCGTCCCCAACATGAAGGGGTGGCCCGCAATCTCGCCGATCTCCGCAAGACCGCCGTCGGGGGAGGTCCCACCGACGACTAGGCCGGCGGCCTCCAGTTCGTCCCGGTAGCGGTTGTTCAGCTCCCAGCGGTGGCGATGGCGCTCGTTAGTCAGGTCGGTGCCGTAGGCGGCCGCCGCTAGGCTCTGGGGTCGGAGCTTGCAGGGATACCAGCCGAGCCGCATCGTCCCGCCCTTGGCCGTGACGCCCTCCTGCTCCTTGAGCAGGCTGATTACGGGATAGGGCGACTCCGGATCGATTTCGGTGGAGTTGGCCCCCTCCCAGCCGCAGACGTTGCGGGCGAACTCCGTCACCATCACCTGCAGGCCGAGACAGAGCCCGAGGTAGGGCACGCCCTGCTCACGCGCGTAGCGGGCGGCCTCGATCTTCCCATCCCATCCCCGTTCGCCGAAGCCACCCGGTACGACGATGCCGTCGACGCCGGCGAGGACATCCTCGGCGCGGCGGGTCTCGAGGTCCTCCGCGTGCACCCAGCGGATGGTCACGTCCGCGTCTGCGTGCACGCCCGCGTGCACGAGCGCCTCCTTCACCGAGAGGTAGGCGTCCTGCAGCTCGACGTACTTGCCCACGACGGCGACCTCGATGGCGCCGGCAGGATGCTTGAGCCGCTCAACCATCGCCTCCCAGATCGGGAGATCGTTCTTCGTAGCCGTGAGGTTCAAGCGCTCGACGACATAGTCGCCGAGGCCTCGCCCTTCGAGAATCAGCGGCACCTCATAGATCGTGTCGACGGTTTCGAGCGGAATCACGGCACGGGGGTCGACATCGCAGAAGGCGGCGATCTTGTCGCGGATGTCGTTCGGCACGATGTGGTCGCTACGCGCGACGATGGCGTCGGGCTGGATGCCCATCGAGCGGAGCTCGCTGACCGAGTGCTGGGTGGGCTTCGTCTTCAGCTCGTGCGTGGCCCCAATCCAGGGGAGGAAGGTGACGTGCACGTTGAGGAACTGATCGCGGGCTTCGTCGTGGCGAATCTGACGCATCGCCTCGATGAACGTCTGCCCCTCGATGTCGCCCACGGTGCCGCCGACCTCGCAAATGATCACGTCGGCGGCGCTCTCCGCAGCGGCGCCGTAAATGCGTGACTTGATCTCGTTCGTGAGATGAGGCACCGCTTGGATGGTGCCGCCGAGGTAGTCACCGCGCCGCTCGCGTTCGAGGACGGAGAGGTACACCTGCCCGCTCGTCACCGAGCAGGCCGCGGAAAGGTCTTGGTCGAGGAAGCGCTCGTAGTGGCCGAGATCGAGGTCGGTCTCGGCCCCATCGCCGGTGACGAAGACCTCACCGTGCTGATAGGGCGACATCGTGCCGGGATCGACGTTGAGGTAGGGGTCGAGCTTCTGGATGGTGACGGAGATGCCGCGGGACTTGAGCAGTCGTCCGATGCTGGCGGTCGTGATGCCCTTGCCTACGGAACTCACGACGCCGCCGGTCACGAAGATGAACTTGGCCATGCCACTCCTGCGGTGGGACTGTTCCTCGAATGCTACGAGCGCCCCTCTGAGGCCGTCAACGACCAGGGCCGCGCGAGGGTAGTAGGGATGCTGAAGGCCCAAGAGATGGCTACCGCCAGCCCCCGGCAGGGCGCGCCGGCGGGCCGCGTAGTTCGCCGTCGCCGGTGGAGTCCCTAGGCAGTCCCCCGCGCCCTCCCGGGGAGATTCGCGAGCCCATTAACCTTTGCTCAGGGTGGGCGTTATGACGGGTACATTGCGTTCACCACTTATCGCTCACAATTCTCAGATGGAGTACGGTCGAGGTTCCCCGTTTGGGGGACGCCGCGGGAGCGTTCGTGGAGAGTACGGCCGCCAAAGAGCTGACCCCCGACTTCGACGAGCGGCTCGCAGTCGATTCGGCGAAGGATGGCGATCAGGACGCTCTGAGCCAGCTCTATACGTTCTACTTTCCGAGGGTCTACCGCTACGTCTCGGGACGCGTGCGTTCGACGGAGGACGCCGAGGACGTGACGGAAGAGATCTTCCTCCGCGTCATCGCGAACTTGAACCGCTTCAAATGGCGCGGCTTGCCGTTCGGCGCGTGGGTCTTCCGGATCGCGCGCAACGAAGTCGCCTCGCACGCTCGACGGCAGAAGCGCTGGGGTATGCCCGCAGAGCTCTCCGATGCGCTCCCAGACTTGAGTCACGATCACGTCACGGCCTACGAGTTCTCCGCGACGCTCGATGTGGTGCGCGCGGCCGCGGCCAAGCTGCCGCACGCACAGCGGGATGTGATCGCGCTGCGCTTCGGCGCGGGCCTTTCGGTTGCCGAGACGGCGAACACGCTGGGAAAGACTGAGAACAACGTGAAAGTCCTCCAGCACAAAGCGATCGCACGACTGCAAGGGACGGTTCCGCGGGACTGATGCGTCTGCTGCCATTCCTCTGCCGTTCGCCTGATCCGCAGGCCGCTATCCTCGCCGAGGCGCTGTCCCTCTATGAGGACGGGATGGAGATCACGGCGATCCTCGCCCTCTATGGCGAGGACGATCGCGTTTGGCTGCGGCCACTGCTCTCGACCGGGCAGATCATTGGGCACGCGTTCGAAGAGGAAGAGGCGAGTTTCTACTTCGAGGCGTCGCTCAAGGCGCAGTTCCTGGCCGCAGCCGAACCGGTCATCGGGGGCGGGGCGCTGCCCCAAGCGCCAACCGTGCCGCGCCCAGGTTTCGGACAGCTGCGCACGGCGTCCGCCTCCTTCGCCGTCGTGCTGGTCGCGGGCGCGCTCGGCGTGCTCAGCTTCGGCTTCATTACCTCCAGCGACGCCGTTCCGGGCGAGTGGAACTACACGTTCAAGCGCGCGACCGAGCGCGCGCAGTCGTCCTTTGCCCGCGATGACGAGCGCATCAACGTCCAGATCCGCCAGACGGAAGAGCGCATCGACGAGATCCAGACGCTCGTTGCGCGGGGCGATCTCGATGTCGGTCATATCGACCGGCTCACCCGCGAGCTTGGAGAACTCCTCACGCTCGCAGCCGATCGAAGCTTCGATCCCGTGCAGCAGGCGAAGGTGCGAAGTTTGAGCGATAGCACCGCCGCAGTCCTGAGCGAGGCCGAAGACGAGCTCGCGCCCGCGGCCACAGACGCCATTGAACAGGCGAATCAGGTGGTTGCCGCGGTCGCTGCAGGCGGCGTCTCGGGTCTCGCCGAGCCTTCGCCGACTGCCGAACCGACGGCGCCGCCGACCGCCGAACCGACGGCGACGGCGACTGCCGAACCGACGGCGACGGCGACTGCCGAACCGACGGCGACGGCGACTGCCGAACCGACCGCCACCGAAATCCCGGCCACTGAAGAGCCGCAGGAAACGGCGACCGAGGAGCCGACGGCTCCGGCGGATCCGACCGGCGCCGCCGATGCCCCTGAGCCCACGGAAGAGCCCAGCCCGACAGTCGACGGCCAGTAGCGGCCTCTTCCTGCCCCTAACCGAGTCCGTGATAGCCTCGCCCTCGGGAGGGCGTGAGGGCTCCATGGGCACCAGACTTGCGGTCAGCTTCATCATCGTTGCCGGTCTCGCCTTCGCCTTCGCCTTCGCCTGCGGTGGCGGTGGCGGTGACGATGAACAACCGGCGACGCCCACGCCCACGCCGCCGACCGCGGTCTCCGATGACGCGACCGTCGCTCCAACGGATGAGCCAGAACCAACTGCTACCGCCACCAGCACGCCTGTGCCCACGCCGACGCCCGTGCCCGAGGATGGTCCCGCCCCCGCCATCTTCGGTGGCCGCCAGTCGCTGAGGCCAACCGTGGCGGAGTTCCGCGAGCTACCCCAGGCGAGCATCACGCTGGCGAACGGGGACCTGCAGATGGGCACGTCCATCGCCGAGCTCGCCACGCAACTCGGGCTCGGGGAGCCCTTTTCGGTCACCATCGAGGGTTTTAGTAGCGACTTCGAGTCGATCGGCTTCTTGCGCTACCCCTACGCGGAGATCGCCTCAGATACTGTTCTCTTCGTCACCGAGCGAGGGCATGTCGCCCTCGTCTCGCTCACGATCCCGGAATCGCAGTGGCTCGACGCCGTCGTTAGCGTGGCCTTCGAGTAGGGGCGTCCAGCGGCGGAACTCGGCGAGCGCCTCCTCGTCGAAGATCTCGGCGGCCCGGCGCCACTCCTCCTCGCTGCGCGGTGGCACGCCGTGCATCAAGAGTCCGCGTAGGGCCACTTCCTGGAGCGCGCGCTCGTCCTCTTCGGGCGCAGGGCCGAGCTGAAGCAGCGTGTGCATCATGCGGTTTACGGCGGAGGCCTCGGGTGGGGTCACACGACCGCCGAGGATTTCCTCGATCAGCCACCACCCGAGGGCGCGGAGATCGTGTTGCCGGATCGCTTCTGCGGGCGAGCGCGGGCGATCGGGATCGGCGCGCCCTTCCCGGTAACGACCATGCGTCTCGTAGCGACAGCTGCTGGCCGGGAAGCGGCAGGCTCTGCCCTGACGCGTGGGCGCTCCGCACTGCTCGGTGGCCATCCATCGAGTTTCGTGGGAACGGCCGCTCAGCCCGAACCCGAGGCTGTCGCGCTACTGCAGCGTCAGGGTTCGTGGGGCGGTCAGATGGACCCAGTAGATCTGGATCGGGAAGAGGCCGCCGAAGTCATTCAGAACGCGCGCTTGGCCCGGAAGGTACGAACGCCAGAGGGCATTGAGGTTGTCGTACTGCAGCACCTGGTCGTAGTCGCCGGAAAGTTCAGCAAGGCCGTCTTCGACGGAGCGGCTCTGGCCCGTGTAGAGGAAAGCATTCCAGCCCTCGGCGAGCGTCAGCAGCCGCGTGGCTGGCGGGTTGGGGTTGGGGAGGGCGACGTTCGTCGCTGAACCGTCTACCCAGAACACGTCGTACTGATTGAGCGAAGCCAGCGACCGCGCGAAGGCAGGGAGTTCGCGATTGAAGTGGGCGAAGGCCCCGCCGTCGCCAGCGGCTGAGTCCCAGACGTGGATCTGGGACCAGCTACTAGGCAGGTACGAAGCCGCCCCGGGTAACGCCGCCCCTGGGCTCAGGTGAGCGACGAGGCTCCAGCCCGCGCCCAGGCTCTGCACGACGATCGCGCCCGGTGGCGGGGTCACGCTGCTCACGTCTCGGTTCACCAGCACGAGGGCCTCGTCTTGCCCACCCCAGGACAGGGTCGGCACCGCCGCCGCTCCGCCGATGAGGAGCTCGATCTCCGCGCCCGCCTCCCCGCAGCCCGAGGTCTCGGCGGCGCTCGCGATGCGCAGGGAGTAGCGCGTGAGCGGCCCGAAGGCCTCGGTGTTGGTAACGCCGCACGCCGTCCCGTCGATTATCGCTCGCACCGAAGTCCCCGGCGCGACATCCATCCAGTCGTGCAGCGCTGCGCCCGTGACCGTCATGGGGATTCGCGCCAACGCCGCGCCGATGTTGATGAGCCCCGATCCGCTCCAGTTGCCTCCGTGCCCGGCTGCCTGCGTGGGCGTGGCCGTCGCCCGTGCGATGGCGATGTACTCCTCGGCGGTCAGCCGCGAGTTGCGGGCCTTCATGAGCGCAAACAGTCCGGTCACCAAGGGTGCGGAGTAGCTCGTGCCGCGGACGATCTGGCCGTAGGGCGGGGCGATGCCGATGTCCGAGCGGATCGTGCTGGCAAGGTCGTTTCCGGGAGCGGCGAAGTCGATTCCAGGCCCGTACGAACTGTAGCTCGCCCAGCTGTTGCCGTTCCTCGTATCGCTCGCACCCACGCCGATGACGTTCTCGAACTGCGTGTAGGCGGCGGGGAAGCCCGCGCCCTCGGCACCGTGATTGCCCGCCGCCGCGACGACGATCACGCCCTGGGCTTCCGCCAGCGCGATTGCGTCCCGCAGCATCGGGAGGTCCGCCTCGGGGTCGCCGGGCAGGCTCGAGAGGCTGAGATTGATGATGTCGGCGCCCATGATCCGGGCGTAATCGATCGCCTGGGCGACGTTCGTCATCTCGCCTGTGGGCGCGCCGCCGGCGCTGCCACAGTCCAGCACCTTCAACGTCATGATCCGAACGTTCCAGGCGACGCCGGCGACGCCGAGGCCGTTGTCCCCCTTCGCGCCGACGATGCCCGATACGATCGTGCCGTGTGATCCGAGGTCTCCGGGCTTGCCGTTGTCGTCGAGGACGTCGCCGGTGGGGGTGCTCGAGGTATACCCGCACGCCGCCTCCCGGCCCGGAGTGAGGTTGATGAAGCGGCAGCCGTAGCGGTCGTCGATGCAGCCGTTGTTGTCGTCGTCGATGCCGTCGTCGTTGGCGTCGAGGGGGTTCTGCCAGAGGCGTCCGGTGAGGTCCTCGTGCGTGAGGTCGATCCCTGTGTCCACGATCGCCACGACCACCTCCGCGGCGCTTGTCGTCAGGTCCCAGCCCGCAGGTGCCTCGATGAGCTCGAGATAGGTCCGTTGGGCGTCGTTGTAGAAGGGGTCGTCAGGGACAACGGCCGCGTACACCCGCGCATCCGGCGTGACGCTGATCACGCCGGGCTGGCGGCGAAGCCATGCGCGAAAGGTGGCCAGGTCCATGCCTGCCGGCACCGGGAGTACGCGGTAGCCGCGGGCCTCGAGCGAATCCGCGGCTACACCGGCCGCCGCTACGCCCGCTTGCTCCATACGGACCGCGACCCAGCTGTCGCTGCTGGGCGCGGGGCTCGCCGCGGCGGAGGTGCTGGCGAAGAGGGCGACGGACGCGGCCAGCAACGCCAAGAACCGCCTGAATCGACCGAGCACTGAAGGCCTACTTAGAAGCCGAGGGTGGGGGTGGGTGCGGGGGTCGGTTCCTCCGCCGGGCGGTCCCCTACGGCTCGCTCGTCGATGATACCAGCGAGGTAGCGGGCAGGAATTATATTGATCAGCGGCGCCGCCCCATAGGTCTGAACGACGGCCACGAGGTTCCCGCGCCGGAAGACCACGCGGTGGTACTCCCCCGCCGTGGTGGAGTTGCCGACGGTGCCAACTACCAGGCCCGAGGCACCGGATTGATTGGCGATTGGCGGGATCGGGACGATCTCGGCTTCGGGTCGCGCTCTCGACTGGGTGTCGAACAGTTCGTAAGCGGCCACGGCCGCGTCGGTACTTACGAAGATGTGCACCGAGATGGTGACGAAATAGCGCCCCTCGATGACCCCCGCCAAGAGGCCGTCCGGCTCGTAGAGCACGGTGTAGCCGTCGACGTATGGGTACAGTTCGACGAATTTCTCTCCTTCGTCGATCGTCTGGAACGGTCCGAAGGTGATGAAACCGCCGGAGTCGAGCCCGTAGGTTTCGCCGTCGTTCACGCGGAAGGCGCCGGGGAGTTCGTCCAGTGAAGGCGCGTAGCTGCTCGCTGCGCCTCCGAGCAGTGGCTCGCGGGCGTCCGCAGGCGAGTTCGGCGTGGGGGTCGGCTTGGGCTCCCCGGTCTCCGAGGCGTCGGGCGTGGTGTTGCTTGCGCCAGCGTCGCCGGGCTCGGCACCCCCGTTGCTGCTGCTGCTGCACCCCAGCGCACCCAGTACGAGGAGCGCCAGCAGCGTGAGCGTGGCGACGAAACGCATCGCTACTGGTCCTGGGGGCCGCGGTATTCGCTGGTCGGCGTGGGCTCGATCGTCGGCAGGAGGCCGAGCGTCTTTTCGTCGACGATGCGGGCCAGTTCGAGTGCCTGTTCGACCCCCATAAAGGGGCGTGCGCCCCAAGTCATGACCACGCCGACGAAATTGCCGCGGCGAAGGACGACCCGGTGGTAGGTCGCGTCGACCGAGGAGCGTCCGATCTTCCCGGATGTCAGACGCCAGGCGCTCGAGTCGTTGCCCACGCCCTCGGCGGGCACCTCCGTCGAGCCCGATTCCTCGAGCTTGGTGACGAAGTAGTCGAAGGCAGCGCGGGCGCCGGTCTCGCTATCGAACAGATGCGTTTCCACGCCGATCCAGTGCGCGCCGTTGAGGACCGAGATGATCCGGCCCTCGGGCTCGTAGCCGGTCTCGTAGCCACCGAGATAGCCCCAGTCGGAAAGGAGCGCCAGGCCCTCCTCCTGTCCCTCGAAAATGGGGCTTTCGCTGTACATTTCGAGGCTGATCTCGAACGTGTTCTGGATGCTCGTGAGATAGCCGCCCAGGGGCAGGTCGTCCTGGCTGACGGCGAAACGGCTCACGGGGGCGGTCAACTTGGGGACGATGCTCTGCGAGACGTCGTTGGGTTCGGCGCTCGTAGGGGCGACTCCGGCCCCCTCGGCGGTAGCCGTGGCTTCGGGCAGGGGCTCGCTCGCATCGTCCCCCCCGCAGGCGAGCCCCGCCAGCGCGAATGCGAGAAGCCCGAGCGCCAAGAGCGGCGGCGTACGCGGGACACGGTGCAACACGGGTGGCAAGGTGTGTTGAGTGTAGGCAGGCCCCCGGTTTGGCGGAAGGAAAGGCGAGCAGGCGTGGTGGCAGGAGAAGTCGCTCGAAAGGGACATCGGGAGGGTGCCCTCAGGGGCGGCCATCGCCACTCCCGCACGGGTGTCGAGGATGGGCGAGGGCGATGGCGCGACTGAGACCGAAGCCGAACGCTACCCCGGACGACCTCGCTTTCGGCGTGCACCCCTCGGCGCTTGCCCTCCAGGAGGGGCTGGCGCGGTGCCTGCTCTACGCCGAGGGTAGCGCCAATCCACGGGTGGCCACGCTGGTGGACAAGGCGCACGCCCAGGGGCTCTCGGTCGAAGCGGTCGCACCCGATCGACTCGCCGAGCTCACCGGCGGGGGCGTGCATCAGGGGGTGCTTGTGCGCCTGGGGCCCCTGCCGACGGTTCAGATCCCGCTCGCCGTCTCGGCTGCGTCACTCGCGCTCGTCCTCGATGGGATCACCGATCCCCAGAATCTGGGGGCGGTACTACGCGTTTCGGTGGCCGTCGCGGCGGCGTGTGTCGTCGTGCCCTTGCGACGAGGCGCCACGCTGACGCCGGGGGTGCATCGCGCCAGCGCCGGCCTCAGCTTTCTCGCTCCGGTGACCGCCCCACAGAACCTGGCCAGGGCGGTCACGCAGCTCAAAGAGGCGGGCTACTGGGTGGTGGCGGCCGCACCGGGCACCGCCGCGGAGGACGCGACCACGTTCGCGTGGCCCGAGCGCACGGCCCTGATCCTGGGGGGCGAGGAGCGAGGGGTTGGACGCCTGCTGCTCGACCGGAGCGACTTCCGTGTCGCTCTGCCCATGGACAGCCGCGTCGAGTCGCTGAACGTGGGTGTGGCGTCGGGGGCGCTGGCCTACCTCTGGCGAGCGCGCTGGCCCGCTAGAACGTGATGCGCCGGAGCTGCTCACCGCTAAAGACGTAGCCGAATTCCCCTCGCGTCGCGAAGGCGGTGAGATTGGCGAGATCATCGTGGCGGTACTGGCGCAGGAACGTGCCATCCCTGCCGAGAACGATGATCCGGTCCGCGGCGGCATCGAGGACGGCGATCTCGTTCGCGAACTCGAGTACGCGGGGCGTTGCAGCGGCTCGCAGGGGCGCATCGATGCCGGCCTGCGAGAGTTCGAGTGTGAGCTCGCCGCTGAACCGTCGCACGGTCCCATCGCCATCGGCGGTGAAGATCTCGCCGTCGACCATGAGGCGCTGCGCGGTCGAAAGGGCGGGCGCTGCCAAGGCGATGACCGGTTCGCTGCGGAAGCCGCCTGGCTCAGCGGCGAACCGGAAGATGACCGCCTGGGGGGCGTCGAGTACGTACAGCTGGCCATCGAGAAACGCGAGGTCGGTGATCGTGAGCCCGTCCGGGGCGGCGAAGCCGAGCGGTGCGAGACCGCTGCCGGCGCGATAGGCCCAGAGCGCCTGCGAGCTGTCCGCAATGAGTAGTGTCGACCCGCCCAGCTCGACCGCCTCGGCGTAGGCGATGACGGTCGGTGTGATCGCGGTCCCTTCAGTAGCGGGGAGGATCGTCGTGGTCTCGCCCGTGGCGAGGTCCGTGGCGAGGACGCGTTCGCTTGCGACATCGAGCACGTAGGCGTGGGTCGCGCCGATGGCGAGGCGCTCGGCGGCGACGGGTGTGTCGCCGAACTCACCGAGATCGGCGATGACCTCGATTGCGAGGGGCGCCACGATCGCATCGAGGTCCGCGATCGCTCCAGCCACTTCGTTGAGCCGCGGCTCGCTGAGCGCCGCGCCTCCTTCGAGCGCCCCGGCCTCGAGCAGAATCCCGCGCGCGCGGGTGAGCGAGTCTCGCTGGGCGCCTGGGTTCACGACCGCGTTCGCGCTCGCGATCTCCCGTTCCGCTTCGTCGATGAGCTGAGCGAGGCGCGTATCCGTGTCGCTGTCGAGCACGCGGGGGAGCACCACCCAGCCCGCGAGGCCGATGAGGAGCCCCAAACCGATAACGACGATGAACCAGGTTGGTGGGAGGCCGCCCGTGCCGCGGCGTGAGAGTGCACCACCACCCCGCCAGCGGCCCCCGCCGATGTCATCGCGCATGCGCACGAGTGAATCGGTGGGGTTGGGCTTTCCCGCCTCGGTGACGATGCCTTCGGCGTAGGCGGAACCGCTCAATCCGGTGACCTGAGTGCGGCGGCCCGCCGCCATTTCGCTGACTAGGGGCGCATCCGCTGGTGCGCTTGGTGCTGGTGTTGGTGCTGGGCGCGCGCGGGTCCGCGCGAGTTCCCGGGTGAAGCTGCTGGTCCGCGCTGCGCCCGGGGTCGGGGCTGCGGAAATTCGCGGTGTTCGTGGAGGTTCGGCGTCGGCGCGGGGCTGGTGCCACCGTTCGGCCGCCCCCTCCCGAGTCTCCGCGGGGGTGGGGGTCCAGGCTGTCGTTGGTGGCGTTGGTGCGGCGAAGACGTCGTCACCGGCCACCCGCCCCAGCGGTCGGACCGTGGTTGCGTTCGCTACCGGAACGGCCCCCGCGATACGCGGGCGTGCGTCGATTGCCAAGAGCTGCTGGCGTGCCCGTTCCAAAGATGTGCCCGCTCCTCCATCGATAAAGAGGCTGGGCTGGAAGTTGAGCTCCTCGGGAGGGGCCGCCGGGGCGCGGCCGCTGCCCACGGTCGTGGGCTCGGCTGCGCCGATCATGGGCTCGTCGGTCGCGGGAGCGACCGGTTCGGCGCCGATCTCCTTGTCGGCGCCGGGGGCGACCAGGAGGAGCGCCGTCGCATCGCGCAGGTGGGCGACGCGCCGATAGAGGTCGGGGAGGACGTC
>CAUYXJ010000029.1:0-30888 GCA_963577065.1 Dehalococcoidia bacterium | reverse complement strand
CGTACGAGCGGGGGCGGGAGCGGATTCGTCATCGGCGCCGGCGGCGCGGCGCCGGCTGCTCGTACGAGCGGGGGCGGGAGCGGATTCGTCATCGGCGCCGGCGGCGCGGCGCCGGCTGCTCGTACGGGCGGGAGCGGCTTCGTTGTCGTCCGCCGCGCTGCGCCGGGTGCTCGTGCGGGCGGGAGCGGGAGCGGGTTCGTCATCGGCGGCGGCGGCGCGACGTCGGCCCCGTGCGCGTGTGGGCGCGGGCTCTTCGTCGTCGTCGCCGGCTGCGCGGCGCCGGCTGCTCGCGCGGGCGGGTGCGGGCTCGGAGTCGTCGTCGGCCGTTGCTCGCCGGCGGCGCGGGGCGCGCGCGGGGGCCGGTTCGGCCTCGTCACGCGCGTCCGCATCTGCGGTGCGGGCGCTGGTCGAGCGCCCGCCGCGGCTGCCGCGGCGCGTCGGGCGCCGGCGGCTGGCGGTGTCGGAAGTTTCATCGTTGGGTTCGGAGTCGTCGGTTGAAGTCGCGGCCTCGTCGGTTGTGGTGCCTCGACCTGTGAGGAAATTGAGTGCCATTGGGGGTTAAGTTCCCATCCTTTGCAAAACGCTGATCCGGGCGGCGACGCTGCCCGCGATCCCGTGCAGGGCCTCGGTCGAGGCAGATTCGGCCGCGCCAATGACGAACGGCACTCCTCGATCGGAGCTTTCGCGAATCTCTGGTTCAATCGGGATCTCGCCGAGGAAGTCGATGCCGAGCTCCTCCGCTGCGTCGCGGGCGCCACCGTGCCCGAAGATGTCGTATCGCTTCCCGGTATCGGGAGCGATGAAATAGCTCATGTTCTCGATCATGCCGAAAACCGGCACGTCGAGCTTTTCGAACATCGAGACGGCCTTCATCGCGTCTTCCAAAGAGACGTCCTGAGGCGTCGAGACGATAACGGCCCCGGCGATCGGCGCTTCCTGCGCCATGCTCATCGAGGCATCGCTGGTGCCCGGGGGGAGATCGATGATGAGGTAATCGATGTCCTCCCAGGGCACGTCGTGGAGGAGTTGCCGGACGGCGCTGCCGATCATCGGGCCGCGCCAGACTACTGGGGTCCCCTTTGGCAGCAGGAACCCCATGGAGACCAGCTGGACGCCGTGCTTCTCGACCGGCCGCAGTCCGTCGCTGTTCCCCATTTGGTGGCCCGCCGCGAAGCCGAACATGGTCGGCAAGTTCGGCCCCGTGATGTCCGCATCCACGAGGCCCACCTTCGCCCCGCTGGCCGCGAGGGAGACGGCGAGGTTGGAGGCGACCGTCGACTTGCCGACGCCTCCCTTGTTCGAGGCCACGGCGATGACGTTGCGCACGCCGTCGATCGCCTTCTGGCCTTCGCGCGGGTCACTCGCACGTACCTGGGCACCCCAGTCGAGCGCGACCGACTCGACGCCGGGCAGGGGCTCGAGCGCCGCGCGGACGTCCTGCTCGATGATGTCCTTCATCGGGCAGGCGGGCGTCGTGAGCTCGACCTTGAGGCTGATCGCGCCACCCTCGATGGCCAGCTCTTCGACCATCCCCAGGGAGACGATGTCGCGATGCAGCTCCGGATCGTTGACCGTCGCCAAAGCGGCGAGGACGGCGTCTCGGTCAACAGCAGTAGGGACGCTCATTGCGTGGGGCGAATCCTTCGCGTACGCCAGTCCCGCAGGTGCGAGCCCGCCGCAGGAACGATGCTGGCCAAGGAAGAATTACGGCGGGAACGCGAACGGGAGACGTTGGGCCTCGAGCGTGATACGCGGAAGATTGTGTCTTGAGCCTACCCCGCTTGGGGGCGTTACACCAGCGGGGCTACGTCGCGGCCGGTCGTTGGGGCCCCGGTTGCGCCTCGGCCGCGATGCCGGCCTGGTGCTCGTAGCGGCGCAGCATCATCCCCGTGGCGGGGGTAATCCCGAGCGATTCGTAGAAGCCCTGGAGCTCCGCATCGCAGAGCAGATCGACCATGTAGAAGTCTTCGAGCAGCGCGATCATCCGGCGGACGAGCTCGCTGCCGATTCCTCGCCCGCGGCATTCCGGAACGACTTCGAGCAGCGGGATGTAGGCCGAGAGGACGCCGTCGGAGATGGCCGTGATGAAGCCCACGACTCGCCGGGCCTCTTCGTCGACCGCCAGCACGATCTCCGCGCTACTCTCTAGCAGCTGCAGGTGGGTCGCGGGGCTCGGTGGGTTCGGCCAGCCCTCGAAGAATCCGAAGAGTTCCCGAGGGGTCAGCCCCTTAGCGCTGGTCGAATAGCGGATCCGCCGGAGCCCCTCCGAGTTCGCTAGCTCCCCCACGGGATGATCGCGGCCTTCAACCGTGCATAGCCTTCGAGGAAGCCGGGGCGCTCGCTTCCGTAGACCGCGTCGAACTTCGCGAGGGCCTCGTCGAGCCAGGCGTGGAGTTCGGCGTTGTCGGGGTTCGCGTCGCGATAGGCGTCGCGGATGAGGACGAAGTGGATGCGTGGGTCGTACGGCCGCTTCGTGCCGCCCAGCGACTCGTCGCCGTCGAGGAGGCGCAGGAGCATCGCGTCGGCCGACCCCAGCGTTTGCTCGTGGATGGGCGGTCCCTGCATGCGGTACATCACCGAGGTCATGTCGCGGCCGTTGCCGGTGGTGTAGCCCATCTCGCCCCAGAGGTCGCGCATCTTGGCGTCTCCGCCCTGGTGGTCGATCACCCGCTGCCCGAACGCGCGCAGCGGCTCGGAGACATCGGCGAGGAGGTCGGTGAGGCGGTCACCGTCGAGGTCGGTGGCAAGAACGATGACGTCCTGCTGCTCGATCAGGTCCCAGAGCAGGAGGCCGTAGTTCGTGTCGGCGATGTGCTGCTCGATCTGGCCGCCCCACTCCTCCATCCCGTCTTTGAAGTCGGCCGGGAGGAGGGCGACGATGCGGTCGACGGCCTCGCGGTGCTCGACGTAGCCGTCGACCGCGTACCTACGGCCGACGTTGAACTTCGTCCCCTGGAGCATCCACGAGAGCAGGCCCGCGTTGATGCCGTCCTCCATCGCCTGGGTCGGCTTGAACGCGACCCGGCCGAGGCGGCCGGTTTCGTGCACAAGCTGGAGGAAGCGACGGTTGGCGTAGGCCATCTGCACGCCCGGGGTGTTCATCTCCGAATGGATGTTCCCGGTCTCCGCGTTGACGTCGAAGACGCCCCGGTTCTGGGAGTAGGGCAGGCAGGGCATGCAGCGCACGACCGTGATCGGGCCGTAGGGACGGACGTTGCAGTACACGCCCGCCTGCGTACGTAGGGGGGCGTTGCCCGACTTCCCCATGACGACCACACGCCCGCCCTGTCCGTCATTGACGTAGGCGTCGCCGGCCGTCGACCACTTGATCGAGGTGCAGGGCATGTTGCCGAACCAGCTCAGCGCTTCGAGCTTCGTGTCGTGGCGGTACTGCGCCCACATGGGCACGCCGTAGTACGGCAGGCCGAGGATGTCGGTCGCTGCGATCGTCCCCAGGAGGGCGTAGGCATCGGTGAGCGAATGGGCGACCGGCTGCACCCGTCCGCCGTGGTTGCCGCCCTGCCAGATGACCGCATCGGGGTACCCCGTGGGTTTGACGGCCGCGGGCTCAAAGAGCGCGGCCAGCGCTCCCAAGAGGTCGCCGCCATCGGCTTCCGTGCGGGCAATCTTCAACAGATCGAGCATCGTTTCGTTCCCCTCGTGTGCGTGGTCGTGGATTCGATCGAGCGTCTGCGCTCACGCGCCCCTGCCGGCCGCGAGCTGTCGCAGCACGTAGGGGAGGATGCCGCCGTGACGGTAGTAGTCGAGCTCCACGGGAGTATCGATCCGCACCGCCGCCTCGAACGTGATCGTCGCACCCGCGTCGCTGGTCGCGGTGACCGCCACGCGGCCTCCAGGGCGAAGGCCTTCCGCGATCCCGCTGATCGCGAATTTTTCTTCTCCGTCCACGCCCAGGGTTTCGCGGCTCTCGCTGGGCAGGTACTGGAGGGGCAGGATGCCCATCCCCACGAGGTTGCTGCGGTGGATGCGCTCATAGCTCTCGGCGATCACGGCGCGCACACCGAGGAGCCGCGGTCCCTTCGCCGCCCAGTCGCGTGACGAACCGGTGCCGTACTCCTTGCCGGCGAGCAGCATCAGGGGCACGCCCTCGTCGCGGTAGGCCATGGCGGCATCGAAGACGCTCAGCTCCTCGCCGTCCGGCAGGTGCCGGGTGACGCCGCCCTCCGTTCCCGGGGCGAGCTGGTTGCGCAGACGGATGTTCGCGAAGGTGCCGCGCATCATCACTTCGTGGTTGCCGCGCCGCGCCCCGTACGAGTTGAAGTCCTCGCGCTTGATGTCGTTGTCGAACAGGTAGGCGGCGGCGGGGCCGTTCGGGGCGATGCTCCCTGCCGGCGAGATGTGGTCGGTGGTCACCGAGTCGCCGACCATCACGAGCACGCGCGCGCCGTCGATGTCCTCGAGTGCGCCCGGCTGCTCGGACAGGTTCTCGAAATAGGGTGGGTTCTTCACGTAGGTCGAGTCGCTGTCCCAGGCGTAGCGACTGCCGTCGGGGACGGCGAGCTCGCTCCAGGCGGCGTCCCCCTCGAAAACGGCCCCGTACTCCTTGCGGAACATCTCCGACTTCACCGCCTGGCGGACGGAGGCCTCGATCTCGTGCTGCGCGGGCCAGAGGTCGCTGAGCAGCACCGGTTGCCCCTGCGCGTCCTCACCCAAGGGCTCCGTCAGCGGGTCGAAGTCCATGCGTCCGGCAAGGGCGTAGGCCACAACGAGCGGCGGCGAGGCGAGGTAGTTCGCGCGTACCACCGGGTTCACGCGGCCTTCGAAGTTGCGGTTGCCCGAGAGCACGGCCGCGGCGACCAGGTGACCTTCGGTCACGGCTGCGGCGACGTCGGGGTCGACCGGGCCCGAGTTGCCGATACAGGTCGTGCAGCCGTAGCCGACGAGGTTGAAACCGAGCTGGTCGAGGTACGGCGTCAGGCCCGCGGCATCCAGGTAGTCCGTGACGACCTTCGAGCCGGGCGCGAGGCTCGTCTTCACCCAAGGCTTGCGCTGCAGCCCGCGTTCAACCGCCGCCTTTGCGACCAGCCCGGCGGCCAGCAACACCTCGGGATTCGACGTGTTCGTGCAGCTCGTGATCGCTGCAATCACGACCGACCCGTGGCCGACCTCGAAGGACGAGCCGTTACGCGCAACTTCGACCGGCTGGCGCCCGGCATCATCGCCGGCGAGCTCAGCCAGGCCGTCCTGCCAGGCTGCTTTCGACTCGCGCAGGGGGACGCGGTCCTGCGGGCGCCGCGGCCCCGCGAGTGACGGCTCGACATCGCCCAGATCGAGTTCGAGTGTGTCCGAGAACGCCGGGTCGGGCATCTCGTCCGTGCGGAAGAGGCCTTGGGTCTTGCAGTACGCCTCGACGAGCGCGACCTGGGCCTCGTCGCGGCCGGTGAAGCGCAGATAGTTGAGCGTCTCCTCGTCGACCGGGAAGAAGCCGACGGTGGCGCCGTACTCGGGCGCCATATTCGCGATCGTCGCGCGGGTCGGTAGCGGCAGCTGCGAGATGCCGCTGCCGAAGAACTCCACGAACTTCCCCACGACGCCGAGTCCGCGCAGCATCTGCGTGACCGTGAGAACGAGGTCGGTGCCGGTCGCGCCCTCGGGCAGGGCGCCTGTCAGGCGAAAGCCGACGACCTCCGGGATGAGCATCGAGACGGGCTGGCCGAGCATCGCCGCCTCGGCCTCGATGCCGCCCACGCCCCAGCCCAGCACCCCGAGGCCGTTGATCATCGTCGTGTGCGAATCGGTGCCGACGAGCGTGTCGGGGTAGACGAGGCCGGTGGCCTCGTCGCGGAAGACGACGCTCGCCAGGTACTCGAGGTTGACCTGGTGGACGATGCCGGTGCCCGGCGGCACCACGCGGAAGTTGTCGAACGCCTGCTGGCCCCAGCGCAGGAAGAGATAGCGCTCGTGGTTGCGCTCGTACTCGGTCGCGACGTTCTGGGCGAAGGCCGTATTCGTGCCGTAGGCGTCGACCTGCACAGAGTGGTCGATAACGAGGTCGACGGGCTGGAGGGGGTTGATGCGTTCGGGGTCCCCGCCCATCGCCTCGAGCGCTTCGCGCATCGAGGCGAGGTCGACGACTGCGGGCACGCCCGTGAAGTCCTGGAGGAGGACGCGCGCAGGCGCGAACGCGACCTCACGCTCCTCGCCCGAATTCGGGCGCCAGTGCGCGAGCGCTTCGATGTCGTCGCGTGTGACGGCGTCGCCGTCCTCGCGGCGCAGCAGGTTCTCGAGGAGAACGCGCTGCGTGAACGGGAGGCGGAGCGCGTCAGCGCCCTGGAGGACAGCGTCGAGCCGATGGAAGGCGACGGTGCGGCCCCCCGCGGTGAGCTCGCTGCGGCTGTCGAAGCTATCGGCCATGGTGATGACTCCTCTGCCACGCGTGACCCGTGCGGCGGGTAGTGTGCGCTCGTCTCTAGTCGCGCTCGATTTGATTGGGCAGCGCCGCGCGGGATTTGCGGCCGCCCCCTTCCCCGAGGCCGCCGGCGGCGGCCTCGGGCGGCCCTCGTCCGGCGGCAGCGCGAGCTACGCCGGGAACTTCGTCCCACCGCGCCCGCGACTTCCCCCAAGGGGACCGTTGGGCCCGGGCCCGGCCTGCGCGAGGACGAATCGCTGCGATTATAGCTGGCCGTTGGCCGTTGGCCGTTGGCCGTTGGCCGTTGGCCGTTGGCCGTTGGCCGTTGGCTCTTGGCCGTTGGCTCTTGGCCGTTGGCTCTTGGCCGTTGGCTGTTGGCCGTTGGCTCTTGGCTCTTGGCTCTTGGCTCTTGGCTCTTGGCTCTTGGCTCTTGGCCGTTGGCTGTTGGCTGTTTGCTCTTGGCCGTTGGCCGTTGGCCCTTGGCCCGCGCCGTCCCCCTCTGAACCCTGAACGCTGAACTCCCCCCCCGTCCCTCTTTGAACTCTAAACTCTGAACCTTGAACTCCGAACGCGGGCTCCGCACACTGCGGAGTCGGGGCCTGTAGCTCAGCGGTCAGAGCGCCCGGCTCATAACCGGTTGGTCGGTGGTTCGAACCCACCCGGGCCCACCAGCGCCCTTTTTCTCCCCAGCCCGTTGTGGCAGTCGATCGGCCCTGCTGCGGGCTTCGAGCGCACACTCCCCCCAGATCCTCTTCGAATCGCCGGGCAAGCCATTCCCCAGCCTGGGCAGGCAGCCGGGGGTCGTGAGCCTCGGCTGTATCCGCACCGCTTGCGGTTCGATGGACAGGACCGCGCCGTCGCAGGAATCGAGCACGAGCGACCGAGCGCCACGGGCGGTTCGTCGCAGGCGGTGACCGCCCAGGACCGTTCGGGTGAGCCCGCCGGCCCCCCCGCCATGGGCAGGGTCACCCGTCCCGCAGTCCTGTACGATCGCTCCGTCGCGACACGCGGTCCAAGAGGAGTTCAAAAGTGGCAGATGAGATGCGGATCCAGGTCATGAACGGCGGTCCCTACGTGGTCTCCGGCGGAGTCCCGCTCAAGGAGATGGCGCCCGTCCACACATTCAACGGCGAGCCCGTCGACTGGCACGTCCTCCGTGAGATCGACGAGTCCCGCGAGATGTACGCGCTCTGCCGCTGCGGCCAGTCCAACGACAAGCCGTACTGCGACGGCTCCCACGCCACCGCCACCTGGGCGGAAGCGGAGACCGCCGACCGCGGCCCGCTAGCCACGCGCGCAAAGCGTGTAGAGGGCAGTGGTGGCGGTGTCATGCTCGACGATGAGTCGGCTTGTATAGGGGCCGGCTTCTGCGGCACCCGCACCACGAACGCCTGGGAGCTCATGAGCGAAGCGGGCGATGAGGCGCGGGCGCAGGCGGTCGGGATGATCTCGATGTGCCCGTCGGGCCGCCTCTCCTACGTCGCCGAAGGCGCGAGCGCGCCGGCCGAGCCCGATCTCGGGCCCGAGGTGGCGATCCTTCCCGGGGGCCCGCTTTGGGTGCGAGGGGGCATCCGCGTCGAGAGCGCGGACGGCACCGTCTGGGAAGATCAGAACCGGCGCAACCTCTGCCGCTGCGGCGAGTCCAAGAACAAGCCGTTCTGCGACGGCGCTCACAGCGACCTCAACTTCGACGAGCGTTAGCGATGCCCGTCCCGCCACGGATCGTCCGGCCCGAGGAGCGTGAGAGCGACCCCGTCTCGGCGGCGGGGGGCGATATCTACGCAACCCTCGCCACCGGCGCCGAAACGGACGGCTCCTACTACCTCCAGCACGCGATCGTGCCGGCGGGGGGCGGGCCGCCCGCTCACATCCACACCCGCGAGGAGGAGGCGTTCTACGTCATCCGTGGCGAGCTCACGTTCCTCGTGGGTGACGAGCGCGTTGCCGTTGGGCCAGGCACGTTCCTCAACGTCCCGAAGGGCACCAAGCACCAGTTCCACAACGCCGCGGACCAGGAGGCGGAGATGATCTTTTGGTTCGCGCCCGCCGGCATCGAGGGGCTCTTCCGCGAACTCGGCGAGAATCCGCAGGACATCGTCGCCATCGGCAAGAAGTACGGCACGGAGTACTTCTTCGATTAGCTGCTGTTTCGGGCCAAGCCGACCTCTCTCACCAACGGCCGCTGGGCGAACTTTGGGGCCGGCGGGGGGCGCGTCGGTACCGGGCCGAGGGCTGAGCCGGTAAAGCCGTGGTTCACCGAGGCGCGCGGCGGCCTGGCCGAAGCCGTCTCCGCTCGGCACTCTTGGGCCTCGCTGGGCCATGGGAATGACGACCTGGCACCCACGGGAGGTTCAGCCATGCGACTCGCGCTGATAACGATGGCGGCGGCGTTGCTGCTGGCTGCCTGCGGCGGTGACGAGTTGCCGACAGCGACTCCAGCGGACGCTGTCTCGACGATCACTTCTACGGCTGACGACCCATCGTCGACCGGATCGGACGCGGCGACATCCGAAGCCGCGCCCACCGAGGCCGCGGCTGCCGAACCCACCGAAGCCGTCTTGGGCGAGGAGCTGCGCCTGACCCCCGCCCAGGGCGAGGGGCCGTTCTATCCCGTCGAGATCCCCGCGGATCACGACAACGACCTGACGGTTGTGGGGGACAGCGACGGGGCTGCGCAGGGCGAGGTGCTCCTCCTCGGCGGCCGCCTGCTCTTCGAGGATGGAACGCCGGTTGCGGGGGCATTCATTGAGATCTGGCAGGTTGATGCGAACGGCATCTACCTGCACCCGAACGACGACCTGGCCAGCCGCGACCCAAACTTCCAGGGCTATGGCGAGAGCTTGACCGACGCCGACGGCAACTGGTCGTTCCGCACGATCTACCCCGCTCGTTACGAGCCTCGGCCGCGGCACGTGCACGTCAAGGTGAGGCTCGATGGCGCTGAGCTCCTGACGACCCAGATCTACTTCGTGGGCGATGAGAATCTCGAAAGCGACCGCCTGTTCGCGGACGCTGAGGATGGCGAACTGCTCGTTGTCGAGATTGAGCGGACCGAGGGCAGGGACGGCTCGGCCGTCCTCGTGGCGAACCACCTCCTCGTTGTGTCGAACTAAGCGCGCCTGCCTTCTGGTCGGCGATAATCGGGCGGTTCCGGGCCCACCGGATGGAGCGCCGCCGTGTCAGATCTCCGTCGCCGCCTCATGGGTAGTGGTGCCGCCGCTGGCGGTGCGCCTCCCTCGCTCGATCTCTCGAGCGGTTACTTCGACCTCGGCATCGTGGGCGAGTCGTTCCACCAGGATGAGCTCATGCCCCTACGCATCTCCCAGCGGGGGCGGCCCTTCGAGGTACGGCTCGTGCCGGAGCCGGAGAACCCGTACGACGCGAACGCTGTCGCGATTCAGGTGGCGAAGTCGGGCGCGCTGATCGGCCATCTCAGCCGGGAGGAGGCGGCGCGCCAGCAGCCCCACCTCCTCCGCCTGGCCGCGGCCGGGCTCGTGGTGACGTGTAAAGGCCGCACGGTGGGCGGCGACCCCGAGCGCCCCACGATTGGCGTCTGGCTCGACATCGACCTCCGCCGCCTGGAGGAAGCGCAGCCTCCCACCAAAGGCGCGTGAGGATCGCGACGGTACCGGTTCGGCAACGGCCTCCGGCGCGAATCCGCTCGCCGTTGGCCGTGAGCAAGCAGGCAGCGGGTGAGGGACAATAGTTCGTAGGAGGGACCCTCCGTGGCCCCTGAGTCCAGCGCCCCAATTCGCCCCGAAGATCGAGGTCCTCTTCTGGCGCGGATCAGGCGCCTGGAGGAGCTGATCATCACCCGTCGAGGATCGCTGGATGCCGCCGAGTTGGACGAGGTTGTGGATGAGGTCCACGGTGCCTCAAAGTAGTGCTTCGCTCGATTCCGCCTTCTTAGCTCACGCGCTTATCCCTACCCAGGCACACCCCTGAAGCGATTGCCGTTGCTCAGCACCGGCGTTGAGTTGATAGCGAGCCCCGGGCTCCAGCTAGCCCGTCGCTCCTTCGGAGGCTCGTGGCGAGGGGGATCTTGGTGGACGAAGAGGTGGGATCATTGTTCGAGATCTTCCTCGATCTTGGCGTCCAGCCTGTCCAGTTGGATCGTCAGATGTTGCGCCGCGCTGGGGACATCTCCGTCGACCTCGGACAGTCCGATGTCTTCGACGCGGCTGGCTACGTGGTTGCGGCGGCGACGAATGGGGAGTTCGTGACGAGCGACGTGCGTTTCACGAATGCAGCCCTCAATCGCGGATACACGGGAGTCCGGAAGGTACCTTCGGCGCCCTAGATCACTGTCGGCGGGCGGTACTCGCCGAAAACCTCACGCATGGCGCCGCAGATCTCCCCCAGGGTCGCGTAGGCGCGGACCGCTTCGAGGATCGGTGGCATCAGGTTCGTGTCGCCCGTGCACGCTGCCTCGAGCGCGGCGAGTGACGCGGTGACCGCGTCGGCGTCCCGCTCCTGCCGGTGGTGCGCCAGCCGTGAGAGCTGCTCGTCCACCAGGCTCCGGTCGACGCTGAAGATGGTCTGGGGCTGCTCACCGCCTTCGCGGTAGTCGTTCACGCCCACCACCACCTCGTCCCCGCCATCCACGCGCTGTTGATGGCGCCAGCTGGCGTCCGCGATCTGGTTCTGCATCCAGCCCGTCTCGATCGCGGCCACCGAACCGCCCATCGCCTCCACCTCGGCCATGATCGCGAGCGCTTCGCGCTCCAGCTCGTTCGTGAGGTGCTCGACGTAGTAGCTGCCGGCGAGCGGGTCGACGGTGTCCGCGGCGCCCGTCTCGTGCGCGATGATCTGCTGTGTCCGGAGGGCGATCCGCTGGGCGTCGTCGGTGGGCAGGGCGAGCGCCTCGTCGAAGCAGCTCAGGGCGATGCTCTGCACTCCGCCCGTGACGGCGGCGAGCGTCTGGATGGCGGCGCGCACGATGTTGTTTTCGGGCTGCTGCGCCATCAGCGTGCTGCCGCCCGTCTGGGTGTGCGTGCGCAGCGTCATCGACCGCGGGTCCGTGGCGCCGTAGCGCTCCTTCATCAGCCGCGCCCAGACACGGCGCAGGGCACGGTACTTCGCCACCTCCTCGAAGAAGTGATTGTGGGTGTTGAAGATCCAGCTGATGCGGGGCGCGAACTCGTCGATGGCGAGCCCTCGCGCGAGCGCCGCGTCGATGTATGCGCAGGCGTTCGCGAAGCTGAACCCGATCTCCTGCGCGGCCGTCGAGCCGGCGTCACGGATGTGATAGCCGCTCACGCTGATCGTGTTCCAGCGGGGCACGTCCTTCGCGCAATAGGCCATGATGTCGGCGGCCAGGCGCACGCTCGGGCCCGGTGGGAAGATGTAGGTGCCCCGCGCGACGTACTCCTTGAGCACATCGTTCTGAACGGTGCCGCGCAGCTTCTCCGCGGGCACGCCCTGTTTCTCGCCGGCCACCAGATACATCGCCAGCATCACCGCCGCCGGCGCGTTGATCGTCATGCTCGTCGACACCTTGTCGAGGGGGATGTCGGCGAAGAGTGTCTCCATGTCATAGAGCGAGTCGATCGCGACCCCGACCTGGCCCACCTCCGCGATCGCCAGTGGGTCGTCGGAGTCGTAGCCGAGTTGGCTGGGGAGGTCGAAGGCGACGGAGAGGCCCGTCTGCCCCTGGTCGAGGAGGTAGCGGAACTTCTGGTTCGACTCGTCGGCGGTGCCGAAGCCGGCGTACTGGCGCATGGTCCACAGCCGGCCGCGGTACATGGTCGGCTGCACACCGCGCGTGAACGGATACTCGCCGGGGAAGCCGAGGTCGCGCTCGTAGTCGAGCTCCGCGATATCGAGCGGCGTGTACAAGCGGCCGACATCGTGGCTGCTGGTCGAGAACTCAGCTGCGCGCTCCGGCGAACGCTGCACCGCCTTCGCGAGCGGCCCCTCTTCCCAACCATGCACGGCCCGCGACAGTCCCGCGAGCGCCTCCTGCGAGAACAGGCTGAGCTGCGTGGCCCTCGTTTCGGTAGCGTCGCTCATCGGGCGGCCTCCACTGCACGGCCAGTGTATCTGGAGGGGGCTCGGGCCGGCAGCGCACATCGTGCAGGGCTACTGGCCGAGGGCCGCCAGCCGTTCCTCGGTCGGTCACGCCCGTGATTGGCCTGGCCGTGCTGCGGGGCGTACGCTGCGCCGCACGATGCCACCCGAAAACGCGCTCTTCCTTCCCCCCGGCGTGGTTCCGCCCAGCGCCGCCGCGGCTGCCCCCGCCCTCGCCGGCGGTCCGCCCTTCAACCGCGAGTTCTTTGAGCAGGTCCTACCGATGTCGGTGAAGTCGTTCTGTAGCCAGGTCTCGTGCGACTCACCGATCGTGGAGCTCCACGCCGTCGACGGCTCGAAGCACTTCGTGAAGGCGATCTCCGGCGTCTCCGATTCATGGGTCGCGCTCCACACGACGCACGAGGACCACGACCACGACGTCCAGATCTTCCTTCCCTTCACGACCATCTTCCGGGTCGAGATCCACCCGGAAGAGGACGAAGCGCAGCGCCGCCTCGGCTTCCTCGCCATCCGCGCCGCGGAAGAGGACGAGGAAGAGGCAGAGGCGGCGGAGGGCGAGTAGCTCGCGCGCCGTGCCCAGCCCCTACGTCGCGCTGCTACGCGGCATCAACGTGGGCGGCCATCGGCGCGTGCCCATGGCCGATCTGCGCGGGCTTTGTGAAGGGCTCGGCTTCGGCGAGGTCGCCACGTACATCCAGAGCGGGAACGTCGTCTTCACGAGCGACCGCTCAGGCGAGGAGGTCGGCCGCAGGCTCGAAGCCGCGATCGCGGAGCGCTTCGGCTTCGCGGTCGCCGTCGTCGTCCGCACCCGCGCCGAGCTCGCCGCAGTCGCGGCGAGTCACCCGTTCGCCGGCCGCCAAACCGACCCCGCGAAGCTGCACGTCGTTTTCTTCGAGAAGCCGCCCCCTCCCGAAGCCGTCGCTGCCCTGAAGGCCGCGGACACCTCGCCCGACGAGGTCGCAGTCGACGGCCGCGAAGCGTTCGTGCATTACCCGAACGGCGCCGGCCGCTCGAAGCTGAACCTGGACGCGCTCGGCGAAGGCACGGCCCGCAACTGGCGCACGGTCGCGAAGCTACTGGAATTGCCAGGCGCCAAGTAGTAGGAGGCCAGCTGATGGGTCAGGCTCATAAAGTGGTCGCCCTGGCGCTGGGCTCGCTCATCGCCCTCGCGCTCGTTGGCGCTGCAGCCGCTGACGCGGAGGTCACCGCGGAGCTTGGCCCATCACCGGACTCCTATTACAGCATTGGCTCCGGGTTTACCCCAGGCGATCTCGTCAACATCGTCGAGGTCGCCTGTCCCGAGTTGCCATGCCCCAGTGACGGGCTCGCGGCGGTGCGCGACGTTTCGGTGGCTCCGGATGGAGCCTTTCGCGTACTGCTCCAGACCCATACGGGCGTGGTGCCGGGTGAAGGACAGGATTACCGAGTCATCGTGATTCAGGAGCCCGGAGTGCCTCTTGCTTCGGAAGGATCACCCTTCGTCCAAGTTCCGCTCCACCACGATGGCGTCGGGCCGCCAACTGTCGGCTCCGGTTTCGACGTCGCGCCTCACTCCGGAGTGCCGGTGCGTCCCGGCCCCGTTACGGTGATCGTCCTCGCGGTCGCGCTACTCGGGGGCGGCTGGCTCGTGGCTCGTGGCTCGCCGAGCCCGCTAGCACATATGTCCTAGCTGCCCGTCTGGCACAATCCCCCGATGGTGCAGGCCCCCGCCTCCCCCGCTCTCGCTCGCTTCAGCGAGCCCACCCGGACCTGGTTCCGCGAGGCCTTCCGCGAGCCGACGCCCGTCCAGGAGCGGGGCTGGGAGGCGATCGCTGGGGGCGGCCACGCCCTGCTGCTCGCACCCACCGGGTCGGGGAAGACGCTGGCGGCGTTCCTCTGGGCGCTCGACCGCCTGTCGACCCAGCCCCCGCCCCTGACGAAGACGGGCAAGCGTGCGGGCGTACGCGTCCTCTACGTCTCGCCCCTGAAGGCGCTTTCGTACGACATCGAGCGCAACCTGCGCGCGCCCCTCGCGGGACTCCGTATTGCCGCCGCGCGGGAGGGCCTCCCCGCCCCCGACATCCGAGTCGCGACGCGCACGGGCGATACCTCCCAGCGTGAGCGCGACCTCATCCGGCGTCAGCCACCGGACATCCTCATCACCACCCCCGAGTCGCTGTACCTGATGCTCACGTCGCGCGCACGTGAGGTCCTGCGCACGGTCGAAACGGTGATCGTCGACGAGATCCACACCATGGCGCCGACGAAGCGGGGCGCGCACCTCGCCCTCTCCCTCGAACGGCTGGAGGCGATCGCGAACACACCGCCCCAGCGCGTCGGTCTCTCGGCCACGCAACGCCCCCTCGAAGAGGTGGCGCGCTACCTCGGCGGTGAGCGTCAGGTCAGCATCGTCGACGCCGGTAGCCACCCCCTGCTCGACCTCCAGGTCGTCGTGCCCGTTGAGGACATGACCCGCCCCGGCGATGAGTTCGCGGCCGCCGCCGTGGCGGAGGGTGCCGCCGCTGCGGAGTCACGCAGCTCGATCTGGCCCGCGATGTACCCGCAGCTCCTGGATCTCGTCCGCGCGCACCGCTCGACCCTCATCTTCGTGAACAACCGCCGCCTCGCCGAGCGCGTTGCGCTGCGCGTGAACGAGCTCGCGGGCGAGGAGCTCGTCCGCACCCACCACGGCTCGATGTCCAGCGAGCAGCGTTCCGAAGTCGAGGACGCCCTCAAGGGCGGCGAGCTGCCTGCGCTCGTCTGCACCAGCTCGATGGAACTGGGCATCGACATGGGTGCGGTCGACCTCGTCATCCAGGTCGAGTCGCCGAAGTCCGTCGCCCGCGGCCTGCAGCGTATCGGCCGCGCCGGTCACCAGGTGGGGGAGGTGAGCGTCGGCCGCATCTTCCCCAAGTTCCGCGGCGACCTCCTCGAATGCGCCGCGCTGACCAAGCGTATGGACGAAGGCGCGATCGAGGCCTCATCGGTGCCGCGCAACCCGCTCGACGTGCTCGCCCAGCAAATCGTGGCGATGTGCGCGCTCGACACTTTCACCGTCGACGAGGTCGAAGCGATCGTGCGGCGCTGCTACAACTTCGCCGACCTCAGCCGCGAAGCCCTCGAAAACGTCCTCGGCATGCTCGCGGGCCATTACCCCTCGGACGAATTCGCCGACCTCCAGCCGCGCCTCATCTGGGACCGCGCGACAGACACGCTCGAAGCGCGCGGCGACGCGCGCACGACCGCCATCGTCAACGGCGGCACGATTCCCGACCGCGGGCTCTACGAGGTGTTCCTGGGGGAGGGAGGGCCGCGCGTAGGCGAGCTCGATGAGGAGATGGTGTACGAGAGCCGTGCCGGCGAGACCTTCCTGCTCGGTGCCTCGACCTGGCGGATCGAGCAGATCACCCAGGACCGCGTAATCGTCTCGCCCGCCCCCGGCGAGCCGGGCAAGATGCCGTTCTGGCGGGGCGACGGCATCGGCCGGCCGCTCGAGTTCAGCCGCGCGATCGGCGCGATTACCCGCGAACTCGACGCCCTCCCCCCCGCGGCCGCGGCCGAGCAGTTGCGCGAGCAGCACCACCTCGACGAGCGCGCCGCCTCGAATCTCCTTGCCTATCTCGCGGAGCAGAAGGAGGCGACGGGTGCGCTCCCCACGGATCGCACCCTCGTCGTGGAGCGGTTCCATGACGAGCTCGGCGACTGGCGCGTCGTCATCCTCTCCCCCTTCGGGGGCCAGGTGCACGCGCCCTGGGCGCTCGCGCTCGAGACCGTGCTCGCCGACCGCAGCGGCTTCGAGGTGCAGACGATCTGGAGCGACGATGGCATCGCCCTGCGTTTCGCGGGCGGCGAGGAGATCCCGCCGGAAAGCCTGCTGTTTCCCGCACCGGAAGAGGTCGAGGAGCTATTGCTGGGCCGCCTCGCGGACTCCGCGCTCTTCGCCTCCCGCTTCCGCGAGAACGCAGCGCGCGCGCTGCTCCTGCCGCGCCGGCGGCCGGGCGCTCGCACCCCCCTCTGGCTGCAGCGGCAGCGCGCCGCCGGGCTCCTTGCCGTCGCCCGCCGCTACGAGGCGTTCCCCATCGTCCTGGAGACGTACCGCGAGTGTCTGCGCGATGTCTTCGACGTCCCCGGCCTGGTCGAGGTCCTGGCGGGTGTCCGCAGCGGCGAAATCAGCATGGTGCCGGTGGAGACGAACGAGGCGTCGCCGTTCTCGCGCTCGCTGGTGTTCGACTACGTCGCCGCCTATATGTACGAGGGCGATGCCCCCCTCGCCGAGCAACGCGCGCAAGCGCTGACCCTCGATCGCAAGCTGCTTCGCGATCTGCTCGGCGAGGACGAGCTGCGTGAGCTGCTCGATCCGGAAGCGCTCGAGGCGATCGAGCTCGAGCTGCAGGCCTTGGCGGACGGCCGCCAGGCCCGCAACCCAGACCAGCTCCACGACGTCCTTCGCCGCCTCGGCGACCTTTCCGCCGATGAGGCCGTCGCGCGCGTGACCGAGCCCGGCGCCGCGCCAGATTGGCTCGCCATCCTCGAAGGCACGCGCCGCGCCTGCCGCGTGCGCATCGCCGGCGAAGAGCGCTGGATCCCGATCGAAGACGCGGGCCGCTACCGCGATGCGCTCGGCGTCTCGCCCCCGCTCGGTGTCCCCGAGCCGTTCTTGGTGTCAACGGCCGGCGCGATCGACGGCCTGGTCGCCCGCTTCGCGCGCAGCCACGCCCCCTTCACCCCCGCCGACCCCGCCGCCCGCTGGTCCGTTCCGGAGGCCCTCGTGCGTGAGGCCCTCGTCCGCCTGGAGGCGGCGGGCACGGTCGTGCATGGCGCGCTCCGGCCCGGCGGCCTCGGCCATGAATGGTGCGATGCCGAAGTCCTGCGGCGGCTGCGCGGGCGCTCCCTCGCGCGGCTCCGCCGCGAGGTCGAGCCCGTGGATGGCGCCGCTTTCGCGCGTTTCCTCGCGAAGTGGCAGGGTCTGGGCGGTCGTGCGGCCGGTCTCAACCGCCTGCGCGACGTCCTCGGTCAGCTGGAGGGCCTACCCCTCCCCGCTTCAGTCTTCGAGCGCGACGTTCTTGCCGCCCGCGTCCCCGACTACCAGCCCCGGCTGCTCGACGAGCTCGGCGCCTCCGGCGAGATCGCCTGGCTGGGCGCCGGATCGCTCGGTCGCGACGACGGCCGCATCGCCATCCTCCCGCGGGCGGCGCTCTTCGAGCGGCCGCCCGCGGCCGCGCTTCCTGAAAGCGGCGAGATCCATGAGCGGTTGCTCGCTTGGCTGAGCGAGCGCGGCGCCTCCTTCTTTGCGGACCTCGTCGGCGCGGCGGACGCGCCCCCCCGCGACACCCTCGCCGCCCTTTGGGATCTCGTCTGGGCCGGGCACGTCACGAACGACACGTTTGCGCCTCTCCGCGCTCTGCCGCAGATGCGCCGGACGAGCTCGAAGCGCCCAGGCCCCTCGCGCGGGGCGCTCGTCCCTCCCGATGCCGCGGGCCGCTGGTCGCTCGTGCCGAGCGCGGAGGACGACACGGTCAACGCGACCGCCCGTGCCCACGCGCTGGCGACGACGCTGCTCGAGCGCTATGGCGTGGTCACCCGCGAGGCGGTGAACGCCGAGGGCGTGGCCGGTGGCTTCTCGGCTGTGTATCCGGTACTGAAGGCGATGGAGGAGGCGGGCAAGATCCGCCGCGGGTACTTCGTCGAAGGGCTTGGTGCCGCGCAGTTCGCGCTACCCGGCGCGATCGAGCGGCTTCGCGCCGAGCGCGAGCAGCCGCAGGAGCCCGCCGCGCAGCTGCTCGCCGCCACGGACCCCGCCAACCCCTACGGCGCCGCCGTCGCCTGGCCCGATCGCGCGGACAGCGAGCGGCGCTCTCCTGCACGCGCGGCGGGTGCGTTTGTCGTGCTCGTGGATGGTGAGCCCGCGCTCTACCTGGAGCGCGGCGGCCGTGCGCTTCTCACCTTCGCGCTGGTGGAGGATGAGGGCGTCGCCCGGCTCGCAATCGCGACGCTCACTGCCCTCGCGCCCCGCCTCCCCCGAAAAGCGCTCACGATCGAAAGGGTCGATGGCCAGCCCGCAGGCTCGACACCCCTTGGGGAGCGGCTCGCCGAGTTCGGCTTCTCGTCCGGCTATCGTGGTCTCACGTACCGCGAGCCGAGCGGGGCCGCTGCCCCGCCCGGTGCGCGGTAACGCTTCGCTCCATGTCCTACCCGCAGCCAGCCTCGCCCGATCAGCGAGCCGCCGGTGCCTGAGGGCGATAGCCTCTATCGCTACGCAAAGCGCCTCGACGCCGCGCTCGCCGGCAAGCGTATCGAGCAAGCGGAGGCGCGTGGCCCGGGGCGAATCCCCCAGGTGGGCCGCCTCGAGGGCGCTACCTGTACCGGTGCGCGCTCGCACGGCAAGAACGTCATCCTCTCCTTCGACAACGGCCTGGCCCTGCGCGTGCATCTGCGGATGTGGGGCAAGTGGGGCATCTATGCGCCGGGCGAGCCCTGGACGATCGGCCGCGGGAGCGGCCCCGCCCACCCCCGCCTGATCCTCCAAACCAACGACGTTGTCGCCGTCTGCTTCGACGTCCCGGTGGTCGAACTCGTTGCCGAGCGGGCGCTCTCCGTGCAGCACGGCCTGGCCACCCTCGGGCCAGATCTTCTTGGCGATGACTTTGACGCGGCCGCGGTCCTGAGGGCGTTCCGCGACCCGCCCTCGCCGAGCTCAGCATCGGCGACGCGATCATGGATCAGCGCTTGATGGCGGGCGTTGGCAACATCTGGAAGCACGAGACCCTCTTCCGCTGCCGGCTGAACCCCTGGCGCACGGTCGGCGAGCTCGACGACGAGGCGCTCACGAACATGATTACGACGGCGCGGACGCTGCTGCAGGCCAGCGTTGGCAAGGATGGTGCCCGCCGTCCGACGATGTACGTCTACGGCAAGGTCGGGCAGCGCTGTCGTCGCTGTAGCACGCGGATCCTGCGCCAACGCCAGGGCCGCGATATCCGCTGGACCGCCTGGTGTCCCAAGTGCCAGCCCGGCGAGGGCCCGTCCGGCTAGGTCTCGTCCCTGCCGAGGTCCTCGAAGAGCGCCGCGAGGTCGCGCGCGAGCTGGTCGTCGCCGCGCTCGCGGAGCCGTTCGGTGGGGGCGTGGAAGATCTGGTTGAGGAGCGAACGCGTCATCGCGTCCAACGTTTCCACGGCGATTTCGGGATGGCGTTTCTCGAGCCGCCCCAATTCCCGCCGCCTCGCCCGCTCGACAGACGCTCGGAGCGCCCCGACCGCAGTCGTTGACGTCTCCCGGCGGCCCGCGATTCGGCGCTCGATCAGGGTGCTGAGCCGTTCCCGCAGTGCGCCCCGCCGCGCCTGCGTGTGCGGGCGCCGCGCCTCGTCCGAAAGCAGCCCCGCGATCGTGATCACGCGCGCCTCGGCGCTGCCCTCGAAGTTCCGGGGCGTGCCGAGGTCGAGTACCAGCGCGGACGGCGGCAGCCGGTCGAGCGGAATCGCCTTCGCGCCCGAACCGAGGCAGCCGGCAACAGCGGTCACCGGCGGCAGCGCCGCCACCCGTGCGAGCGCCACGAACTCGCCGGCGATTGGCCGAGGCGGCGGCCGCCGCCCCGCAATGATGACCTCGCCGAATCCGATCTCGCCACCACGCTCCGCCACGAGCCGTGCCATCGCGCCGGTGCCGAGCACTAGCAACCGTCCCTGCGGCTCGAGGCCCGCCAGCGCGAGACCGCGATCGAGGAGATGCCCCGCGTGGCTGTCGAACGCCGTCTCCGCGCGGAGCTCTCGCGCAGCCGCGATTGCGACGCTGCCAAGCTGCTGGAGGGCGGCGTCGCTCGCCTCGAAGGCGCGGCGGCTCTGCCCGAGGATCTGGGCTTCGCCGAGGACGACCGAGTGCAGCCCTGCGGCGACCTCGCCGAGATGCTGCACTGCTGCTGCTCCCGCCCAGCGGGCGGGCGCCGCGCAGTCGCAGGGCGCGAGCGCGTACGCCTCGATGCGTTGACACGTGCGGACGATGGCGGCGCCGGCGTGGGCGGCCTCGGCCGTGCAAAGCACGGCCGAGGCCGCTTCGCGCCCGAGCGAGGTCGTGTCCCAGCCGCACGCAGTCAGCTGGTCGAGGCTCGCGAGCGCTTCGAGGCGAGCAGCTGTTCCCGAGGCTTCCCGCGCCCGCGTTGCTAGGCTCCCCCGCCGTTGCCGCTGCGGCCCAGTCCCGTGACCGCGGGGATCGGGCGCTCGCTGGTGCGGTACTGCTGCTTCCCTTCCTCGAGGAGGTCGCCGCCCTCGGCATCGTTCACGACGATCGCGGGGAAGCCCTCCACCTCCAGACGCCGGATCGCCTCCGTGCCCAGGTCTTCGAAGGCGATCACTTCGACCGTCTTGATATGGCGGTTGAGCAGCGCCCCGGTGCCCCCCACAGCGATGCAATAGACCGCATGGCTCGCCCGGATCGCCTCGCGCACCTCGGGCCCGCGGCCGCCCTTACCGATGATGCCTTTCACCCCGAGATCGAGGATGCGCGGCGTATACGGGTCGAGGCGCATCGCCGTGGTGGGGCCCGCGGAGCCGATCACCCGGCCGGGGCGAGGGGGCGTCGGTCCCACGTAGTAGATGACCTGACCGCGCAGATCGAGCGGCAGATCTTCGCCCGCGTCCGCGATTGCGATGAGACGCTTGTGGGCGGCATCGCGCGCCGTATAGATGACCCCACTGAACGTGACGTGATCGCCGACCCGCAGGGTGTCGATCGTTTCGTCCGTGAGGGGCAGGGTGATCGCCTTGCTGTCGGCCATCGTTCCCCCCTACAGGACCACGTGCTTCGTGCGCGCGCTGTGGCACTGCACGTTCACCGCCACCGGCAGTGCCGTGATGTGGGTTGCGTGAGTCTCGACGAACACGTCCAGCGCGGTAGTCGAGCCGCCGACCGCTTGCGGCCCCACGCCGAGCGCATTCACGGCAGTGAGGAGCTCGCCTTCGAGGCTGGCCACGTCGGCGTCCGCATTGCGATCGCCGATCGTGCGGAAGAGCGAGTGTTTCGCCATGGTCATCGCCTTCTCCGCGGTGCCCCCCACGCCGACGCCGATCACGAGCGGTGGGCAGGGATTGCCGCCGGAGAGGTCGACCGTCTCGCAGACGAAGTCGATCACGGCTTCGCGGCCCGCGCCGGGCAGGAAGTTCTGATAGCGCGACATGTTCTCGCAGCCGCCGCCCTTCGGCATGAAGCCGATGTGCAGTTCGTCGCCCCGCACGATCTCCGTGTGGATCACGCCGGGGGTGTTCGTGCCCGTGTTCTTCCGGTCGCCGAAGGGGTGGTCCACGATCGACTTGCGCAGGTAGCCATCGCCGTAGCCCTGCTCGATCCCGGCGTTGATCGCGTCGATGAGGTAGCCGCCGGTGACGTGCAGGTCCTGGCCGAGCTCCACGTGGACGACGGCGGTGCCGGTGTCCTGGCAGAGGGGCAACATCCGCTCGCGTGCGATCTCCGCGTTTTCGAGGATCTCGTCGATGATCTGCACGCCCAGCGGCGAGCGCTCGGTCTCGCGGGCGTCGCGGATCGCGCCCTCGACGTCCTCCGGCAGGAAGTGCGTCGCCTCCACCGCCAACTTCGCAACGGCCTCAGTGATCGCGCCTGCCTCGATCTCACGCATCAGCGTCCCTCTGTGGCGTGAAGACCGCCACAAAGCGGCCCCACCCCTCGATACGAGGATCGTAGCCGCTCGCTCGGGCCACCGCACGCGTGGGATGGATGACTCAGTCGGTCCGACTCGCGCGCTCCAGCTGGACGGCCGTGTTGATCGCGCCGAGGTGGGAGAAGGCTTGAGGGAAGTTCCCCATCAGCTGGCCCGTGGCTGGCTCGATCTGCTCGCTCAGCAGGCCCAGGTCGTTCGAATAGCCGATCACGTGCTCGAAGAGTTCGCGCGCTTCGTCGACCTCGCCGAGAGCGATGAGGTTGTCCGCGAGCCAGAAGGAGCACATGACGAAGGCGCCCTCCTCGCCCTGGAGGCCATCGTCGTACCCGCGGTAGCGGTAGACGAGGCCCTGCTCGGAGACGAGGTCGCGCTGCGTGGCGCGAATGGTGCTGCGCATGCGCTCGTCTGTGGCGGGGAGGAAGCGGACGAGCGGCAGCATCAGGTTCGCGGCGTCCAGGAGCTTGCTCCCGTACGACTGCGTGAACGCCCCGAGCTCGGCGTCGTACCCGTTCTCCAGCACGTCGTCGCGGATCTCTTCCCGCACTCGCTTCCAGGCGACGGTGTCGCCTTCGAGGTCGAGCGCGCTTGCGGCGCGAATCGCACGGTCGATCGCCACCCAGCACATCACCTTCGAGAAAACGAAGTGCTCACGGTCGCCGCGAGTCTCCCAGAGACCCTCGTCCGGCTCGCGCCAGCGCTCGATGACTACCTGGACCACCCCTTGGAGGTAGTCCCAGTAGGCGTCATCGATCATCCCCCCGCCGAGGCGCCTGTAGATGTGGGCCGAATCCAACAGCTCGCCGTAGATATCGAGTTGGAACTGCTTCGCTGCGCCATTGCCGATGCGAACCGGGCGCGAGTCGCGGTAACCCTGCAGTTCGTGCAGCGCGACCTCCGTGAGCCGCCGCTCGCCGTCGATGCCGTACATGATCTGGAGGTCGGCGGCGCGCCCGAGCGTGCTCCACTCGATCCAGCTCTTGAACTCGCGCACCTCCGCCTGGTACCCGAGGATCGCGAGCGCGTACTGCGCGAACGAGGCATCCCGGATCCAGGTGAAGCGGTAGTCCCAGTTGCGTTCCCCCCCGATCGGGGCGGGCAGCGATGTGGTCGCCGCTGCCAGAAGCGCCCCCGACGGTGCGTACGTCAGCAACTTCAGCGTACGCGCCCAGCGACGGACCTCGCGCTGATAGCGCCCTCGGTAAGTGCAGATGCCCGACCACTCCTCCCAAAACCGCTTCGTCTCGGCCAGGCGATACGCGACATCGGCGCTGCTCATCGCTACGAGCTGCTCGCCCCGCTCCGAGCTCGCGCCGTGCGAACGGTCGAGGGTTCCCGGTACGTGGTAAGTCGCGACGGCCTCAACCCGTTCGCCGGCCGTCAGCTCGCCTTGGGCGCTGAAGCCCGCGTCTCCTTCCGTCATGGGCGCGGAACAGTAGAGCGAGAGGGCGTCGGGGCCGCCGTGGGAGACACCCAGGTGGTCCGTATCGAGATGTGCGTGGGGCACGATCGTCCCGTAATCGAACCGCGCCTGGAAGTCCAGGGAGAAGCGAACGCTGCCCGCGGTGCACTCGAGTATGCGTACGATCTGATGGTCGCTGGTGAGCTCCCGGGGCCGGTCCGGGGCGGCACCCGCAGGGACCGGCATGAAGTCGCGCAGCACGGCTTCGCCGCTGTCGGTTTCGAAGCGCGTCTCCAAGATCGCTGTCCGCGCGACGTAGTCGCGCGTGACCCGGCGCACGCCGTCCGGGGCGAGGCGGAAGTACCCGCCTCGTTCGTCGAGCATGCGGGCGAAGACGGCGGGGCTATCGAAGCGCGGGAAGCAGCACCAGTCGATGCTTCCCTCCCGGGACACGAGCGCGCACGAATGCATGTCGCCGATGAGCCCGTAGTCGCCGATTGCTGGGAAGGCGCTCGCGTCTGCCATTGGTCTGCCATCCTTCGCCGCCGGGTCGCGCATAGCCTAGCGCCCCTGGAGCGTGGGTCGAGTGGGATCGCCCAGCTCCTCCTGCGCGCGATATCTACAGGAAAACGCTTAGGGAGTTGCCTTCATTCCTGGTGAGAAACGAACGTGCTACATTCGCCTTGGGCGCCCGTGAGAACGGCCCTCCCCGCGGCTGCTCTGCGAGCCGCCGATCTCTTCCCGGAGCGCGCCCGCCATGACCGCAACAACCGTCGGCACCTTGCACCACCAGGCGATCAATACCATCCGCACCCTCTCGATGGATGCGGTGCAGGCCGCCAACTCGGGCCACCCCGGCGCCCCGATGGGCGCGGCGCCCATGGCCTACGTCCTCTGGACGCGCTTCCTCCGCCATAACCCCGCCGACCCCGCTTGGCCCGACCGCGACCGCTTCGTGCTCTCGGCGGGGCATGCGTCGATGCTGCTCTACAGCCTCCTCCACCTCACCGGCTACGACCTCCCGCTCGAAGAGCTGAAGCGCTTCCGCCAGTGGGGCAGCAAGACGCCCGGCCACCCAGAGCACGGGCTCACCGCGGGCGTCGAGGTGACGACCGGGCCCCTGGGCTCGGGGATCTCGAACGCCGTCGGCATGGCGATCACCGAACGGATGCTCGCGGCCCGCTTCAACCGCCCCGGCCACACGATCGTTGACCACACGACCTACGCGCTTGTGAGCGACGGCGACCTGATGGAGGGCATCGCCTCCGAGGCGACGTCGCTCGCGGGGACCCTCGGCCTGGGGAAGCTGATCTTTCTCTACGACGACAACGAGATCTCGATCGAAGGGGACACGGACCTCTCCTTCCGCGAGGACGTAGGCAAGCGCTTCGAGGCTTACGGCTGGCACGTTCAACACGTCGATGGCAACGACCTCGATGCGATCGAGGCGGCCATTCGCGCGGGCCGCGCTGCCAAAGATCGGCCCTCGATCATCGTGGCCACGACCGAGATCGCCCACGGGAGCCCGAACAAGGCGGGCTCGGCCGACGCCCACGGGGCGGCGTTAGGCGAGGACGAAGTGCGCCTCACGAAGGAGGCGCTCGGTTGGCCTGCGGAGCCGCCCTTCCATATCCCCGCCGAGACGCTGGCCGAGTTCCGCGTCGCTCTCGAGCAGGGTGCGGCCTGGCAGGGCGATTGGCAGGAGCGGGTCGAGGCGCACGGCCGCGATTTCCCCGCGGAGGCCGCCGAGTGGCAGCGCGTCGCCGCGGGCGAGCTGCCTCTCGGTTGGGAGGCCGAGATCCCGGCCTTCTCAGCCCAGGACACGCCCGCGATGGCGACTCGCCAGGCCTCAGGCAAGGTCCTCAATGCGATCGCGCCTGTGCTCACCAACCTCGTTGGTGGCTCCGCCGATCTGGCCCCTTCGAATAACACCCACCTTTCCGGCTTCGGCGATTTCGCCGATGGCAGCTGGGACGGTCGCAACCTCCACTTCGGCGTGCGCGAGCATGCGATGGGTGGGATCGTGAACGGCATCGCCGCGCACGGCGGGCTCATCCCCTATAGCGGCACCTTCCTCGCGTTCTCCGACTGGATGCGCGGGGCGATCCGCCTCGGTGCGCTCATGCAGTGCCACGCCATCTACGTTTTCACGCACGACAGCATCGCGCTCGGCGAAGACGGCCCCACGCACCAGCCCGTCGAGCAGCTCGCTGCTCTGCGGGCGATGCCCGGCCTTGTCGTCCTTCGCCCCGCGGACGCGAACGAAACCGCTGCCGCCTGGAAGGTCGCCATCGAGCGCTCAGGGCCGAGCCTGCTGGCGCTCACGCGCCAGGGCCTGCCCGTTATCGACAACATCGAGCGCGTCCGTGCCGGCGTTCCGCGGGGGGCCTACATCCTCGACGATCCGCCGGTGGCCACGCCCGACGTCATCCTCATCGCGACCGGCTCGGAAGTCTCGTTGGCGCGGGAGGCGGCGGCCCTCCTAGGCGAACGTGGTCTCGCGGCGCGGGTCGTGAGCATGCCCAGTTGGGAGCTGTTCGCGGAGCAACCGCAAAGCTATCGCGAGCAGGTCCTGCCTCCGACCGTCCCCGCTCGGATCGCAGTCGAGGCCGCTTCGAGTTTCGGCTGGGAGCGCCACGTTGGCGCCCACGGCGAGATCGTCGGGATCGACCGCTTCGGGGCCTCGGCCCCGGGTAAGGTGGTTATGGAGCAGTACGGATTCACAGCGAGCGCGGTCGCAGAACGCGCAATCTCCGTAATTGAGCGCCTGCGCGCCCGCTAGCCCCACCCCCGGAGGGAAGCACATGGCAATCCCCACCCAGCAGCTCATTGAGCAGGGCCAGAGCGTTTGGCTCGACTACATCCGTCGCGGTCTCCTCACCTCGGGCGGCGTCGCGCGCATGGTCGAGGACGGCTGGATCACGGGCATGACCTCGAATCCCACGATCTTCGACAAGGCCATCTCCGGCTCGAGCGATTACGAAGAGGCCCTTCAGGCGATCATTCGCATGGGTGAAGCCGACCCCTACGACGCCTTCGTCGCTCTCGCCTCCGAGGACATCCAGATGGCCGCGGACGCCCTCCGGCCCGTCTACGACGCGACCGCAGCGGTCGACGGCTACGTCTCCCTCGAGGTCCCGCCAGGCATCGAGCACGACCGCGATGCGACCGTCGCCGAAGCCCAGCGCCTGTTCCGCCTCGTCGATCGCCCGAACGTGATGATCAAAGTTCCCGGCACCTCCGCGGGTGTCGAAGCGCTGACGGAGCTGATCGCCGATGGCGTCAACGTGAATGTGACGCTCCTCTTCGCCGTCGCTGTCTACGAGCGCGTTGCCGACGCCTATATCGCTGGGCTCGAACGTCGTCTCGCGGCGGGCGGCTCTGTGAAGACCATCGCCAGCGTCGCCTCGTTCTTCGTTTCGCGGGTGGACACAGCCGTCGACGGAGCGCTCCCCGAGGACTCGCCCCTGCGCGGCACGGTCGCGGTCGCGAACGCGCGCTATGCCTACGAGCGCTTCCTCGAGATCTTCTCTGGGCCGCGCTGGGAGGCCCTTGCCGCGGCCGGCGCCCACCCCCAGCGGCCCCTCTGGGCCTCCACGGGCACGAAGAACGCCGCCTACTCCGACACGCTTTACGTTGAGACGCTGATCGCGCCCCACACCGTGAACACGATGCCGCAGGCCACCCTCGACGCCGTCCTCGATCACCTTGTCGTCGAGCCGACGCTCGAGCCGAACCTCGACGATGCGCGCCGCGTGCTTGATGAGCTTGCCGGCGCCGGCGTCGACCTCACGGCCGTGACGGACAAGCTGCTCGTGGACGGCCTCGCCTCGTTCGAGGGCGATTTCGTCGCGCTTCTCGACAAGCTCGGCCGCCGTCTCGCGACCGCCCCCGGCCGCCGCCCCGCGGCGCAACTCGCGCTCGGCGACCTCGCCGAGCGCGTCGACGAGCGGTTGGCCGCCATGCGCGGCGACGAGATCGTCGATCGCATCTGGGCGGGCGACCACACGGTCTGGAAGCCCGACCCTACCGAGATCAGCGACCGCCTCGGTTTCCTCACGGTCGCGGACCGCGCCCGCGCCGAGGCCGCCGATCTCGCCGCTTTTGCCGCCGACGTGACCGCCGCGGGCTACACCGATGCCGTGCTCCTGGGCATGGGTGGCTCGAGCCTCGCACCGGAGGTGCTGCGAACGACGCTCGGCCGCGCCGATGGTGCCCTCGAACTGCACGTCCTCGATACGACCGATCCCGAGCAGATCCTCGATCTCGAGGCGCAGCTCGATCTCGCCAAGACCCTGTTCATCGTCGCCAGCAAGTCCGGTGGCACCATCGAGCCGAACTCGCAGTTCGCCTACTTCTGGGAGCGCATTCCCGACGGCGCCCACTTCATCGCCATCACCGATCCTGGCACGTCGCTCGAGGCCCTTGGCCGCGAGCACGGTTTCCGCCGCGTCTTCAACGCGCAGCCGGACATCGGCGGGCGCTACTCGGCGCTCTCAGCCTTCGGCATGGTCCCGGCGGCCCTCATCGGCGCGGATCCGGGCCAGCTCGCGATGCGCGCTCAGGAGATGTTCGAGGCCTGCCGCAATCCGGTGCCCCACGAAAACCCCGGCGCCCTCCTCGGCGCCGTCATGGGCGAAGCGGCCCGCGGCGGCCGCGACAAGCTCACACTCGTCCTTCCGGACGAGATGCGCAGCTTCGGCTACTGGGTCGAACAGCTTATCGCCGAGTCCACGGGTAAGGAGGGCACCGGTATCTTGCCCGTGGAGGGCGAGCCCCTCGGTGGCCCCGAGGTCTACGGCGACGATCGCCTTTTCGTCGCGCTGGGGGAGCACGCTGACCTGGCCGCACTCGAAGCGGCGGGCCATCCCGTCGTGCGTCTGCCGTACTGCGACGCCGCCCAGCTTCCGGCCGAGTTCGCGCGTTGGGAGTTCGCGACCGCGGTTGCGGGCCACGTGCTCGGGATCCAGCCGTTCGACCAGCCCAACGTCCAGGAAGCGAAGGACGCCACGGCCCGCGTTTTGGCCGACCCCGTGCCGCCCCCCGAGACGGGGTCACTCGCCAATCTGCTCAGCTCATTGGGCTCCGGCGATTACCTCGCCCTGCTCGCCTACCTCCCCCGAACAGCGGAGAACCAAGCCATCCTCCAGAGTCTGCGTACGCGGCTGCGCGACCGCTATCGCGTCGCGACGACGGTGGGCTTCGGCCCCCGCTTCCTGCACTCGACCGGCCAGCTCCACAAAGGCGGCCCCGCGAGCGGGGCCTTCGTCCAGATCGTGCGCGACGACCCCGTCGACGCCGCGATCCCGGGGAAGCCGTACTCGTTCTCGCAACTAAAGACGGCGCAGGCGCAGGGCGATCTCGAGTCGTTGGTCGCGAGAGGGAGACGCGTTGCGCGCGTCACTCTCGACGAGCTCGTCGGTGAGGTGACCGCGTGAAGATCGGAATGGTCGGTCTGGGCCGCATGGGCATGGGCCTGACGCGGCGTGCCCGCGACGGCGGCCACGAGGTCGTCGGCTACGACCGCAACCCGGACGTCTCCGATGTCGCCTCGCTCGAAGAGCTCGTCGCGGCCCTGCCCGCGCCCCGGGTCGTCTGGGTGATGGTCCCCTCAGGCGACATAACCGAGAGTACCGTAAGCGATGTCGCCGCGCTCCTCAGTCCAGGCGACATCCTCATCGACGGCGGCAACAGCAACTTCCGGGACTCCGTTCGGCGCGCGCACCAGGTGAAGCCGCAGGGCTTGCATTACCTCGACATCGGGACCTCTGGCGGAGTCTGGGGCTTCGAGGTCGGCTTCTGCCTCATGATCGGCGGCCCCCGCGAGGCCTTCGAGCACGTCGAGCCGCTCCTGGCCACGCTCGCTCCGCCCGATGGCTACGGCCATATGGGCAACTCCGGCGCCGGCCACTTCGTAAAGATGGTCCACAACGGCATCGAGTACGGCCTCATGCAGGCCTACGCCGAGGGCTTCGATCTGTTGCAAGCGTCCGAGTACCCCCTCGACCTGCACGAGATCGCGGGGCTCTGGGGGCAAGGCAGCGTTGTCCGATCCTGGCTGCTCGAACTCCTCGAGGGCGCCCTCGAGGAAGATCCGCGTTTGGAGCAGCTCCGCGCCTATGCGGATGACTCCGGCGAGGGCCGCTGGACGGTCAAGGAGTCAGTCGACCACGCGGTCAACGCGTCCGTGATCTCGCAGTCGTTGTTCGCGCGCTTCACCTCTCGCCAGGAGGATCCGTTCGCGATGCGTGTCATCGCGGCGCTTCGCAACCAGTTCGGCGGCCACGCTGTGAAGTCGCAGTGAGCCTGGATCCCCCTGCCGATCAGGACATCGTCATCATCGGCGCGACCGGCGATCTCGCCAAACGCAAGCTGCTCCCGGCCCTCTACAACCTTCACCTCGGCGGTCTCCTCCCGCGCAATGGCCACATCATCGGCTACGCGCGCCGTCCCCTGAGTGACGCCGAGTTCCGCGACTCCGCAGCCGCTTCGATCCGCGAGTTCTCGCGTACGGAGCTCGACGAGGGCTCTTGGCCCGCCTTCGCCGAGCGACTCCGCTACGTCGACAGCGGGCAGGGTCTCGCCGAGGTCGCTCGCTGCTGCTCCCACCTCGAGCGGCTCATCTACCTCTCGATTCCGCCATCGGCGTTCCCGACGACGATCGCCGAGGTCGCGTCGGGCGGGCTCGTCGAGGGCGCCCGCATCGTCGTGGAGAAGCCGTTCGGCCACGATCTCGAGTCTGCGTACGACCTCGACGGCACGATCCACAAGCACTTCGAAGAACAACAGGTCTTCCGCATCGACCACTACCTCGGCAAGGAAACGGTCCAGAACATCCTCGTCTTCCGCTTGGGCAACTCGGTCTTCGAGCGCGTTTGGAACCGCGACGCGATCGACCACGTCCAAATCACCGTCGCCGAGTCGATCGGGATCGAAGGCCGTGGCGCCTTTTACGAAGAGGCCGGTGCTCTCCGCGACATCCTCCAGAACCACGTCCTCCAGGTCTTGGCGATGCTGACGATGGAGCCTCCCGCGTCCTTCCACCCGGAAGCCGTGCGCGATGAAGCCGCGAAGCTGTTCCACGCCATCCGCCCGATCGACCCCGCCGACGCCGTCCGCGGGCAGTACATCCGTGCCCAGGACGGCGGTGAGATCCTCCCCGGCTATCGCGAGGAGACGGGCGTAGCCGCCAGCTCCGAGGTCGAGACCTTCGCCGCGATTCGGCTGTTCATCGACAACTGGCGCTGGTCGGGCGTGCCCATCTTCCTGCGGACCGGCAAGCGCATGCCCCGAAAGGCCACGGAAGTCGCGATCTCCTTCCGCGAGGCGCCGGTGAGGATGTTCGAGGGCACTGGCGTGGGCTACCTCCGTCCGAATCTGCTCACGCTTTCGATCCAGCCGGACGAGGAGATCTCCTTCCGCTTTCTCGCCAAGGAGCCGGGCCCC
>CAUYXJ010000028.1:0-30969 GCA_963577065.1 Dehalococcoidia bacterium | reverse complement strand
GCAGCGATTCAAGTGGTCATGATCGGTCGCGTGCAGGCGGCCGCGGAATCGGAGGTCGGTGGCGGTGGCGACGGCCCCTGGTGGAAGGTCGGCTGGCTGGCGATTCGAGCGGACCCCGTGGTGCTCGGGGCCGCGATCGAACTGACGCTGATCTCGATGGCGCTGATCATCCTCGGTGGGCTTATCCCGACTTACATCCGCGATGTCCTCGATCTGCCCCTCGAAGTAGGTGCGCTCGTGCTCACGCCGGTCGCGATCGGGGTCGTTCTCGGCTTGCGCGTGGCCGGTTTCCTCTCGCGCCGCGTGCCCCACTCCCTCCTCAGCTCGATCGGGTTCGTCGTCTTCGTTGCGCTCTTGCTGGGCATTACCTTCGTGAACGAAGAGGCGAGCTTCCTCAGCGGCTACGGCGCCCTCTCCTGGCTCGCGGATGTCGACATCGGCAGCTTCGATGGTGGGGGGCTATTGGCCATGGCGCTCGTGCTTCCCCTCGGTTTCGCCTACGCACTGGTGAGCGTTGCCGGGCAGACGGTCCTGAACGACCGCGTGCCGCTCTCGCTCCAGGGACGCGTGATCGCCACCCAGGCCGCGATGGCGGCGGTCGCTGCCTCGCTGCCCGTGCTCGCGGCAGGGGCGATCGGCGACTGGCTCGGCGTGCAGCCGGCGATGGCCATGCTTGCGGTTGTAATCGGCGTTGCTGCGGTCCTCAACCTCAGGTCCTGAGGAGCTTCGCGGTCCGCCGAACGCCTTGCCGCTGCTCTGCGCAGCCTCCTATCATCGAGCGGGACGCAGACCTTCTGCCGTTGGAGGGCATTGTGCGAGAGCTGACCGTCGAGAGCATTCGTCTTTCGCTGAATACCTACCAGCGCATCGCCATCCTGCGCGAGAAGGACACGGATCGCTATCTCACGATCTGGATAGGGCCCTACGAGGCGGAAAGCATTGCGATCCGCCTCCACGATCAAATCCCGCCCCGGCCCCACACCCACGATCTCCTGCGCGACGTCATTGAGCAGCTCGGCGCGAGCGTGCGTCACATCCTGCTCAACGATCTGGCGAACGACACCTACTACGCCCGCATCGTCCTCGATGTGAAGGGCGAAACGCTCGAGATCGACTCGCGCCCTTCGGACGCGATCTCGCTTGCCGTCCGCGCGGAGGTCCCGATCTACGCGGAAGAGGCCGTTCTCGACGAGGGCGGGGAGGTCATTCGCGAGGATGATTCGGACGCCGAGGGAGGGGGCGAGCGTGGGCCCGAGAAGCCCGTCGATCCGGTCGAACTGGAGCGCCTGGGGCCGTTCAAGGACTTCATCGAAGGCCTCGATCTCGCCGATTTCGATGAGCGTCAGCGGTAGGCCGGTACTGGCCTTCGAGGCCGCTTGCGCTTTCCTTCACAATCCGCCTATCATTCGCGCGGTTTGAATCCGGGCATGGCGAGACCGGGACAGAGCGGTTGGGTAGCACCCACCGCCTACCTCATGGGTGCCGGATGGTATTTCGCCACCTGCATCATCATTGGCGTCCTCGTCGGGCGCTGGCTCGATGGCCTCACCAGCCTCGATCCGTTATTCACGCTGCTGGGGATCGTCCTCGGGCTCACCCTGGCCATTGGTGGCGGGATCCGCATGCTCATCCCTTTCATGAACCGCTTTGGCAACGACGCTGAGGGTGTTTAGCGCACGATGAGAAAGATCTACATCGTCGTGACGGTAGTTGCGGTCCTCGCCTGGATCGTTGTCGGCTTCATGGTTGCCAGCGGCCCCCAGCCCGAGATCATCGTTCCTGCGGAAGTGATCACGAAGCTCGGGCCGCTGAACATCACCAACACATTGATCTCGGCGTGGATGGCGATGGCGGTGCTGATCGTTGGCACGTTCCTCGCGACCCGCTCGATGAAGCTCCTCCCCTCGGGCGCCCAGAACTTCGTCGAGGCGGGCGTCGAGTTCCTCGTGGGCCAGCTCGAAGATATCGCAGGCCAGAAGAACGGCCGCCGCTTCTTCACCGTGATCGCGACGTTCTTCCTCTTCATCCTCATGTCGAACTGGATGGGATTGCTGCCCTTCTTCAACGCGATCGGCAAGACCGAGGATGTCGGCCACGAGATCTTCCACGAGATCGAGGAGCACTACGAGGATGGCCACGACTTCGTCGAACAGGTGAAGCATGGGGCCTGGCTCGTGGACGACACCGGTATCGGCCTGGTCAAGCCCAATGCCGCCGATGCCGAGTTCGAGATCAAGGCGTCCCTCGAGAGCCCGATTACCCCACCCGCGGCGCTGGACCGATACGTCGTCTTCCTCGCGGAGACGTTCACGGAGTTCGATGCGGAGGCGTTCGTCGAGGCTGCGAACGAGGGCGTCGAGCTCTCCGCGACCGAGCTCAAGGAGCTTGCCGAGGTCGTCACGCCGGCCATGCTGAGGGCGGCGGTAGCGGCCCTCGCAGCCGATCCCGACGCTCCCATTCTGCTGTCGGCCGGCGACCTCGCGGACGCGGCCGAGGGCGAAGAAGAGGCCGCGCAGAGCCACGAAGGTGGCGTGCCCAGCGCCCTGCTCGGCGAGGAGCTCACGGTCGTGGGGATCGAGTTCCCCGACCAGAAGCTCGCGCTCATCATTCCCTACTTCCGCTCCGCCTACAGCGACGTCAACAACACGCTCGCGCTGGCCCTGATCTCGTTCGTGATGGTTGAGTTCTGGGGTCTGCAGACGCTGGGGCTGGGCTACCTCAAGAAGTTCTTCAACTTCAGCGGTGTCATCCCGGCGTTCGTGGGGCTGCTCGAGTTGCTCTCCGAGTTCATCCGCATCATCAGCTTCTCGTTCAGGCTTTTCGGCAACATCTTCGCTGGGGAGGTGCTCGTGCTGATGCTCACCTTCCTCGTGCCATTCCTCATCGTCGATATCATCTACGGCCTGGAGCTCTTCGTCGGCTTCATCCAGGCCACGGTGTTTGCGCTTCTCACGCTCGTCTTCGCCGTGATGGCGGTGGAGCATCACGGGGAGGACGGCGAGCACCAGGAAGACGAAGCCGGTCACGATATGGAATCCCAGGGGAGCCCGGGGCAGTAGCCTCGCCCCTTCAGAACAACGCCCCGCGAGGACGGGGCCAACACGAGGGAGGACCCGAACTATGGGAGCACTTGATCTCTTGCCGTTCCTGCTCGCGCTCGATGCAGATGGTGCCAAGGCCATCGGCGCCGGCCTGGCAATGGGCCTGGGCGCGCTTGGGCCTGGTGTCGGCATCGGCTTGCTGGTAGGCAAGGCGATGGAAGCCCTGGGGCGCAACCCCGAGGCCCGCGCCGCCATCCAGACGAACATGATCCTGGGCGTTGCCTTCGCGGAAGCGATCGGCATCTACGCCCTGCTCACGGCCATCATCATCGCCTTTGTCATCTAGCGTGACGAACGCGAATCGCTGAAGGGGGGAGCTCTTATGGGCGAGGCTTTCGATGCCCTTGGCATCAACTTGCCGCAGCTGATCGCGCAGGTGGCGAATTTCATCGTCCTGCTCGTGATCCTGCGCTTCACCCTCTACAAACCCATCCTGGGCATGCTCGACGATCGCAAGAAGCGCGTCGCCGAGGGCTTAGGCGCCGCCGAGGCGGCCCGCGCCGAAGCCTCCGACGCCGAGGCGCGCATTCAGGCGCAACTCGATGAGGCGCGTGGCCAGGGCCAGGACATCGTGGCGAACGCCCAGCAGGTGGCTTCACGCATCCAGGACGACGCCCGTGAGCAGAGCGAACGCGACCGCGAAGCCGGCGCCGAACGCGCACGTCAGGAGATCCAACTCGAGCGCGACCGCGCGATCGCGGACCTCCGTGGCGAGTTCGCTGGGATCACCGTGAACGCGGCCGAGCGCGTCATCCGCCAATCCCTCGATGCGGAAGCGCACGAACGCATCATCGAGGAGACGCTCGCCGAGTCCGAGCTTGGAGACCGCGCCTAGTGGCTGCGGATCTGCAGGCGGCGCGGCGTTACGCCCAGGCGGCCTTCGCGATCGCGCGCGACGGCGATGCGATCGCGAAGTGGCGAAGCGACCTCGATGATGTCGCCACCTTGCTGGTGGAGTCCGAGGCCGCCGGCCTCTTCGCGGCCGCCCGGATCGCGGTGCCTGAGCGTCAGGCGCTGGTCGACCGCGCGCTCGATGTCGGGCCGCTCGCCGCCAACCTGGCCAAAGTCCTCGTGGCGAAGGGGCGGACGCCCGAGGCGCGGGAGATCTCCAACGCCTTCAACCGCTTCGCCGACGAACATGAGGGGATCGCCCAGGCCGAGATCACGACCGCTGTGCCTCTGGGCCCCGAGCAGGTCGCTGCGATCGAGCAGCGGCTCGGCGAGGCGCTCGGGAAGCGCATCACGGCCACTGCTGCGGTCGATTCCGACATCATCGGTGGGATCGTCCTCCGTATCGACGACCATCTCATCGATGGCAGCGTGCGTGACCGCCTGCGGCGGTTGCACACGGAGCTGAGCGGGGCCCGCTAGGGCCGCGCAGAGAGCACGAGGGAGCACTATGGCCGTTCGCGCCGAAGAGATCGCATCCATCCTCCGTGAGCAGATCGAGCAGTTCGACGCACCGTCCGTCGCGACCGACGTCGGTGTCGTGATCGAGGCCGGTGACGGCGTGGCCCGCGCCCACGGGCTCACGAACGCGCGTTATTCGGAGCTGCTCGAATTCCCCAACGGCACGATGGGCCTCGCCCTCAACCTCGAGGAGGAGTCCGTCAGCGCCGTCATTCTCGGCGACTACGAAAAGATCAAGGAAGGCGACGAGGTCCGCGCCACCGGGCGCATCATCGAGGTGCCCGTTGGCGATGAGCTCATCGGCCGCGTCGTCGATGCGCTCGGCAATCCGATCGATGGCCGGGGACCGGTCGGCACGACCAAGACCCGGCCCGTCGAACGCATCGCTCCCGGAGTCACCCTCCGCAAGAGCGTCGACACGCCCGTGCAGACGGGGGTGAAGGCGATCGATGCGATGATTCCCATCGGCCGCGGCCAGCGCGAGCTCATCATCGGCGACCGCTCAACCGGCAAGAGCGCGATCGCCCTCGACACCATCATCAATCAGAAGGGCGGCGACCTGATCTGCATCTACGTCGCCATCGGCCAGAAGGCGGGCAAGGTCGCCCAGGTCCTCGGCCAGCTCGAAGAGCACGGTGCGATGGACCACACAATCATCGTGGCGGCCAACGCCTCTGATTCCGCTGCGCTTCAGTACCTCGCCCCCTACGCCGGATGCGCGATGGGCGAGGAGATCATGGAGAGCGGGCGCGACGCGCTCATCATCTACGACGACCTGAGCAAGCACGCCTGGGCCTACCGCCAGATCTCGCTGCTGCTGCGCCGCCCGCCCGGCCGCGAGGCCTACCCCGGCGATGTCTTCTACCTGCACAGCCGCCTCCTCGAGCGGGCAGCGAAGCTCGAAGCGGGCGGCTCGCTCACGGCCCTGCCCATCATCGAGACGCAGGCCAACGACGTTTCCGCGTACATCCCCACGAACGTCATCTCCATTACCGACGGCCAGATCTACCTCGAACCGGACCTCTTCAACGCTGGTGTGCGGCCGGCCCTGAACGTGGGCCTCTCCGTCAGCCGTGTCGGTGGCGCTGCCCAGACGCGCGCGATGCGCTCCGTCTCCGGGCGCCTCAAGCTCGACCACGCCCAGTTCCGAGAGCTACAAGCCTTCGCCCAGTTCGGCACGAGCGACCTCGACACTGCCACGCAGCGACAGCTCGAGCGCGGTTTGCGCGCGAACGAGATCCTCAAGCAGCCACAGTTCGCGCCGCTCAGCCTTGCCGAAGAGGTGGCCGTCATCTTCGCCCTCACCCAGGGCCTCCTCGACGACGTTCCCACGGAGAAGGTCGCGAGCTTCGAATCGGCATTCGTGAGCTACCTCGCGAGCAACAGGCCGGAGCTCGCGGCCAAAATCGAGTCCGAGCGTGAGCTCACGGACGAGATCGACGGCGAGGTTCGCGCCGCCGTCGAAGACTTCAAGGAGACCGTCCCCTACTAGGGGGAATCATGCCCACCATCCAGCAGCTACGGCGCCGCATCGGCTCGGTGCAGAACACCGCAAAGATCACGAATGCGCTTCAGCTCGTGGCCGCCTCGAAGATGCGCCGCGCGCAGGAACGTGCCACCGAGGGCCGTCCCTACGCGGAGAAGATCCAGCACGTGCTCTCGTCGCTCGCAGCGACCGCCCCCGGCGGGGACGGCGATGGCGAAGGCTCGCACCCGTTCCTCACGCAGCGGCCAATCGAGAACATCGCGATCCTCCACATCACGCCCGACCGCGGACTCTGCGGCGCGCTCAACGCAAACCTCAACAACAGCGCGAGCGGCTTCCTCAGCGAGGCGGATGAGCCGGCCTCGCTCGTGGCTGTGGGACGCAAGGGTCGCGACTTCTTCGTCCGTGCCCGCGCCCGCGTGGCGGCCGAGTTCACCGACCTCGGTGACTACCCCGCGCTGCCGCAAACGAACGCAATCGCCCGGCTGATGATGGACGACTACCTCGGCGGCACCGTCGATCAGGTTTTCATCAGCTTTGCCGAATTCGTGAGCACGGTGAATCAGCGGCCCGTCGTGCGGCGGCTCCTCCCGGTCGAGCGGCCGACCGCGGCCGACGAAGCGGAGGCCGAGGCGCTTCGCCAGGAGTACATCTTCGAACCCACGCCGGCGTTGGTCTTCGAGCGCCTCCTCCCCCGCTATGTGGAGATGCAGGTCCACGCCGCGATCCTCGAATCCGCTGCCTCGGAACAGTCCGCGCGCATGGTCGCGATGAAGAACGCCACCGACAACGCCAGCGACATCGAACGCGAACTCACCCTGACTTACAACAAGGCCCGCCAGGAGCAGGTCACCAGCGAGCTGCTTGATATCGTCGGTGGCGCGGAGGCCGTCAGTGGCTGAGGGAGCGCCCTTCGATGCAGTCGTCTTCGATATGGACGGTGTGCTCGTGGACGGCGAGCCGCTCCACTACGCCGCGGTGAGCGCGCTGCTGGCCGAAGACGGGGTGGTCTTCCCCCTGGAAAGCTACAAGACCTACATGGGCACGAAGGCGGGCTGGACCGAGTTCGTCGAGAGGCTCAGCCTGCCCTACCCCGCCGATCACTATCGGGGCCCCTACAACGAACGCGTCCTCGCCTCCTACCGTGACGTCGTCGAACCCCTCCCCGGCGCGACAGCGCTCGTCGAAGCGCTGAGCCGAGCGGGGCTACCCCTGGCGGTGGCCTCCTCGTCGCGGCGAAGCTGGGTGGCCGCCTGCCTCGGCCGCATCGGTCTGGCGGATGCCTTCGACGTCGTTGTGACTGGTGACGACATTGAGCAGGGCAAACCCGACCCCGAGATCTACCGGCTTGCGGCGGAGCTGCTCGGGGCTCGCCCCGAGCGCTGCCTCGCCATCGAGGACGCACCGGCAGGCATCGAGTCCGCCCACGCCGCCGGCCTGACCTGCTGGGCCGTGCGGACCGATTACACCCGCGATCTCGCCCTCCCCAACCCCGAACGCACAGTTGAATCGCTTGCCGAGATCGACGTTGCCGAAATCGCGGCGGTGGCGGCGTGAACGAACTCGTCCCGCGCTTCGCGAACGAAGACCAGAGCCACACCTACGCCGGAGGCCTCGCCTGCGAGCGCCGCATCGGCCCCGGAGTGGGGCCTGATAGGGCGGAACGCCTCGCGCAGTTCCGCCCCAAATCCTAGGAGCCAAGAGGAGGCCCCCATGGTCACCGCAACCGCCGCCGAAGGGCGCATCGTCCAAATCATCGGCACCGTGCTGGATATCGAGTTCCCGCCCGATCAGCTGCCCGCGATCTACAACGCGGTGCGCATCGATCGTGGTGATGGGGAGTCGCTGATCGTCGAGGTCCAGCAGCACGTCGGCAACAACTGGGTCCGCGCTCTCGCGATGGACACGACCGACGGGCTCACCCGCGGCATGGCCGCGGTTGATACGGGGCAGCAGATCTCCGTGCCGGTGGGCGAGGCCTCACTGGGGCGCATGTTCAACGTCCTCGGCGATCCGATCGACAACCTCCCCGCCCCCGAGGACGCCCCCCGCTGGCCCATCCATCGTGAGCCCCCCTCCTTCGAGGAGCAGGAGACGCAGCCATCCGTCCTCGAGACGGGAATCAAGGTGATCGACCTCATCGCCCCGCTCGTACGTGGCGGGAAGGTCGGCCTCTACGGCGGCGCTGGTGTCGGCAAGACCGTCATTATTCAGGAGCTGATCTCGAACATCGCGCGTGAGCACGGCGGCTTCTCCGTCTTCGCCGGCGTCGGCGAGCGCTCGCGCGAAGGGAACGACCTCTGGAACGAGATGCGGGAGTCCGGGGTCCTGCCGCGCATGTCCATGGTTTTCGGCCAGATGAACGAGCCCCCGGGGGTGCGTCTGCGCGTGGCCCTGAGCGGGCTCACGATGGCCGAGTACTTCCGCGACGAGCAGTCGCAGGATGTCCTCTTCTTCGTCGACAACATCTACCGCTACACGCTCGCGGGCATGGAGGTCTCGGCCCTGCTCGGACGCATGCCGTCGGCCGTCGGCTACCAGCCGACGCTGGCCACGGAGATGGGCGAACTCGAGGAGCGCATCACCTCCACGAAGAAGGGCTCGATCACCTCGTTCCAGGCGATCTACGTCCCCGCCGACGACTACACCGACCCCGGCGTCGCCACGACCTTTGCCCACCTCGACGCCGTCGTTGCCCTAGAGCGCTCCCTCGCCGAGCAGGCGCTCTACCCCGCCATGGACCCGCTCACGTCCTTCTCCCGCGCACTCGAGCCGCGGATCGTGGGCGAGGAGCACTATGAGGTCGCCCGGAACGTGCAGGGCGTCCTGCAGCGTTACAAAGACCTTCAGGACATCATCGCCATCCTCGGTATCGACGAGCTCTCGGATGAGGACAAGCTCACCGTGACGCGCGCCCGGAAACTGCAGCGCTTCCTCACGCAGCCGTTCTTCGTCGGCGAGACCTTCACCGGCCGCGAAGGCCGTTACGTCTCGGTCCGCGAGACGGTGCGCGGCTTCAAGGAGATCCTCGAGGGCCAGCACGACGGCCTTCCCGAGCAGGCCTTCTACATGAAGGGCAGCATCGATGAAGCCGTCGAGGAAGGCCGCCAGATGAGCGAGGAGGGCTAGCGGTGCCCCTATCGATCGAGATCGTCACGGCCGAGCGCATCGTCCGCACGGAAGCGGCGGTCGATATCCTGATCGCGCCCGGGAGCGAAGGCCAGTTGGCGATCCTCCCGCGCCACGCGCCGCTCATGACCACCCTCGAGTACGGCGAGCTGATCTTCCGCCGGGGCGGCGAGGAGTCCTCGTTCGCGATCGGCGGGGGCTTTCTCGAAGTGCACAGCAATCACGTCACGATTCTCGCGGACGCCGCCGAGGCGGCCGAGGATATCGACGTGACCCGCGCGGAGGAGGCGCGTACCCGGGCAGAAGAGCGGCTGCGGGGCCTTCAGGAGGACCAGCAGGTCAGCGATGCCGAGCTCGCCCGCGCCCAAGCGTCGATGCAGCGCGCGCTCCTCCGCCTCCGCGTCGCCGAGCGCCGCCCCCGTCGCCCCGGCCCCCCAATGCCCGGCGGTTAATTTCGAGCGCGGCCGTTGATTCTGAGGGCGCCGATCACGGTGTCCCTTGCCGCGGTTTGCGCCGACGCCTGGCTCCGAACGCTGGTCCTAGTGTCCAGCCTGCGCGCCCGCCCGGCGGCGGGTGGCGCTACTTGCCCTTCGAGGGGTGCGTGTTCCGTTCTGTCAGGCTGATGAGGTTGCCGTCGGGGTCGAGGTAGCGCGCTTCCCTGCCCCAGGGCGCGTCATAGGGCGCCTTATCCACCGTCGCGCCGATCGCCACGAGCTGCTGGTGGGAAGCTTCGATGTCCTCGACGAAGAGCCCGAGGTCGGGCTCTCGCGGCGCATCCTTAGGGAAGAGGGCGAAGTGGAAGTACGGGTCGTGCCACGAGATCTCGTTGTGGGGCGGGCTTTCGTTCGGTTCGAGCGCGATCCCGATGCCGTCGCGGTAGAAGCGCACGGACGCCTCCATGTCCTCGACGTGGAACGCGGCGAAGCAGGGTTGTTCGTCAGTCATCGATCGCCTCCATGGCCGAGTGCGCTCAGACGCCCTTTGAGGGGTGCGTGCTGCGTTCGGTGAGCCCGATCAGGTTGCCGTCGGGGTCGAGGTAGGTCGCGCCTCTGCCCCAAGGCGCGTCATACGGTGCCCTATCGACCCTCGTGCCAAGAGCGACCATTCGCTCGTGGATTACATCGAGATCGTCCACGAATAGCCCCAGCCCCCCCTCTGGTGGAACGCCCTTGGGGAAGAGGGCGAAGTGGAAGTAGGGGTCGTGCCAGGAGATCTCGTTGTGGGGCGGATCCTCGTTGGCCTTCAGCGCGATTCCAATGCCGTCGCGGTAGAAGCGCACGGACGCCTCCATGTCCTCGACGTGGAACGCGGCGAAGCAGGGTTGTTCGTCAGTCCTCGATCGCCTCCGTGGCCAAGGATAGTGCCGCACCGTTGGGCCCATCGGGGCCTCGGGCGTGGACGCCATGCGGCGGTGGTTCGCCACGCCGAACGGCTCCGCTTCTGACACGAGCGCGACCCCCCGGACCATCTGCCAAGCGACCGCGTTCCCCTGCCGGCCAGATCTTCGTTCTCGTTCGCTGAGCGCCCGCCGTTTGCGGCAGCTTTCGACCTGTGCCCATACTGGCTTGGAATGGCCCTGCAGCGTGGACGCGGCCCCCGCTATGAAGTGCGCGGTGGCGCTGTCCTCCGCGGCTCGGTCCGTATCTCCGGCGCCGCCAATGCGGCCCTCGCCGCGATGTGCGCCGCGCTCCTCACGGACGAGGACGTTGTCCTCGACAACGTCCCCGCAATTTCCGACGTCGATTCGCTCGGAGAGCTCCTGACCCACCTCGGCGCGAGCGTGGAGCGCCCGACGCCGAACCGGGTGGTCCTGAACGCTGCGGGCGTGAGCACCTACGAGGCACCGATCGAGCTCATCACCGAGAACCGCGCGTCCTTCCAGGTGATGGGCCCGCTCATCGCGCGGTACGGCTTCGCGGGCCTGCCGCCGCCAGGTGGCGACGTGATCGGACAGCGTCCGATCGACGTGCACCTTGCTGGGTTCGAAGCGATGGGGGCGAGGATCGATCGTGTCGGCGAGCGCTACGAGGCGCACGCTCCAGGAGGGCTCCAGGGCACGCGTGTGTTCATGGACTACCCGTCGGTTTCAGGCACGCAGAACGTGATGATGGCCGCCACGCTGGCCAAGGGCGAGACCACGATCGTGAACGCCGCGACCGAGCCTGAGGTGCAGTCCCTCGCCGCACTGCTGGTTGCGATGGGCTCGCACATCTCCGGCCTGGGCACGCAGATACTCGTTGTCGAGGGGGTCGAGCACCTGCACGGCGCTACGGTGAAGGTCATGCCCGATCGTATCGAAGCGGGCACCTTCGCCATCGCCGCGGCCATGACCGGCGGCGATGTGCGCATCGAGGATGCGCCCACCCTGGTCCTCGATGCGCTCATCAGCAAGCTGCGCGTCATCGGCGCTTCGATTGAGCTCGGCGAGGGATGGATCCGCGTGGTGGGGGAGCCACAGCTCACGGGAGTGAGCTTCCAGGCCCTCCCCTATCCGGGCCTTCCCACCGACCTCCACGCGCAGATGGCGGCGCTCCTCACCCAGGCCGGGGGCGTCTCGATCATCCACGAGCGCGTGTTCGACAACCGCATGCTCTATGTGGGCGAGCTGCGCAAGATGGGCGCTGAGATCGTGAGCACGGGGTCCTCCGCCATCGTCAGCGGCCCTACGCCGCTCCACGGCGCCCACGTCCGCGCCCTCGACGTGCGCGCGGGCGCAGCGGTGTTGCTGTCAGCGCTCGTCGCCACCGGCACCACCTTTATCGACGAGATCTATCATTTGGATCGCAAGTACGAGCGTCTCGATGAGAAGCTCGAGGCGCTCGGCGTCGAGATCGCGCGGGTGTAGGCGATGGCGCTGGGCTTCCTCTCTACGATCCGCGCCGGGGTCGATCTCGGCACCGCGAACATCCTCGTGTTCGTGAAGGGCCAGGGCATCGTCGTGAACGAGCCCTCCGTCGTCGCTCGACATAACCGCGACAACGCCATCGTCGCTGTCGGTGCGGAGGCGCGCCTGATGCAGGGCCGGGCGCCGGGCGCGATCAGCGTCATCCGGCCGATGCGCGAAGGGGTCATCGCCGACTACCTCACGACCGAGGCGATGATGCGGTACTTCATCGGGTTGGTCACGGGGCGCTTCAACCTCATCCGGCCGGAAATCATGGTGACCGTGCCGGCCGGGGTCACCAGCGTCGAGCAACGTGCCGTCCGCGACGCCGCCGAGCAGGCGGGCGCGCGCCGGCCTGCTCGGCTCGTACCCGAGCCGCTCGCCGCAGCCATTGGCGCGGGCGTCCCCATCGGGACCCCCCGCGGCAACATGATCGTGAACATCGGCGGCGGCCGGACCGAAGCGGCGGTGATCTCGCTTTACGGCATCGTCGTGAGCGAGTCCGTCCGTGTGGCTGGCGATCGCCTCGATGAGGCGATCCAGGCGTTCGTCCGCCGGCGCCACAATCTCGTCATCGGCGAGGCCACGGCCGAGGAGATCAAGATCGCCATCGGCTCCGCGATCCCACTCGACGACGCCTTGACCACCCAGGTGCGCGGTCGCGATCAGCTCAGCGGCTTGCCGAAGACGATCACCCTGACCAGCGATGAGATCACGCAGGCGATCCAGGACTCGCTCGTCGCCATCGTGCAGGCGGTGCGAAGCGTGCTCGAGCGCACTCCGCCGGAGCTCTCGGCCGACGTCATCGATCGGGGCATCGTGCTGACGGGCGGCGGCGCACTGCTGCGCCACCTCGACGAGCTTCTGACGCAGGAAACAGGGGTTCCCTGCTATGTAACGGACAACCCCCTGGAGTGCGTGGCGATCGGCGCCGCGATCGCGCTCGACCACCTCGACATCATCGAGCGCAGCCTCCCCACCGAAGAGGAGATGCTCGTCGGGCTCTTCTCCCCCCAGGATCGCTGACGCTTCTCCGCTCTGGTTAACCCCGGGCCCCGCCGCGGCGTTTCACTGACCGTGAGTCCTTTGCAGACCAAGCCTCACGTCGTGGGTCCCAACATCCTCGTCATCGGCGATAGCTGCGCTGGGAAAACGACGCTCGCGGCGGCTTTGGCGAGTCGCCACGGTCTGCGTCACGTGGAACTCGACGCGCTGAACTGGGGCCCCAATTGGACGATGGCGGAGACCGATCTCTTCCGGCAGCGGACCCGCGAGGCGGTAGCGGAGCCCCGCTGGGCGATCGACGGCAACTACGACAAGTACGTTGGCGATATCACGTGGCCCGCGGCCGATACGATCGTCTGGCTCGACTTCCCCCTCGGCCTGATCTTGCGCCGGATCCTTGCTCGCTCCTGGCGCCGCTGGCGGCGCAGGGAGCTCCTCTGGGGCACGAACCGCGAGCGGTTCTGGGAGCACTTCCTGCCCTGGGACCGGTCGCTCGTCTGGTACACGCTCAAGCGCCACCGTCCTCGCCGCCGCCGCTACGCCGAGTCCATGGATGACCCCCAGTGGGCCAACGCCCGCTTCGAGCGACTGCGCTCGCCCAGCGCCGTCGAGCGCTGGCTCAGGAGTACCGAGCTGGCCTCGACCGACTTGGCCTAGCCGGCACCGTCACTCAGGTCCTTCAGGTAGTAGGTCATGCCCTGCATCATCACCACGGGATCGATCTGGCGGATCGAAACCCCCGCCGGTACGTGCGCCGACATCGGCGCGTAGTTCAGGATCGCGCGCACGCCGCACGCGACGAGCCGGTCCACAACGCTTTGGGCCGCGTCTGCGGGAACGGAGACGATGGCGATGTCGATCGGGGTCTGCTCCAGGTAGTGCTCGAGGTCGTCCATGGCTCTGACCTGGAGCCCGCGGATCGTTCGTCCGACGAGTTCGGCGCTGGTGTCGAATGCGACGATCGCGTGGAACCCCTGGGGTGCGAAGCCGTCGTATTCGAGGATCGCTTGCCCGAGGCGTCCAACGCCGACGACGCACATCTCCCAGCTGCGGTCGAGCCCGAGGATTTGGCGCAGACGGTCGAGCAGGTCGTGGACGTTGTAGCCACGCCCCTGCTTGCCGAAGCGGCCGAAATAGCTGAGGTCCTTGCGGATCTGGGCCGGCGTTACGTCGAGCTGTTCGCCCAGCGTCTGTGAGCTCACGACGGTCTCACCGGCCGCGGCGAGGGTGGAAAGCGCCCGCGCATAGAGGGGCAGCCGGTTGATTACGACCTCGGGGATCTCAGCTGCCATCGGTCCGGCTTCGCCTCGCTGCCCGTGCCCAAGGGCCAATCTTGGGCGGACAGAGGTTGTGAAATTTCGAACTATGCCTGTTTGGAACTATATTCCGCGCTTTTCGAAGGGGTCAACGGGTGTCGCCATGCGCAATCGGTGCGGCTTGCTCGTCGTTCGCGACGCCTAGGCGTCGCCACCCTCCGAACCCACGAGGGCGGCGATACAGGCGGCCACGGTTCCGCCCTCTGACTCTGCGACCGTCCGTGGATCGAGGAGGACCTCGTCGTCCTGCAGGCGGCCGAGGATCGCGGGGTCCGCGCCTCGCAACTGGCCCGCGAGCCAGTCTGCGCCATGCTCCGACCTGAGGGCCGCGCACCACGTGGGACGCCCCGCTCCGGGCAGCGATCCCCCACCGATCATCGATTCCGACGGGACGAGCCGCCCGCGCGGTCCGGCCGCTCGCGCCCACACCTCCGCCCGCGTCCGGAGCGCCTCGCCCTCGAGGGCGAGCATGCGCCACACGGGGATCTCGTCCCGCTCCGTTCCCGCGACGTAGGCCATGAGGGTGGCGTTGAGCGCGGCGATGGTGAGCTTATCGACGCGCAGCGCGCGCGCCAAGGGGTGCTGTCGGAGCTGTTCGACGAGCGCGCCGCGACCGGCGATGACGCCACACTGGGGCCCGCCGAGGAGCTTGTCCCCACTGAAGAGGGCGAGGTCGACGCCTGCGTCGAGGCTCTCTTGGACGGTGGGCTCGTGGGCGATCCCGAAGTCCGCGGTCTCCACCAGGCAGCCGCTGCCTAGATCATCGAGGAGCAGCACAGCGCGCTGCCGTGCGAGCGCGACGAGCTCGGCGAGGGCAGGCTGCGCGGTGAAGCCCGTGATCTGGAAGTTCGAGCGGTGGACGCGCAGCAGCGCTGCCGTCCCCTCATCGATGGCGTCGGCGTAGTCCTCCGCGTAGGTGCGGTTGGTGGTTCCTACCTCGACGAGCTGTGCCCCGCTCTGGCGGAGCACGTCGGGGATGCGGAAGCGCCCCCCGATCTCGACGGCCTCCCCGCGCGAGACGATCACGCCGGATCCGCTCGCGAACACCTGCAGCACCATCAGCAGGGCGGCGGCGTTGTTGTTCACCACCAGCCCATCCTCCGCCCCGGTCGTCCGGCGGATCAGCTCCCGCACGTGATCGTGGCGGCTGCCACGATCACCTTCGGCGATGTCGAATTCGAGGTTCGTGTAGCCGCGTCCGGCCTCCGCCATCGCCTGCAAGGCGCGCTCGCTCAGCGGCGCGCGGCCGAGGTTCGTCTGGAGGATGACGCCGGTGGCGTTGATCACGGGCCGCAGCGAGGGGCGCGCCAGCTGGGCCACGGCCACCTGGGCTTGCCCGACGATCGTATCGAGGCTCGGCAGCGGGCCGCCCGCTTGCGCTTCCTCGCGCGCGCTCGCGATCACGCCGCGCACCGCCTCGACGGCGAGGGTGTGGGGCCACTCGCCCTCGCCGGCCAACGCACCGAGGACTGCGTCGACGCTGGGGATCGCACGCAAGTCGCTGACCATACACTGATCTTAGCTCGTGCACGGTCGCTGGGCCGAGGTTGCGGCGATGGACGGTCGAAGCAGCGGCCAGCGCTCGTGTGTGTAGGCGCTGGCTGCGCCAAAATGCGATTTCAGCTCCTAGCGGGATGAATCGTGAATCTGCGTATCCCTGGCCCGACCCCCTGCCCCGAGGACGTTCTCGACGCTGTCGGCGGGGAGATGATGAACCATCGTGGCCCCGAGTTCGGCGCGATCCTCCAGCGCGTGACCGAGGGTCTGGACTGGGTCTTCGGTACCTCGACCGACGTGTTGGCGCTCAGCGCCTCGGGGACCGCTGGTCTCGAAGCTGCGGTCGTGAACGTCCTCAGTCCCGGCGACCGCGTCCTCGCGGTCTCGATCGGTGTCTTTGGCAACCGCCTCGCTTCGATCGCCGAAGCCTACGGCGCCGACGTCGTGCGCTATGAGATCGAATGGGGTGGCGCCGCCGACCCGGCAGAGATCGCGCGCCGCCTCGACGAGGACCCCTCGTTCAAGGCCGTGCTGGTCACGCACAACGAGACCTCCACCGGTGTGACCAACCCCCTGGAGGCGATTGCTGCCGTCGTACGTGATCGTGAGCCGTTGCTCGTCGTCGATGGGATCAGCAGCGTCTCCTCCATTCCCTGCCCGGCTGAGCGCTGGGGGCTGGACGTACTCGTAAGCGGTTCGCAGAAGGGCTGGATGGTGCCACCGGGGCTCACGTTCCTCTGGCTGAGCGAACGCGCTTGGGAAGCGAATGCCACGGCGGCGATGCCGCGCTTCTACCTCGATGCCGCGCGGGCCCGCGATTCGCTCGTGAAGAAGCAGACGCCGTGGACACCGGCGCTCTCGATCTTCTACGGCCTGGACAAGGCCTTCGAAACCCTCCGAGCGGAGGGCCTCGAAGGGATCTACGGCCGCCACCACGCGATCGCTGCCTACACCCGCGAGCGGGTCCGGGCGATGGGGCTCGAGCTGTTCGCCAGCGACGAGCGCTTCGCCTCCGATACCGTGACGGCCGTGCGTTGGCCGGCCGGCGTCGACGGAACGGCCATCAGCAAGCGCGCGCGCGAGGAGTTCGGCATCGTCCTCGGCGGCGGCCAGCAGTCGCTCAGCGGGAAGATCTTCCGGGTGGGCCACATGGGCTTCTGCTCCCAAGACGATGTCGGCGCCGCGCTCGATGTGGTCGAGCGGCTCCTGGCCGATTCCCCGGCCCCGAGCCCGGCGTGAGGGTGAGCGCGGCTGGTAAGCCGCAGCGATGACGAACGAAGGATCGAGCGCCCGACGCCCCCGCGTCCTCGTCGCCGATCACATAGCGGCCGAGGGTATCGCCCTCCTGGAAGGCGGCGCCGATGTCGATGTGCGGGTCGGCATGACGGCGGCCGAACTGGTCGCCGCCATCCCGGACTACGAGGCTCTCGTCGTCCGCAGCGAGACGAAGGTCACGGCCGCGGTGATCGCCGCAGCCGATCGGCTCGTCATCATCGCGCGCGCCGGTACCGGCGTGGACAACGTCGACTTGGATGCGGCGACCGAGCGTGGCGTCGTGGTGGTAAACGCGCCCCGCGGGAATACGATCGCGGCCGCGGAGCACGCGTTTGCCCTGCTGATGTCGCTGGCACGGCATATCCCGCAGGCCGACCGCTCGCTGCGCAGCGGCGCCTGGCGGCGGCGGGAGTTCATGGGCGCGGAGCTGCGCGGGCGGACGTTGGGGCTGATCGGTTTCGGGCCGATCGGCTCGGAGATGGCCCGGCGCGCCGTAGCGTTCGAAATGCACGTCCTCGTGAGCGACCCTTTCGTGCCCGCGGAGCGCGTCCGCGCCTTGGGCGCCGAACCCGTGGAGATCGATCGAATCTATGCGGAGAGCGACTTCATCAGCGTCCACACGCCGCTCACAGCGGCCACCCGCGGAATGGTCGCGCGCGATCAGTTCGCGGCCATGAAGGACGGTGTACGCCTCATCAACGCGGCCCGAGGCGGGATTATCGACGAGTCCGATCTGCTGGACGCGGTGCGCTCGGGCAAGGTGGCTGGGGCGGCGCTGGACGTCTTCAGCCGCGAGCCCCCCGGCGAGCTTCCCCTCTTTGAAGAGGATCGCATCATCGTCACGCCGCACCTCGCCGGCTCCACTGCGGAGGCGCAGGAGCGCATCGCGACCGATGTCGCCCAGCAGGTCCTCGACGTGCTCGCGGGCCGCCCGGCCCGCTATCCCGTCAATGCCCCCCTTGTCCCCCCGGAGACGCTCGAGATCATGGGCCCCTATCTCGCTGTGGCGGAGATGCTGGGGACTATCGCCACGCAGCTCCTGACGGGCCAGCTGACCACCATCGAGCTTGGCTTCTACGGCGAGATCGCTGAGCACGACGTGACGCCGCTGAAGGCGTTCGCCATTCGTGGCCTCCTCCGGCCGATCAGCGAGCAAACCGTCAACCTCGTGAACGCGAGGAGTATCGCGGACGCCCGCGGCTGGACTATCGAGGAGCGCCTGCGCGCCTCGCACGAGGCCTTCCGCAACGTCATCGAGCTGCGCGTCGGCAGCAGCGAAGCCGAGGTGACCGTTAGCGGGACCGTTCACAACTCCCTCCCAAACCTCGTACGCGCGAACGACTTCGATATCGACATCGTCCCCGAATCCGGCGGCTTCCTCCTCTTCTGTGAGAACGAAGACCGCCCCGGGATGATCGGTAAGCTCGGCACCATCCTCGGCCAACGCGACATCAACATCAGCGCCATGAGCGTCGGGCGGCGCAGCCCGCGGGGCTTCGCCCTGATGATCCTGATACTCGACGAGGAGCCGGACCAGGCGGCGGTCGCGCTGATCGCTGCGGTCGAGGGCATCACGGACGTTCGCCTCGTCCGCCTCTAGGTGTCGTTCCCCAGGCTGAGGGACGCGGAGCGTGTCCTACGGTAATGCAGCTGCGGCCCCAGCAGCAGGCTGCACGCACCCGGGCTCGTCGAGGCGCCAAATGGCTGAGAGCGTGGAGAAATAGACGCAGCCGTCCGGGCCCAGCGTCGCGGACAGCCCCGGCTCCTCGCCTCGGTGGGCCAGCTTCAGATCCGAAACGGTGATGCCCGCCTGGACAAAGGTGAACCGGTAGATGCTCGGCGAATTGAAGACCGTAAAGAAAACCTCGCGTACATCCCCTTCCAGCCTGCGGGCCACCACCCCAGTGGGGGCCACGGTACGGTCGCCGGTGTCGTACAGGGGAGGAGTGATCGCGCTTCGTTTGTTGCTGAAAGGCCACTCGTGGTTTGAACTCGGTTCAACCAGGCGCACCTGATCGTTTGAGGTCGGTCCGTTATCCGCGACGATGGGGAAGCCGCTGACCGGATCGCACGATGCGGCGAAGGGGTTTCGGAATCCCAGGGCAAAGACGGGCGGGTCATCGTGGAGCGTTCCCGCGGGAACGAGATCGGCACCGTCCAATCGGTACCGCAGGACCTTGCCGGTCGCATCAGTCGGATCTTGGGCCAGGCGCCGGATGCCCGGGTCTCGCAGTTTCGTGTCTGTATCACCGACCGTGAGAAAGAGGTGGCCTGCGCAAACCGCGATGGCCGAGCCGTGGTGGTCGGCCGGCGGTAGGGGAGCCGGAAGCTCTCCTACGAGGGCCTCGATTTTGCCCCCCACGTAGCCGTCCAGCTCCACACGGATGAGTTGCAGGTAGAGCCTGCCTTCGGCCTCATGCTGCTTCGAAGCGTAGAGGTAGGGCGTGGCGGGCCAGTTGGGGTGCAGGGCGATGTGGAAGAGCTGGCCGCCCGCGGGTAGCGGAACCTGGGAAACGAGACGCACCTCCGGCTCCCCGGACCCTCCCGAGGGAAGCACGACCGCGATACGGCCGCTCAGTTCGCTGAAGAAAATCTCACCGGCCGGTCCGACCGCCAGCCCGGTCGGGAAGACCAGCCCGTCGATGATGAGGGTAGCGGCGAAGGGCGCTGAGGTATCGGTTCCATCGGGGTGACGGCGGCTGGGCTCAAGATCGCCGACCGCCCAGAGCAAACCAGGGAGAACGCCCACCATAAGGATGAGGCCCCCACCGGCGAGCCGAGCTGCGCGTCGCCAGCCAGCGCGATCTCGCGCTACCAGGACCAAACTCCCGCCGGCCAAGATGAAGCCCGCGATCACTGCCGCCGCGATCACCAACGCCTGCACAACCTCCTTGAAGAGGTCGCCCAGGAACCGATCAAAGAGCTGAAGCTGGGTTCCCGACCAAGCGGCCAGGCCGGTGCCAGCGAGCCCCACCACCCCGGCAAGCGCGAGGAACGACGCGGCTGCTAGGTCATGGGGCGCGCGGCGCCGCAACGACCAAGCGAAAAACCCGATGCCAAGCAACAGCGTGGCCAGGGCGATTCCAGCTGCGAAGACGTACAGCCACTCGCGCAGAGTCAGAGAATACGGCTCGATGTCCACACGTCCGTCCTCTGGCCCAAGCGTTGACGGCGTCTTGCGCTGCCACCGCCGCAGTCAAACCCGCTCGAGCGATCGAGCCGAGGCGAGTGAGCGTCTTGAGCTTAGGCGTGAGTAGGCGTGGCGAGAAGCGTCGGTGCCACACGGCGTCCTGGTCGCCCTGGATGATGTGAACGGCCGCCACCGCATCGTCCAAGATCGCCGCATCAGCCTCAGAGGCTCGTCCGTAGGAGGAGTCACACGAAGGGGCGAAGTCGAGCTGCCCAGGACGGGGCGGGAGGCGTGCTAGTCGCCATCGAACAAGTGGTGAGGACAAGATCCAATAACGCCAGCCTTCGCAAGCGCTCCTCCCACAACCGGCCAATCGAGGCCGAAGGAGTGGGGGACGTTCGACGCCGAGCTGCGGCGGACAAGCGCTGGCCGCTGAAGATCGACTAGCGCAGCCGCACGACCGTCGCGTTAGGCGCGGGAGCGACGGCGCGCACGGTTCGCCTCGAGCCAGCGGTTGCCGGCTATGACGCTGAATCGTGCGCCGTCTGGCCCTCCGGCTCAGGCTGGTACGCTGGCCTCCGCCTCCTTGGCGAGGAGCTCGAGGTCGTCGACCCTGCCGAACATGTACGGCAGGAACGACTCGCCCGGCACGCGCGCGAGGATCTCGCCGTGGGTATAGGTGTCCCCTTCGGCGTAGTTCACGCTCAGCAGTTCGCGCACAGGCACGTCCGCGACGGGGTCGTGCGGTGACTCGCGCAGGAAGAGCTCACCGTCGAGGCGCTCCAACAGCCGCGTGCGCCCGGTGTGACGTACCCGCACGAGCACGGGGTCGTTGTCGAAGCCGTTTCCATCCGGCGCGGGCATGAACTTGAAATAGAACTGGCTGGAGTCGCGCGACTCGCCCGCCTCGAGCTGCTCGACGGCGCGCCCCCGAATCTCGATGTAGGTGATGCCGTGGCGCTCGACGGTGCCTACGACTTCGTCGCCCTCGCGGCGGACGTTGATATCGGCCAGCTTCTTCGGCTCGCCGTACAGTTCGCGGCCGAAGATGACGGCGCTGTCCGTCGACATCGGCATGGTGATCGCGTAGTTGCCCACGAGGTCCCCATAGCGGCAGCGTACGGAGAGCCCGCCCGCGCCGAACGGCTGCAGGGTGTTGCTCACGCCGATCCACGAAGCGCTCGCGGAGGCGAGGGGCTCATCAGTTGGCTCGAGCGGGGGTGGGAGGATCGCCGCGATCAACTCAGGGTCCGTCCTGAAGGACGCGGAGATGGCACGGGTTCGCTCGAACTCGGGCTCGGCGTAGAGCTTCTGGAGGCGCCGCACCTCCTCGAGAGTCTTCACGTATCGGAGCTGCATCGGGACCTCCGGCTCTGGAATCTTGGCTTGGACACTGACTATGGGCGGAGGGGTGAGAAAGGAACCCCCCCTCTGAACCCCGGACTTCGAACCCGGAACTCTCAATCCATTCGGCTACCGCCGTCCACGTTGAGGGCTTGGCCGGTCATGTAGGAGGAGTCGTCGGAGGCGAGAAAGGCGACGACAGCAGCCTGCTCCTCGACGGTCGCTTGCCGGCCCATCAGGAGCCGCTGGCGGACGGCCGCCTTCGTCGTGCCCGGGTCGAGACCGTCCACTTTGTCGTGGCGGCCGAAGGTGCCGTCCATCATGTCGGTGTCGGTCGAGCCGGGGCAGACGATGTTCACGCGGATGTGCTGCTTCGCGAGCTCGAGCGCGAGCTGCTGGGTGAGACCGTGCATCGCCCACTTGGTGGCGCAGTAGGCGCCGTAGTTGGGGATGCCGATGCGCCCCGCGGTCGAGGAGATGTTGATGATGCTGCCGCCGCCCGACTTCACCATCTCCCGGCCCACGGCGCGGATCGTGTGGTAGAGGCCGTGCAAGTTGACGTCGACGGTCTCGTACCAGTTTTCGTCCGTCATCTCCAGGATGGGAGCGTTCGCGGCCTCGCTGGGGAGGGCGGCGTTGTTCACGAGGATGTCGATCTTGCCGAACTCTGCGACTGCGGCCTCGACGGCCCGCTGGAGATCGTCCTTATTGGTGACATCGCAGTCGAGGGCGAGGGCACGGCGGCCCAGATCGCGGACCCCGTCGGCGACGCTCTCGATGCCCTTCCACCCCATCTCCTGCTCGTGCTGGGGGAAGGTGCTCTGGTCGCGCGCGCGGGCCGTGACAACGACGTCGGCGCCGTCTTCCGCGAGGCGGTCGACGATGGCGCGGCCGATGCCGCGGTAGCGGCCGGCGCCAGTGACGAGGGCGACGCGATCGGTGAGCCTACTCATCGCGGTGCGCTAGGCGCCGGTGGCGCGATATCGGCGGGCATCGGCGGTCGCTCCTGATTTGGTGTCGCGGATGATACAGGTTCCCGATCCGCCCAGGCACCCGCTGGCGAGGTGCTGCCAGACGGTTCTCGTTGGCGCGGGGAAGAGGCCAACTCCGAAAACGGGGGCCCCTCGTCGGAGAAGCCGCAGGACCATGGCCGGTCTCTCGGCCAGCTGAAGGACCGCCCCGGTTTCGATCGAGCAGGGATTCCTCGCGGCTGCGGAGCGCCGCGGGGTCGCTCGGCATCCTGGCGCAGCCGAAGCGGCCTGGTGCCGCGTGAAAGAGCCGGCACGGGGCCACGCCTACGTCGTCAGCAGGGTGGGGGCGCCGAGCGGAGGCATGATCTCGTTCGGCTCGAGCACGTAGGCCTCTTTCTTGTAGATCTGCACCCGGTGCGAGCCCAGGTCGGGCACGTACATATGGCCCTCGCCGTCGAGGCGCACGGACGCGGGGGTGCGTAAGAGGCGCTGCGGCTCGAGGTTCGCCATCTCCCGCAGGCGCAGCGTCTTCTGATTGGCGAGGATGTAGCGGCGGCCGATCTTCGACAGAGTGGCCTCGCCCAGGAACTTCTGCACGTAGCGGCCCTCGGGGCTGAAGAGTTGTACGCGGTTGTTTCCGCGGTCGGCCACGTAGACATCGCCGTGCGCGTCCACCGCCACGCCGGCGGGGCGGCTGAACTCTCCGTCACCTGCCCCCGTACGACCGAGGACCATCAAGGGCTCGCCTGCCGGGCTGAACTTCTGGACGCGGTCGTTGCGCCAATCAGCCACATAGATGTCGCCCTCCTCGTCGATGGTCAGCCCCCAGGGCATGTCCAGCTGGCCGGCCTCGCTCCCCTGGCTGCCCCAACCCCCGAGGTGGCGACCTTCGGGGGTAAACCGCTGGATGCGGTGGTTGGCTGTGTCCGATACGAGCAGGTTACCGTCGGGATCGAACGCGAGGCCGGAGGGTCGGTCGAGCTGGCCGGGCGCGGAGCCGTGCTCGCCCCAGGAGCGCACGAGCTCTCCTTCGAGCGTGACGGTCGTGATGGTGTGGGCGCCTTCGTCGGAAACGGTGAGGTTGCCGTCGGGGCCGCGCACGATGCAGACGGGCCAGAGGAGCGGCGGGGTGATCGTCCCGAGGTCCTCGTCGTCCCAGTTGATGCGCCGGATGTTGGCGCCGGCCTCGGTGCGACAGACGACGAAGAGCTGGTCCTCGTCGCCGAGCGCGAGATCCATCGGGTAGCTGGTCACGCGGCGCATGCCCAACGTAGTGACGTACGGGAAGCCGGCGCGAAGTAGGGCGTGAGCCTTCGACATGACCTTTCCTCCTAGGTGGCCGGTTCTTTGAAGGGCCGGACCTGCTCGAAGGTGCCGCCGACAATCGGTTGGGCGTCCACCCCCATCCACTGCTCGAGCATGGTGCCGTAGATGCCGCGGAAGTCGATCGTGTGCTTCAGGTCCTCCTCGTTCAGCCAATCCGCCGGCTTCACGGAGGGGTACTCGGCATAGAGCCCGCCCTGCACGCGCTCGCCGATGATGTAGGCGCCTCCTCCGGAGCCGTGGTCCGTCCCCGAGCCGTTGTCGCGAATGCGGCGACCGAACTCGGTGAAGACGAGGACCGCCACGTTGTCGGCTGCGTTTTGGTTGCGCAGATCCTGGAGGAAGTCGGAGATAGCCCCGCAGAGCTCGCCGAGGAGCCGGTCGTGGTTTCCGGGCTGATGCGAGTGGTAGTCGTAGCCCGCATGCTGCGTGTAGAAGACGCGCGTCCCCATGCCCGCCGTGTGCACCCGCGCGACATCGCGGAGGGCGGACGCGATGGGGTTGGTACCCCACTCGACGGTGCCGTTGTAGCGGCCCGGCACCTCGGCCAGGAGGTCGGCCCCGGCGAGCACGTCGCGGCCTGTACGCCCGAGGTAGTCCATCACCGTGCCCGCGCCAACGGCAGGCGTATACATGCGGCGGAACAGATCGAGGTGCTGATCGTGCTCCTGCTGACGCTCAGAGCCTGTCATCAGGCCGTAGCTATCGAGGTCGCCGATGGAGGTGACGGTCACGCCCGGGGCGGCGCAGGCGCGGGGCAGGCCCCGCCCGAAGCTGACAGCAGTGAGGGGCCGCTCGCTCTTCGGATCGAGCTCCGCAACGAGCTTCGCCACCCACCCCTCGGTGGCGACCGTGTCCGGCTCGCAGGTGTGCCAGATGTCCATGCCGCGGAAGTGGGAGCGGCTCGAGTTGGGGTAGCCGATGCCCTGCACGACGGCGACGTCGCCCGCTTCGAACAGCTCCTTCAGGCGCGAGGCCGCGGGGTGGAAGGCGAGCTGCTCGTTGAGCGGCAGGACCTGATCCTGAGGGATTGCGACATGTGGCCGGGCGTCGTAGTAGACGCCCTCCGCATAAGGAATGAGCGTATTCATGAAGTCGAGGCCGCCGGTGAGCTGGATGATGACCAGCACAGGATCGGTCGAACTGCCATTCGTCGTCATCAGAGCCTCCTACGCGAACTGGTATTCAGGGGTTGAGACGACGAGCGTGAGCATGCGCGCTACGCGCTCGCCCTCACTGACGCCGTTGGCTGCGGCCGCTTCGAGGAGCGCCGCGCGGGTCTCTTCGCTTGCCTCCAACGGGCCGGCGAGATCGAGGCAGCCATCGACAAGCGCCTCAGCGGGGAGGGGCGAGCCCCCGGCGGCCAGAAGCCGAGCAGCCTCTGCCGCGGCCGCGCCATCGGGGTCCTTCAGCTGGTCGATGGCGAAGTTGACGCGCTCCAGCAGGGTGCCGCCGTCGATCCACTCCTTGCCCGTGTGCCAGCCCTCCACACTCGGTGGGTCCATCAGCTTTTGGCCCATCGCGCCGAGCGCCCCTTGGAGCGATCCGAGGAGCGGCCCAGGGCGGCTGAGCGCGCCGGAGAGCTTGAGCACGCCCGCCACGAACTCCACCGGGGACTTCACGCGGGCGAAGCGGGCGCCCTTGAAGTAGTCGGAGTTGAGGAGGGTGCGCATCACTTCACGCATCTCGCCGCCAGAGTCGAGGAACGTCCGGGCGAGTTCGTCGACGGCGGCTGCGTCTTCGGGAGCCTGCACGCTCCACGCGGGGACTTGGGGCTCGTCCGCGACGAAGAAGTTGTACAGGTGGCGGGCGATGAAGCGCGCCGTCGCCTCCTGGCCGGCGATGATCTCGATGATGTCTTCGCCATTGAAGCGCCCCTGGTGGCCAAGGAACGTCTTCTCGCTGTCGTCGTGGTCCTCGGCGCGGTAGACGAAGCGTGCGGGGTACTGGCCGTGGGGGTAGAGGGGGATGGGCTGCTCGAAGGTCCAGCCGGTGAACGCGCGTCCGGCCATCTTCACGTCGGTCTCGTCGTAGTTGCCGAGGCCCATCGAGAAGAGCTCGAGCAGCTCGCGACCGAAGTTCTCGTTGGGCGAGTCCTTGTGGTTCTCGCAGTTGTCGAGCCAGTTGAGCATGGCCGGGTCGCGCGACAGCTCCACGAGCAGCGAGCGCAGATCACCAAGCCCATGCGTGCGGAACATCTGGATCTGGTCGGTCATCGAGGGCTGGTGCTCGCCCTTGTACCAGGCGGTGGCGAAGACGTGATGCCAGAAGAGCGCCATCTTCTCCTCGAGTGGGCGCTCGGTGTTGACCATGCGGTAGACCCAGCGACCGGCCCAAGCGCCCGGTGTGTCGGGCGTCGTCATCTGGGGGTAGTAGCGGAAGAGCACGTCGTCCGCGGGCTCGGGGAAGCGCTCGGGGTGGAGGAGGTCCTCGACCACGTCTTCGTACGGGCGGACGGCTTGGGCCTCGAGGTCCGCTCGCGTCGCCCCGAACCCTGCCCGCCGGAAGAGGTGCGCCGTGAGCGCCAGTTGCGTGTCTGCCATACGGAGTCCTCCCAGGTGATCCTAAGCTGATCAGGTCGCGCTCGTCGGCACCTCAGTGCCTTCGAGCGGGGGGACGCTGACGACCGGCGCTACCCCTTCGCTCGCGGCATTACGCCGCGACGATACGATATCGCATATGCGGACTTGTGGCGTGGCCCACCGCAGTCTAGAGTCGCCCTGTGGGTTGCTCCCGCGCATCCCACCAGCGGAGTTGGCTAAGCCCATCGAGAGTCTTGGGCTGGCCTGGCGCAGAGATAGGGGGACCTGAAATGCCTGAGTTCGACACGGTAATCAAGGGCGGCACCATTGTTGATGGGCTGCGCACGCCACGGTACACGGCCGATGTGGGGCTGAAGGATGGGCGTATCGCCTACCTCGGCCGGATTGGGTCGAGCGAGGCCGAAACGGTCTTGGACGCGTCTGGGCTGATCGTTGCCCCCGGGTTCGTGGATCTCCACACCCACTACGATGCGCAGATCTACTGGGACCCCTATTGCACGCTTTCGGGCTGGCACGGCGTTACCTCCGTCGTCATCGGCAACTGTGGCTTCGGCTTCGCGCCGATCGCCCCCGACCAGCGCGACCGCGCGATGCTGATGCTCTCCCGCAACGAGGCGATCCCCTTGGAGTCGATGCAGGAGGGGATGCCCTGGGACTGGGAGTCCTTCCCGGAGTACCTCGATAGCCTCGAGCGTCATCCCAAGGGCGTAAACGTCCTCAGCTACTGCGGTGTCTCCCCGCTGATGATGTCGGTGATGGGGCTCGAGGCCGCCAAGAGCAGGGCCGCGACCGACGAGGAACGAGCGGCCATGTGCGAGTTGCTGGACGAGGCGATGACCGCGGGCGCCTGTGGATTTTCGGCGCAGTGGACAGGTCCCAACTCGGGCCAGCGCGACTACGACGGCACGCCCATGATCACGGACACGATGTCCCAGACGGAGCTGTTCGCGTTTGCCGAGGTCCTCGCGAAACGACGCGAAGGGTTCATCCAGGTGATCGGCGGCGGGGGCGAGGGTCCCACCGAAACGCGGGTGCTCCACGAAAAGCTCGCCGAGGTGAGCGGCCGGCCGGTTCTCCACAACGTGATCTCCTTCTTTACCGATCAGCACGGGGTGCCGATGGGCGACTACAAGGAATCGCTGCGGTGGCTCGAGGAGGCGAACGCGCGGGGCAATCGTGTGTACGGCCAGGCCATTACGGTGACGCTGGGGTACGACTTCACGTTCGAGGACTGGAATCTCTGGGACACGAGCCAGGCCTGGGCCGAGGCCTGTATCGGGACGGTCGAGGAGCGCATGGTCAAGCTCGCGGCTCCCGAGCATCGCCAGGCGCTGAAGGCCGAATACGATCGAGGAGAGGCACCTTCGGTCGCCTTCGCGGGGCCAATGGAGGACCTCCTCGTGGCGGAGGTTGAGGATCCCGAACTCAAGCACTTCGAGGGCCTCACGCTCCGCGAAGTCATGGAGCGCGAAGACAAGCACCTCATCGACGCCATGCTGGACCTGGCCGTTGCCGATCAGTTGCGGACCATGTTCCACATCAAGGGCGGCGCCCCGAACGTCGAGGCGATGACCGAAGTGGCCAATGGCGCCTTCTCGCTCCCGGGCGTGTCGGATGGCGGTGCCCATACGAAGTTCCTGACGATGGGCGTCTATCCCACCGAGTTCATCGCGAGCCTCGTCCGTGACAACGAGATCATGGACCTCGAGCAGGCGCATTGGCGCTTGAGTGGCTATCCGGCCCAAGCGGCGGGCTTCAAGGACCGTGGGTGGATCAAGGAGGGTGCGCCTGCCGACATCGTGATCTACGACTACGAGAACCTGAAGATTCTTCCGCGCGAAAAGGTCTATGACCTCCCCGCCGGGGCGTGGCGGCGCGTGGAGAGAGCGGAAGGCTATCGCTGGATACTCGTGAACGGCGAAGTCACGTTCCAAGATGGGGAGTGCACCGGTGCGACTCCGGGTCAGCTTCTGCGTCATGGAGTTGGAGCGAGTTAGCCCAACAGCGAGCGCGAGGTAACCCTTAGACTGCGGCGACAGCGGCACGCCGCTATGTCTGAACGAACTGCACTTTAGGGGTTAGAGGATGAGCGCCACCCGCGAATCGATGGTTCAGCTGATGAGGGGCGTCGCGATTGCGGAGGGCCTCGGATCGCTCTCTATCGGACATTGGGCGGCGCAGTCTGCTGAAGGCGAAGACCGCGCGATGACCGAGATCCTCGAAATCGTCAGGAATCGGGAAAGGGAGAACGCTTTCCTCTTCCGCCATCGTTTGGAACAGCTCGGCGAGAGCCTCGAGTTGCCGGCGTGGGCTCCGGGCGGACCGTTGAACGATGGCAGCCTCACGGACACCCAAAAGTTGGGCTGGCTCTACGACTCGGCGGAGGGCTTCGGGGCGCTCGATCACGCTGCTGGCGACTACAAGAGCCAGGAGTCTGCGGCGAGCGACTGGCCGGAACCCGAAAGGTCGCTTATGGCGCACTACCTGTTCACTGAGCGCCACTCGACGAAGCTTCTCGCCGACGCCTGGATGGCGCGCGATCCTGACGCCGCGTTGGCGTCGGACCGGTTCGCGGCAGAAGCCTCACGAGCTCCGAACAGCCTGGACGAAGGCGGCGCTCTAGGCGCGCCTTGGGGACCGGTGATGGAGCCACTGGGCGAAAACCTCGATAACTGGGACTCGCCGTATCGGTGATCCAGAAAGTCGCGACCGCGCGGGGCGATATCGGGCTCCAAGCGTCTTCTCAGTCTTCTCAAGCGGCACGCCTAGAGAGTAGGCAATCAAGGAGGGAAATCATGGTTGATCGAACTACTTACTACAATCGTTTACGGAAGGGGCGGGTCTCTCGGCGACGGTTCCTCGGCAGCGCCGCCGCTGTTGGTAGCGGTGTCGCCGGTCTCGCGGTCGTCGGCTGCGGCGACGATGACGCCGAGGTTGAGCCGCCGGACCCGGACCCCACGGCCACAGCCCGGCCGGGGGAGACACCGGATCCGACCGCTACCGCCGAGCCGGGCGAGACACCGGATCCGACGGCTACCGCCCAGCCGACCGAACCTGCCGTAAGGGGGCCGGTCGATGGGAGCTACTACAGCTCGATTGGCGGTCCCGGCGGACGAACGCTCGATCTCCATCGGGAGCTTTTCCCCACGATTTCGAAGGCGCTGAGTCTCGCCTACAGCAATCTACTGATTTTTGACGATCCGAGCGCCGGTACGCTCAAGCCAGATGTGGCGGCGTCTTTACCGGAGCAGCCCGACAATCAGACGTACGTCTTCAAGCTTCGTGAAGGCGTGAAGTGGCAGAACAAGCCACCTGCCAATGGTCGGCTGTTAACCATGGACGATATCGAGTGGAATATTGAGCGCCAACGCTCTCGGCTTCTGGCAGATGGCACAGAGGCGGAGGATTTTTTCCGCTACAATCAGATCTACAAGCAAATCGAGAGCGTCGATTATATTGACGAAACTACGCTGTCGATTAGACTCTCCAGCCCCTCCGCCCCCTGGCTTCTTTCGACCGCGTTGGATTTCAACGGGCTATTGCTTCGGGAGATCGCTGAAGAAATAGAGACAGATCCCGAACGATTCAGCGCTGATCTTGTTCTCGGAACTGGCGCCTATATGTACACGGAATTCTCCAAAGAACAGACCCGTGCAATCAGAAATCCGGATTATTTCCGTAAGGCGGCGGGTGAAGAAGTCGCATACTTTGACGAGATAGTCGGTACCGATATTGGCGCCGACCTTAATACTCATGGGGCTGCGTTCGAGCAAAAGCAAGTGGACCTGATCGGGGGCAGCAATTACAGTAGGGCTTACATGGACGCACTGGCTCAAGCGACGCCGGGGTCGGAGGAGTTTGAGATCGCGAACCCAGAAAAGCATATCGGCGTGTTTTACAACTATATTGGTGGTCCGTTCGCCAACGAGAATATTAGGCGGGCATTTCACCTGGGGTTAGATCGTCAGCAGGTGATTGATCAGATGTACGCGGGCGAGGCGCGACGGCAGCCGCCCCTCCCCTGGGCCTACGGTGACTGGGCCATATCACAGACCGAGCTGGCCGACACTCCGGGCTACCGGGTGGACAAAACGGAGGACCTCAAGGACGCGCGCGCGGCCTGGGAGGCGGGCGGCGGAGAAGAGCTGGGGAGCCTGGAAATCCCAGCTCCGGAGTTCTTCGCCACACTAACCAACGCCGTGGAGTGGTTTCCGGCGATGATGAACGAAAATCTCGGAACAGACATCATTTCCATGCCGTTTGCAGGTAACCCGCTGAACTATCTGCTGGGCGACGATTTTGTCGCAATGTTCGTTCCCGCAGGGGCCTGGGGTTCGCCCGATCCTCGGCAACGATTTGGTGACGGTCACATACTCGGCGGAGCGCTCAATTTCGGCAAATATGACAACCCCGAGTTCGAAAGCATGATCGCGGACTCATTGAGCGAATTTGACCGCGAGAAAGCCGTCGAGATCATCCATGATGCGCAGCGCGTCGTTATGAACGACAATGGCGCAGGTTACCTCTTTGGCGCCGGTGGCGTAACGCTGTATAA
>CAUYXJ010000027.1:0-31594 GCA_963577065.1 Dehalococcoidia bacterium | reverse complement strand
TATTTCTGGGTGCGGTCGATCGGGACACTTCGATCGCGCAACCCAGGGGAAACCTGGAGCAGCACCAGGTGAATGCCATCAACGACACGATCCTCGCTGCGGCAGAAGCCCGCTGGGACGAGCCGCCCGCCGTGAGCCTAGACTCGACCCTCGAAACGCAAGCTGGGACCGAAACGCAAGCTGGGATCGAACGGGTTCTGTCGGAGTTGAGGGAGCAGGCACCGAGCGGCCTCAACGACCCCAGGCTCCTGTTCACCCTCGGGCACTGGCTCTCAGCAACGACTCCGGCCAGCCTCGTGGGCACGTTCCGCCATCCGGAGGCAGTCGCCCGGTCTCTCTGGAACCGTGATCGAATGCCGGCCGCGAAGGCCTACGCGCTCTGGAGCCGGTACAACGAAGAGCTGATCGCGCTGCATCGCACACGACCGTTCCCACTGGTCGAGTTCGATCTTTCCGACGGTGAAGCGTACGCCAAGACCATCGCAACACTTGCAGCAGAGCTCGGAGTACGGCCGGATGCGAAGCGGATTCTTGCGGCAGTCGAGCCGAATCTCGGCGTCAATCAGGACCTAGGCGAGCCGGTCCCGCAGGGGTGCGCTGACACCTACGATTACTTGCGGGAGCACCGATACCGGGGACGGCTGGAGCCCGACGGACTGCCCGCGATCCTGAGAGAGTGGGGCGAACTCATCGGGGAAATGCCGGAGCAGAGTCGCCCCGCGCAGGTCTGGTTCCTGAAGTACGCACGCAGGTTGCCGCCCCCCGTGCGAGCAGCACTTCGGCCCATCTGGCGGCTCGTCAAACGAGTCGACGCCCTGCTCCGCACGAAGGCTGGCACCTAGTGCCGGTACAACTTGATCTCAGGACGGTAACCAATTTGGGGTCGGGATCTTGTTGACAATAGTCGTGTTGAGCGCCGTGAATCGGTAGTGAAGGATAATGCGCGGTATAGGAAGGCCATCCAAGGAAAACTGGCCGTGCTGGACCATGGACAGATCCGTGACGCTATTCGCGCCAATCACGAAACAAGGATGCGCTACCGCGCGGGAAAGCAGAGCCGGGCCAAGAAGGTGTGGGACCAGCGCCCGAGGCGCTGAGCGGGAGGAGCTGGGGCACCCCATCGGTAACGAACGGCGGCGCCGAAGACCAGCTCAGCCGGTAGCCTGTTCTTGGAGCGCCGTCCGGCTCGCTTTGCGGAGCGCGCGGATCTGGTCAGCGGCGAGCCTCACCTCTCGCTGCTTATCGCTGTCGACGAAGCGTGTGCCTGCGGACGCTGCGCGGTCCTTCGTAGCGCGGGATGGTGGGGCGTGTTCGTCCTGGCTGTGGTTCAGGATCACCGCCAACGGGCACTCCCCCAGAGGTCACCGGGGGTGGGTCCGCAAGGGGAGCAGTCGCCGGCCAAAGGCCCGGAACAGCGCCTCAGCTGAGCCCGAAGAGCTCGTCGAGGCCCAAGACGAGGCCATCAGCCTCGCCTACGGCTTTCACGGCCGCCAGCACGCCCGGCATGAACGAATCGCGGCCGGTGCTGTCGTGGCGCAACGTGAGCGTCTGTCCGAGGCCGCCGAGCAGCACCTCCTGGTGCGCGACCAGGCCGGGCAGCCGCACGGAGTGGATGGTCACGCCTCCGACCTCGCCCCCGCGCGTGTGCGGGACGATCTGCGTTTCCGCCTCGACCCGCGCGAAGGGCTCACCGCGAGCCGCCACCATCTGGTCGGCGGTGGTCTTGGCCGTGCCGCTGGGCGCATCGACCTTGCCCGCGTGGTGCAGCTCGATGATCTCGGCATGGTCGAAGAAGCGGGCGGCCTGGCGGGCGAAGTGCATCAGCAGGACGGCGCCGATGGCGAAGTTCGGCGCGACGACCACGCCCAGCTTCTTCGCGGCCGCCTCCTGCCCGAGTTCCTCCAGGAACGCGGGCGAGAGCCCGGTCGTGCCGATGACGAGGTTCACGCGGCGCGCCAGCGCGGCCTTCGCGAGCTGAGGCGTCCAGGCGGCGTTCGTGAAGTCCACCACCACGGCGGGCTCGAGCGAATCGAGACAGGCGCCTGCGTCGCGGTAGAGCGGCAGGCCGTCGCACTCGTCGCTTTCGGCGAGGGCGTCGACGAAGCCGAGCGGGGTCGTGGCTGGGTCGGCGGCCGCGGCCTGGGCCACCTGGCGGCCCATGTTGCCGCTCCCGGAGATCACAATCGGAATGGTGTCCATCGCGGGGCGATTGTACGCGCGCGCCGAGCCGAAGCGTGGTGCCGTGCGGACGTTGCCCCTAGGCGGGCGCCCGACCTATTCTGCGCGCCGTGAGCGAACGCTCGACCAATCAATCGGTGGATGACGCCGTCGCTCGCCGCGCGGCGAGCGAGGAGGCGGTCAATCTGGCGGTGGGCGGCCAGTGGCAAGAGGCCGCCGCCGCCAACCGCGAACTCCTCCGGCGTTTCGGCGCCGACGCCGAGGTCTATAACCGCTTGGGCAAAGCGCTCACAGAGCTCGGCAAGATCAGTGACGCCCGCGAGGCGTATGAGCAGGCGCTCGTCCTCGATCCCACGAACGTGATCGCACGGCGCAACCTGGATCGGCTGGCCGGCGCGAAGGAATCGAGCGGGCCGGCCCAACCGGCGGCGCAGATGAGCCGCGGCCTCTTCATCGAGGACGCGGGCAAGGCGGCGGTCGTCCAGCTGCAGGCGGCCGAGCGCGCGGCCGTGACGAAGCTCGACGCGGGCGATCCGACCAAGCTCGAAGTGCGGGGCAACGCCGTGAACGCCGTCACGCCGAACGGCGACTACCTGGGCATGGTCGAGCCCCGGATCGGCCTCCGGCTTGCGCGGCTGATAGAGGGCGGGAATCGGTACGAGGCGGCCTTCGTCAGCACCGAAGACCCGCCCCGCATCATCGTCCGCGAGACCTTCCAGCACGCATCCCAGGTCGGCAAGGTCAGCTTCCCCAAGTCCAGCATCAGCGACGTTCGTGCCTACACGCGCCGCAACTTCATGCGCGAGGACGTCGACGATCTGGTCGAACACGAGGACGACTCCGGCCAGGAACCCGCGGGCGACGATGACCGCCCCGGCGAGGGCTGGACCGAGGAGCAGGTTGACGACGAAGGTGTCGTCCGGCCGACGAGAACAAGCGACGACGATGAGGACGAAGAGCTCGACTGAGTCGAGCCGGGGAGCGAAATGCACTGCGCCATCGCCGACCCAGTCGTGAGCACGGTCCTCGATCGGCTCCACGGTGAGGCCGAAGTGGAGATGCTTGGGTTCAGCGAACGGCGCCGCTTCGGGCTTCCGCGCCTGCGCCGGCGGCGCCCCGCGGGACCGGTCGACTGGGAAGCCGCCCGCGCGGTGTATCGCGACAAGTACATTTCCCTGGAGCGCGAGCAGGGCAACCTCCTGTACCTGCTGGCACGCTCGCTCGGTGCGACCCGCGCGGCCGAGTTCGGCACGTCCTTCGGGATCTCCACGATCTATCTCGCCGCGGCGATGCGGGACAACGGCGGGGGGCTCGCCCTCGGAAGCGAGATCGAGCCGACGAAGGCCGCGGTCGCGAACGAGAACCTTGCTCTGGCAGGGCTCGCGGAGTACGCGGAGGTCCGTGTCGGCGATGCGCGCGAAACGTTGGCGGACCCGGGCGGGCCGCTCGACCTCGTCCTGATCGACGGCTTTCCCCACCTCAACCTGACGATGCTGCAACTCCTCGCCCCGCACCTCAGCCCCGGCGGCATCGTGATGGCGGACAACGTCGGCTCATTCCCCAGGGAGATGGGACCGTACGTGGACTGGGTCCAGGATCCCGCGAACGGCTTCCGCTCGACGACGCTGCCGCTGCGGGGAGGGACGGAGCTGTCCGTGCGGATGGCCCCCGCCTCGGCCTGAGCGGCGCGGCCCGCTTCGATTGAACCTCCCGCCACTCGTCTCTACCATCTCCGGGTGCGATCGAGCCTGAGCCGCTAGCGCAAGCGGGACCGCCGCTGGCTTGTCGGGCCCTAGGTCGGCTCCCAAGATCGCTGGCACCGACGCCGTTTCCATCGCTCGCCGGGCACCCAGCGTGTTGCCCGGGGCGGTCAGAGAGGATCCAGCCGTGACCGCCGCCGTCATCGAGGCCCGCGGCCTCGTCAAGCGCTATGGCGCCTTCGTCGCCGTCGACGATATCTCGTTCGACATCCGCGAGGGGGAATGCTTCGGCGTGCTCGGGCCCAACGGCGCCGGGAAGACCACCATCATCCGCATGATCACGGCCACCTCCCCGCTGACGAGCGGCCAGCTCAGTGTCGCCGGGATCGACGTGACCCGTGCGCCGCGCGAAGTGAAATCGATCCTCGGCGTGGTCCCCCAGGAGGACAACCTCGATCCCGACCTTCCGGTGCGCAAAAACCTCGAAGTCTATGCGCGTTATTTTGGGCTTTCGAAGGCGGCGGTGCGCCAGCGCATCGACGAGGCGCTCGAGCTCTTCCAGCTCGACGACCGCAGTGGTTCGAATGTCGACGATCTCTCGGGTGGCATGAAGCGCCGCCTAACGATCGCACGCGCGCTCGTGAGCGACCCGAAAATACTGATCCTGGACGAGCCCACCACCGGGCTCGACCCGCAGGCGCGGCACCTCGTCTGGCAGCAGCTGCGGCTGCTCCGGGCTCGGGGCGTGACGATGCTCCTGACCACCCATTACATGGAGGAGGCGACCCATCTCTGTGACCGCCTCGTGATCATGCACCGCGGCAAGATCCTGACGGAGGGCCGCCCCCACGACCTCATCGCCGAGGTGGCGGGGCCGCAGGTGCTGGAATTGCGCCTCCCCGCCGCGGAGCGGGACGCGCTCCTGGCCGAGTTCCCCCAGAGCGACGGCATTTCGGTCGAGCAGGTCGAAGATCTGACGTACATCTACGGCGGCGGTGACGCCTCCCTGCGCGCCGCGGAGCAGGTGGGCGACCCCCATCGCGCGCACGTGCGGCCCGGAAACATGGAGGACGTCTTTCTCCTCCTCACCGGCCGGGGGATACTCGATTGACCGTCGCCCAGCTCTCGCCGGACGTCTCGTCCGGCGCCTACCGCGTCTGGCAGCGCAACCGCGATGCGACGCTGCGCAACTGGCCGACGGAGTTCCTGGGCATCGCGGTCGAGCCCTTCGCGATCATCCTTGCCCTCGGACTCGCGCTGGGGCGGTTCGTCGAGCTCGAGAGCGGGGAAGAGTACGTCCAGTTCCTCGCGCCGGGCCTGCTCGCCCTCTTCCCGATGTTCGCGGCCACCTTCGAATGCGCTTGGGGCAGCTACGTCCGCTTGGAGATGCAGGGCACGTACCAGTCGATCATCGCCACGCCCATCAGCGTCGACGACGTCATCACCGGGGAAATCCTCTGGGGCACCACGCGCGCGCTCGTGAACGGCACCTACATCCTGATCGTGGCGCTCATCCTCAACCCCTGGCTGCACATGATCGAGTCGCCCTGGGCGGTGCTCGTGGTGCCGGTGGGGGTGCTGCCGGGGCTGCTCTTCAGCTCGATTGCGATCTCGTTCGCGGCGATCGCCCGCGCGATGAGCCACTTCGCCTACTTCTTCACGCTCGTGATCAACCCGATGTTCTGGTTCGGGGGCGCCTTCTTCCCCTTCGACGAGCTGCCGCGATGGGTCCAGATCATCGGGTTCTTTGTTCCGCTCAAGCACGTGGTCGACATCTATCGGGGTCTGATCAACGGCGAACTCGAATGGTCGATGCTGGGCAGCCTCGCCTGGCTCGCGGTCGTAACGGTCGGCTTCTACGCGGTCGCGATCGCGCTTATGCGGCGCCGCCTGATCCAGTAGCGGCTACGGGCAGGCGTAGAGGTCGCGGAAGACGTCGCTGCCGCGGGGCTCCGCCCCGCTGAGCTGGGGGATGTTGTTCGTGATCCCCCGGGTTCCCGAGACGATCACGGCGCCGGATGCGTCGCGGAAGGCGACCGTAAGCGTGTGGCCGGTCGTCCCCGCGAGCGCCAATGACTGCTCGCGATCCTCGCTCGCAAGGGCGAGCTGGAAGCAGGCGTCGCCGCGGTAGCGGGTGGTCGCACCGCCGGTCCAGCGGACGATCACGCCGCGCTCATCGCTGAGCCAGAGGTCCATCGACGCTCCGGGTTCGCTCTCGATCATCATGAGCACGGCGAGGGTCGGCGTGCCGTCGTCGAGTTCGCCGAAGCGCGCCAGGCTGAGCACGAGCGACCAGCCCTCGGGCGCGTCGACGGGAGCCGGCGGCTCCTCGCTGCTCGCGAAGACCAGCAGCGAGGGCGAGGTGGTGCCGATGAGCGCGGTCGCGAAGGGCGAGAACAGCCGCGACTTGTCCGGGGGTGTGCAGGCGCTGAGCAGCACCGCCGCGAGCAGCGGAAGCACGAGCGCGAAGAGAAGGCGGGGCCGGTAAGCCCCGCCTTCGATCCGGCGGCCCCCGCGGGCGCTGCTAGGGATTGGCACGAACCTCGTCGTTCCGGGCCTTCACGTTGAGCAGGCGGTTGAGCGCGGCCATGTACGCCTTTGCGCTCGCGACGATGATGTCGGTGTCGGCGGCCCGGCCCGTGTAGGTTCGGCCATCGTCCTCGATCCGAATGGTGACCTCGCCCTGGGCATCGATGCCCTCGGTGACCGCGTTGACGCTGAACTCAGTGAGCGCCGGCGACATCTCCGTGATGCGATTGATCGCCTTGTAGACGGCATCCACGGGGCCCGTGCCCGTCGCCGCGTCGGTGAGGATGTCCCCGTTGGGAGCGACGAGGCGGAGGGTCGCGGTGGGAGTGGCGTGGTCGCCCCCAGAGACGTGCACGTGTTCCATCCGCCAGACCTCGCCCGTGACCGTCTGGAGGTTGTCGGTGACGATCGCCTCGAGGTCACGGTCGTCGACCTCGATTTTCTTGTCGGCGAGCTCCTTGTACGCGGCGAAGGCGCGGTTGAGCTCCTCGTCCGTGAGCTCGTAGCCGAGCCCTTCCATGTGCTGCTTGAAGTAGTGGCGGCCGGAGAGCTTACCCAGCACGAGCTGCGTGCCCTGAGGAATGCCGATCTCGATCGGGTCCATGATCTCCCAGGTCTCGCGCAGCTTCATGATGCCGTCCTGGTGGATGCCGGAGCCGTGGCGGAAGGCGTTCTTGCCGACGATCGCCTTGTTCCACTGGACGGCCATGCCCGAGAGGCGCTCCACGAGCTTGCTCGAGCGGTAGATCTCACGCGTGTCGATGTCGCAGTCGACATCGTCGAGGTAGTCCTTCCGCGTCTTGATCGCCATCACGACCTCCTCGAGGGAGGTGTTGCCGGCGCGCTCGCCGATGCCGTTGATGGTGACCTCGACCTGGCGGGCGCCGTGCTCGATCGCCGTGAGGGTGTTCGCGGTGCAGAGGCCGAGGTCGTTCTGGCCGTGGAAGCTGAGGCGGGCCTTGTCGATATTGGGCACGTTCTCGCGAATCATGTCGAAGAGCTGGCCCAACTCGGAGGGGATGGCGTAGCCGACGGAGTCGGGGATGTTGATGACGGTCGCGCCGGCATCGATGCAGCGCTCGACGAGCGTGTAGATGAAGTGCGGGTCCGAGCGCGTCGCGTCCATGGGGCTGAACTCGACGTTGCTGGTGTAGCCCGCGGCGCGCTTCACCATCGCCTCGGCCTGCGTGAGCACCTGCTCCCGGTCCTTCCGCAGTTGATGCGCCATCTGGATGTCGCTGCTGTTGATGAAGACGTGGATGCGTGGGTCCTCGGCTTCCTTGATCGACTCCCAGGCGGTATCGACATCGCTGGGGACGGCACGCGCGAGGGCGCAGATGGTTGTCCCGCGCACCTCCTTGGCGATCGTCTGGACCGCGGCGAGGTCACCCGGCGTCGAGCAGGGGAAGCCTGCCTCGATCACGTCGACGCCCAGCCGCTCGAGCTGCTTCGCGATCTCGAGCTTCTCTTCGGGCGTGAAGGCGACACCAGCCGACTGCTCGCCATCTCGCAGGGTCGTGTCAAAGATGTGGATCTTCTCAGTCATCGTGCTCAATCCTCCGGAGTCCTGGGGGCCCGGGGTGCGGGTCGTTCATTCCGGGCGCTCAATCGACGACTCGGCGGGGCGCAGCCCAGGCCGAATCGGAGTGGACAGCCGCTACCTGAGCAGGAGGCCGCGCCCCGGTGAGACCGGGGCGTGAGCGCTCTCCAATCGCATCGCTCGTGGTGCGTGCATGATTCCCCAGTCTGGCCCACCGGCGCCCGAAACCGCAACCGGGGGACACCCGTGTCGAGTTGAGAGTTCAGGGTTCAGAGTTCAAAGAGGGACGGGGGTGGAGTTCAACGTTCAGGGTTCAGAGTTCAAAGAGGGATGAGGAGGCCAACAAGCGAGCGCGGAGGCGAAGCGGCCGTCAGGCCGTGCAGCAGAAGCAGAGGAGCGCCGGGGGGCAGAGGTGGGGTGGGGTCCGAGCGCAGCGAGCTGGAAAGCAAAGAGGGATGAGAAGCCCAGCGAGCGTGCGCTCGACTGGTGCGGTGGCTCTGGCCGCCCTCGGCAGCGGGTACCATGGGCGCGTGGTGGTTGCGGCCGGGACGGCGAAACAGGAGGCGGCGTGGGCGCTGATCGAAGAGCGCTACACCGGCTACGGCCTCGTCCTCCCCGGCGATCCCAGCTTCATCTGCCAAGCCGAGCGCTGCGACGCGCTCTGCTGCCGCGCCTACAGCGTTGCCGTGAACGACGAGGAGGTCGAGCGGTTGGCCGCAGCCACCACCTTCCCCGCCGCGCGCTTTCTCGAATGCGAAGACGGCGAGCCGATCAACCTGCCCCTGGAGCGGCCCTTCGTTCTCGGTCGCGAAGACGACCACTGCGTGTTCCTGTCGCAGGACCGCAGCTGCCAGCAATACGCTGCACGCCCCGACACTTGCCAGCTCTACCCCCATCAGATCCTCTTCGTGAACCCGAGCAGCGGTCGCGTGATGCAGCCATCGCCCGCCGAGCAGCAGCAGGCCGTGCACGCGCTGCTCGCGGGCGATCCGGTCGCCGGGAGCGTGCCGCTGCTCCTCCGGCACCTCGAGTGTCCCGGCTTCACGGGCCCGCCCACAAACCCCGCCGATTGGGCCGCCCTCCTCCGCGTGACCTACGCCCTTCAGTGGGGCGACGAGGCGACGCCCGGCGGGTAAGCTCGGCGGCGTGAGCCGTCGTCCCAACCTCCCCCGCGTGCGGAGCGGTGTCGAGCGCATCTCCGATCGGGTGATCGACGTGCGTCGCGACCTCCACCGCCACCCCGAGCTCTCCTGGAAAGAGGAGCGCACCCAAGGCGTCATCCTGGAGCGCCTGGAGCGCCTGGAGGCCTTGGGCGTCGAAGACGTGCGGCCGCTCGCGCGCACCGGTGCTACCGCCCTCGTGCGCGGCGCGAGTGCGGGCCCCTGCGTCCTCTGGCGCGCGGATATCGATGCTCTCCCCGTGCCGGAGAAGACCGATCTGCCGTTCGCATCGGAGAACGCAGGCGTGATGCACGCCTGTGGCCACGACGTGCACACCGCCATCGGCCTGGGCCTCACCGAGCTGGTTGCCGCTTCGCGCGAGTCGCTGGCCGGGAGCGTGCGCTTCGTCTTCCAGCCCGCCGAGGAAGCCTCGGGCGGCGCCGCTCAGTGCATCGAGGAGGGGATCCTCGAGGGCCCGCACGTCGACCGCGTGCTGGGGCTGCACATCAGCGCCGATGTCCCGGTCGGGACGATCAACGTCGCCCCGGGACCGTTCTTCGCCTCCCCCACCAGCCTCAAGATCACCATCAGCGGGCGCGGCGGGCACGCCGCCTCGCCGCACCAGTCGGTCGACGCGGTGGTGGTCGCCGCACACGTGATCACGGCGCTGCAGACCGTCGTCAGCCGATCGCTCCCGCCGCTGGAGAGCGCCGTCCTCACGATCGGCAAGGTCGAGGCGGGCTTCCGCGGGAACGTCATCGCCGAGTCGGCGGAGCTGTGGGGGACGCTTCGCACGTACAGCGAGCGCGTGCGCACGCGCATGGTGACCAAGACCGAGGCGGTCGTGAACGGCGTCTGCGCGGCCTTTGGCGCGACCGCCGCGATCGAGCACCGTACGAGCTGCCCCCCGCTCGTGAACGACAAAGGCATCACCGCCTTCGTCCAGGCCGAGGCCGAGCGCTTCTTCGGCACGACGACGCGGGCTGTGCCCGGCATGGGCGCCGAGGACATGGCCTACTTTCTCGAGCAGCGGCCCGGCTGCTACTTCTGGTTGGGCGGCCGCAACGAAGCCGAGGGCATCGCCGGCCGTCATCACGACCCCGGCTTTGTCGTCGATGAACGCGCGATCCCGCTGGGGATCGAGTTCGGGATGCGACTGATCGAGGGATCGCTCGCGTCCCTCGCGACGAAGACCTAAACGAACTGCCGCATTCAAGGGAGGGATTCCATGTCCGAGCAGATGGGCATCTTCGATGTCATCGAGAACTGCCGCGCGATGCGGCGACTGAAGGCGGACATCGTGCCGGAGGAGTTGCTGGTCAAGCTCATCGATGCCGGTAATCGCGCGCCCACGGGGTCGAACGCCCAGAACGTGCGCTGGATCGTCGTGCGCGACGATGCCCAGAAGCACAAGCTCGCCGATCTCAACCGCACGGCTGTGACCGCCTACATGGAGAGCGGCCGCCTGAGCGAGCTGCCCCACCAGTCCGAGGAGCAGCGCGACCGCCAGCGCGCCGCCGTCATGTGGCAGATGGAGCACATGCACGAGATCCCCGCCTTGATCATCGCCTGCCTCGAATTCGACGCGCCGCCCGGAAACGCCTCCGGAATGGGCGGCGGCTCCGTCTGGCCCGCGGTACAGAACGTCCTCCTGGCGGCGCGGGCGCTCGGGCTGGGCGCCGCGCCAACCACGCTCGGCCTCTCGGACCGCGCGGCCGCGAAGGCGGCGCTCGGTCTCCCGGATACGGTCGAGCCGTACTGTCTGATCCCGGTCGGCTACCCCCACGGCAAGTTCGGCCCGGTGCGGCGCCTGCCAGTCGCAGAGACGATGCGCTGGGACCGCTGGGCGTAGGCGCTACGAGATCAGGATGATCCCGGCGGCGGCCACGACCGCCCCGACCAGCACCCACGGCGACATCCGCTCGCCGAGGAAGATCGCGCCCAGCGGCACCGCGAACAGCGGCGAGACCGCCGTCGCGACGGCCGCCCGCCCGGCGCCCGCCTCCTGGACGGCGTAGATGAAGAGCAGGCTCCCGAGGCCCGTACCGATGAGCCCGGCGAACAGCAGCGCGCCGTGGTCCCAACGCGAGATCGCGCGTCGGCGAAGGCTCGTCCGAGGGGCGACGCTAGCGGCGATCATGAGGACGCCCGCGGCCGCGGGCAGACGCACCGCCCCGACGGCGATCGCGCCCTGCCCCTCAGCTGCATCGGTGAGCCAGACAGTCGCGACGGCCCAGAGGAGGGCGGTAATCGCAACCAGCCCGAGGCCGGGCGCGAGCTGACGCCAACCACGAACCGCGCGCTCCTCGTCGGCTGCCCCCCGCCGCCCCAGCAGGGCGACGAGGTAGACCCCGACGAGAATCAGACCCGAGCCGGCCGCGGCGCTCGCCGTCACCTCCTCATCGAGCACGAGCACGGCGAGGATGTAGGTCAGCAGCACGAAGAGCCCGAGGCTGACCGTGAAGGCGCGCGCCAGCCCCAACGCGGCGAGAGACGCGATGTAGAGCGTGTCGCCGAAGACGAACCCCACGATCGCGGAGCCGATGAGCGCGGCCACGATCCCGGCGTCCATCCCGCTGAACTCGCCCGAGGCGAGGAGGAAAGGCACGGTCGCGAGCAGGAGGAGCGCGCCCCAGGCGCCGCGGACGGCACTGATCGAGAGGGCATCGACTCGCGACGAACTCGAAGCCATCATGGTGCTCGCGACCGCCCAGATCGCGGCCGAGCCGATGCCCGCCAGGACGCCCGGATTCATCGCCGCTTCTGAATGAAGCCGGGGATCCGTCTTGCGGCGATGGCCGTTTCAGTCAGTCTGTGTAACCCCAGACACTCCCTGGTCGTCCGCCCGAGGATAGCGCCTCACGATTCGGGGGGCGCCGCGAGCCCACTGCGCGGGGGTAGAGGCCCCGCTACACTCCCTCGCCATGCAGGCAGCGATCATCACCGGCAAAGAGATCATCGAGCTCCTCGAGTTCACGGAACCCACGCCCGCCGAGGGCCAGGCCGTCGTCCGTATCAACTACTGCGGCATCTGCGGGACCGACCTCCATTCGTACCAGTCCGGCGGACCCTCCAATCCCGCGATGTGCGGGCACGAATGGGCGGGCGAGGTCTCGGCGGTGGGCGCCGGGGTCACGAGCGTGCGTGAGGGTGACCGCGTCATTGGTGGGATCGCCCCCGCCTGCGGGCAATGCGATGCCTGTCGCGCCGGCTACAGCCGCAACTGCCCGATGGCGATGGTGAGCCTGATGGGCAGCCCCACCGCGCCGCTCCCGCACGGCGGATTCGCCCCCGCGATCGCCGCGGACGCCCGTCGTCTGACGCCCGTTCCCGCGGGCCTCGACGACCTCGACGCGGCGATGGTCGAGCCGCTCACCGTGGCGCTGCACGCGACCCGCCGCACCGACATCCGCCTCGGCAACACCGTGCTTGTCATCGGCGCCGGACCGATCGGGCTGCTCGCGCTGCAGTGCGCGCGCGCCGCAGGCGCAGGCCGCCTCTTCGTCGTCGAGCCCGTCGCGGACCGTGCCGAACTCGCGACCTCGCTCGGCGCCGACCTCATCTTCGACCCCTCGAGCGAGGACGTGACCGCGCGGATCGCGGAGGAGACGAACGGGCTCGGCCCGGACATCGTCTTCGAATGCGCTGGCATCTCGCCCACCATCCAGCACGCCGTCGACTACGTCCGGCGGGGCGGGGCGATCACGCTCGTCGGGCTCTCGAACGACCCCGCGACGATCAATCCCGGCGCCTGGCTCTCGAAGGAGGTGACGCTCGTCGCCTCCTTCGGCTACCTGCACGAAGAGTTCGCGATGGCCGCAGACCTCATCGCGACGGGCCGCATCCAGGTCAAGCCGCTGCACACGCGCACGGTGCCGCTGGGCGAGATCGGCGACGCGTTCTCGCTCCTGAACGAGGACCGGAGCCAGATCAAGGTGCTGGTCGACCCGCGGGCGGGATAGGCTCGGGCACCGCCCGCAGCGCGTCCGCGATGCCGGCCTCGGTCGGCCGGCGATCACGGATCCCCAGCGATGCGACGACATTCAGCAGCGCGAAGGCCACGAGCACCGCGAAGAGGATGCGAAAAGCAGCCTCGTCCGGATTTGCACCGAGGAGGGCCGCGATCATGGCGGCACCGGCGACCGAGCCCACGTAGCGCGTCATCGAAAAGGTCCCGGACACCGAGCCGGCCACGCTTCGAGGCCAGGCCTCGAGCGCGGCTGACGAACGCGCCGCCGCGGAGATGCCGAGCCCCACGCCGACGCCGACGAGCGGCACCACGATCGCCACGAGCGGCGGATCGGTGAAGAGCGCGACCAGCCCGATGGTCGCCGCGAAGATGACCAGGCTGCCGCCAACCACGAGCGGCTGGCGGCCGGCACGATCGGCGAGCACCCCGCCCAGGGGCGAGATTGCGATCATTGCCGCGCTGAGCGCGAACAGCACGAGACTGATCGTCTGGTCGTTCACGTCACGGACGCCGGCGAGGTAGAGGGGAATGGCCACCAGGAACGAGTACATGACGAGGTTCGTCAGCGCCTGGCCGGCCGCTGCCGCGCGGAAGTTCCCCTGCCGGAAGAAGCTGAGGTCGACGACGCTCGCGCCCTGGCGCGCGCGCAGCCAGTAGGCGGCTGCCGCAAGGGGTAACAGGGCGGTTCCGACGATCAGCAGCGTCGGGTTGTCGACACGCGTGGCACTGCCGATAACGACGACGCTCGCGAAGGCGAAGGTGAGGGCACCGAACGACGGCAGATCGATCCGCAGGATCGCTCGGCCCCCGCCCGCATCGGCCGGGAGGCGCAGGAGGAGCGCGATCGCTGCCAGGGAGAGGGGCACGTTCAGGAGGAACAGCAGCCGCCAATCACCGATCAGGAGCGCCCCACCGCCAACCACGGGCCCGAAGGCGGCGGCCGCAGAGAGCGCCGCCCCATTCGTCCCGAAGGCGGTGGCCAGCCGCGGCGAGGGCATCCGCTTGCGCAGCAGCGCGATCGCGTTAGGCATTACGAGGGCCGAGGCCACTCCCTGGAGCGCCCGCGTGACGATCAGCACCGGGAAGTTCCAGGCGAAGGCCGAGGCCACGGAGAAGATGATCAGGAGCACGAGCCCCACCCACATCACGCGAACGGAGCCGAAGGCGTCGCCAAAGCGGCCGGAGACGGGCTGCATCACCGCCACCGCCACCAGGTAGATGCTGATCAGCAGCGTCATCGCGCCGACGCCGACCTCGAAATGCTCACGTATCGCCGGCAACCCGACGGCGACCACGGTGCTATTGAGCGGGGTCAGGAGGCTGGCGAGCGCCACCGCAGCCTGCAGCTCGAAACTGCTCCAACGGCCCTGCGCTTCGGGCTCGGGTTCGTCGGGGGCGCGCTCGCGCGACACCTCGCGATCCTACCGTTCAGCGAGCCACTGCCGCAGGACCGCCTGCTCCTGGGGCGGCAGGCCGTAGCGCTCGATCCCCGCCGCCCGGCGCTGGCGCGTGACCTCGTACAGGACGAGCGCGGCCGCCACCGAGAGGTTCAGGCTCTGTACCATCCCCGCCATCGGAATCGTCAGGCGGCGGTCGGCGAGGACGATCGCCTCGTCCGAGAGCCCGCGGTGTTCGTTCCCGAACATCAGCGCGATCCGTTGCGCGGTCAGTGGTGCCTCAGAGATGTCCTCAGCTTCGCCCGCGGCCACGGTTGCGATGACTTCGTAGCCGTCGCGCTGGAGCTCCTCGATGCAGGCCCGAGCTGAGGTGTGAGCGGCGAAGTCGAGCCACTTGTTCGCCGAAGAGGACGTGAGTTTGCCCACGCGGCGCGGATCGAACTGCTGCTCCTCCGCGAAGATGAGGGAGACGCGCTGGAAGCCGAAGGCATCACAGCTGCGAAAGACCGCCTCCGCGTTGTGGGGATCGTGGATATCCTCGAGCACGACGACCCCCTGCTGGCGGCGTGCGGCAACGTCGTCGAGGCGGTGCGAACGTTCCGGCGTCGGCATCAGCCGAGCCTAGCCCCCACCCCCTGGACCGATCTAGCGCGAAAGGCTGGGAACGAGCGGTTCGGTAAGATAGACGGACTCATCGCGACACGTCAGGCGAAGGAGCAGCTTGTGAGCGAAGAAAACGGACTCGGGCGAGCCAGGGAGCTACGCGAGGCGTACGACGACGAGGTCGTTGCGGAGGGGCGCGAGCTGGCAGGGCCGTTCATGACGGTCTCCAGCCGGCCCATCGATCGGCTTTACGACCCGACGGACGTCACCGATGTCGACTACGAGCGCGACATCAACCTCCCCGGCTCGTACCCCTACACCCGTGGCGTTCACAAGACGGGCTACCGGGGTAAGTCGTGGACGATCCGTATGTTCAGCGGCTTCGGCTCCGTCGAAGAGACGAACCAGCGCTACCACGATCTCCTCGCCGCCGGAAACAACGGCCTCTCGATCGCCTTCGACATGCCCACGCTCATGGGCTACGACCACGACGAGCCCTGGGCCTTGGGCGAATTCGGCTCGTGCGGCGTGGCCGTCGATTCGCTCGCCGATATGGACCTCCTGCTCGAAGGCCTGCCCCTCGACAAGATCACGACATCGATGACGATCAACAGCCCCGCGCCTGTGATCTGGGCGTTGTTCATCGCCGCCGCTGAGAAGCGCGGTGTGCCCCGGGCGAAACTCGCCGGCACCCTTCAGAACGACATCCTCAAGGAGTACATCGCCCAGAACGAGTTCATCTATCCGCCGCGGGAGTCGATGAGGCTCGTTACCGACACCGTCGAATTTGCCTCCGCCGAGATGCCGCTCTGGAACCCGATCTCCGTGAGTGGCTACCACATCCGCGAGGCCGGCTCGACCTCCGTGCAGGAGCTCGCCTTCACCCTCGCCGACGGCATCGAGTACGTGAAGTGGGCGCTCGAGCGAGGGCTCGACATCGACAGCTTCGCGCCCCGCATCTCCTTCTTCTTTAACTGCCACAACGACTTCTTCGAGGAGATCGCGAAGTTCCGCGCCGCCCGCCGCATCTGGGCGCGCCAGATGCGCGAACGCTTCGGGGCGAAGAACCCGCGCTCCTGGCTGATGCGCTTCCACACACAGACGGCGGGCGTCTCCCTCACCGATCAGCAGCCGGAGGTGAACCTCGTCCGCGTGGCCATCCAGGCGCTCGCCGCGGTCATCGGCGGAACGCAGTCGTTGCACACGGACTCGATGGACGAGGCGCTGGCCCTGCCCTCGGACAAGGCCGTACGCCTCGCCGTTCGCACGCAGCAGGTGATCCAGCACGAGAGCGGCGTGGCGAACACGATCGACCCGCTCGGGGGCTCCTACTTCGTCGAGCGACTGACGACGGATATGGAGAACGAGTGCAACGCCATCTTCCAGCGAATCGAGGATCTGGGCGGCGTCATTCCCGCAATCGAGACCGGCTACTTCCAGAAGGACATCGCGGATGCCTCGGCGCGCTTCCAGCGCGAGGTCGAGAGCCGCGACCGCATCATCGTCGGCATGAACGACTTCCAGGTAGACGAGCCGATCGAGATCCCGATCCTGAAGATGGACCCCGAGGGCGAGAAGCGGCATCTCGCGCGCCTGAAGGCGTTCAAGGCCGACCGCGACGCCCAGGTCTGGGGCGATACCATGAGCGCTCTCGAAAGTGCGAGCCGCGACGGCAAAACGAATCTGATGCCGCTGATCATCGATGCCGTGAACGCGGGCGCGACCTCGGGCGAGATCTGCAATATGTGGCGAAAGGCGTTCAGCGAACACAAGGAGTTCGTGGTGGTGTAGCGGCCGCTCTTGGCTCTTGGCTCTTGGCTCTTGGCTCTTGGCTCTTGGCTCTTGGCTCTTGGCTCTTGGCTCTTGGCTCTTGGCTCTTGGCTCTTGGCTCTTGGCTCTTGGCTCTTGGCTCCTGCCCCTCTGAGCAGCCTTCGCGACTCGCCCCGCGCTAGCCGATAAGCGGTGTTCGCTCCCGTAGAGAGAGTTCACGCTCCGGCCACACCCACTCACTCTTCCCTGAAAACGTTCGCCCAACCTCGCGGAAGGCCAGCTTTTCGTAGAGCGCGATTGCAGGGAGTTGTGCGGCGGATGTCTTGAGAATTGCCGCCCCGAATCTGCGATCCCCGCACCAATTCACCGCGACTTCGCTCAGTCGACGGCCGATACCAGCGCGCCGCGCTGCCGGATCTACACGGAGCCGCTTGATCTCCACGAGATCCTTGGATTCTCCTGCTCCTTCGACTGCTTCGCGGGGCGCTGCCTCGCCCAGCTTCGCGCTCACTCGGGCTGCGGATTCTCCTGCTCCCTCGACTGCTTCGCGGGGCGCTGTCGCGCCCAGCTTCGCGCTCACTCGCGGGGCGGATTCTCGTTCTCCCTCGACTGCTTCGGGGGCGCTGCCGCGCCCGGCTTCTCGTTCACTCGCGGGGTGGCTCTACGCAGACCCCGGGGGGGGGGGTCGTTCTTGCCGGGTGCGTGTCTCGGTCGGGGTAGAATGATGCTCCGGCGCCGAAGAGTCGGGGCGCCGGCAAAGGGGGCCGCTCGTGCAAGAGGCCGTGGTCGAACGTCTGAAGCAGGAGATCCTGTACGAGTTCGCACGGGAGGGGCCGCCGGAGGGCTTCCCCAAGTTCCCGGACCTCCCCGCCGGCCGCTACCGCGACCCCCACTTCTTCGACCTCGAGTGGGAGTACCTCTGGAAGCGCGTCTGGCTCTACGCGACGCGCGACGAGGAGCTGCCCGCGAACGGCTCGTACCAGCTCTGGGACCACCTCGAGACACCGGTCGTCCTGGTACGGGGCGATGACGGCGTGATTCGCGCTTTCCACAACACCTGCGCGCACGGATCGCCGCTCCTCGACCTGCCCGACGATTCCGCTCTCTTCCACTGGAAGGACTTCGACTCGGGCGGCCACGACCTCCAGTACCAGCAGGAGTTCCCCCGGCGCACGCTGCCGGACGGCGTCCTCCGCTGTCCCGAAGCGGGCCACCGCTACGACCCGACGAGCGGCCGGCGAATCGGCGGCGAAGACGGCGACATCCCCGTTGAGGAACGATCCCTGCGTGAGATCCGCTGCGAGACCTGGGACGGCTGGGTCTTCATCACCCAGGATCCGGACGCGCCGGACCTGCTCGACTGGCTGCACCCCCTCCCCGAGCAGATGGCGATGTTCCAGGGCGCAACGCTGCGGATGATCGATAAGCGCTGGACAATCATCCCCTGCAACTGGAAGGTCACCGTCGAGGCCTTCCAGGAGGTCTACCACTTCAAGCACATCCACCAGAAGGCGGGCGTCTCGGGGCTCGACCAGCGCGGCGCTACCATGGGCGTTCTGCCCAACGGGCATTCGCGCATGATCACGCCGCTCTCGAAGCGCGCGGCCGAACGCAGCGGCCTCCGCCACCAGCTCGACTGGCGTACCGACGTCGACCGCCAGGCGTTTGGCGGAACCAACGGCGCGATGCCCGAGATCGCGACCGTCAACGGCATGACGCGCTGCACGAGCACAGCCTTCAGCGCGTTCCCGAATCTCGTGACACCGGTGAGCGCCACCGGGATGCCGTTTCTCCTCGCCTGGCCCCTCGACGTGGGAACGACGCGTTTCGAGTGGATCACGTTCACGGTCGACTGGGGCGATCAGCCCTCACCGGTGACCTCGGACCTCTGGCAAGCGCGGCTCGCGGGGTTCGATCGGACGATGGAAGAGGACACCCGGAACATGGCGCCGATGCAGAAGTCCCTGAACTCGCCGGGGCTCACGGGCATGCCTGTGAGCTACCAGGAGCGCCGAATCTGGAACTGCGCCGAGCAGGTCGACCGCATGATTGGCCCCGAGCGCATCCCCGAGGACCTGCGCGTTGCGCAGCTCCTCGAGCCGTACGTGGAGCGCTAGCGCCTCGCCTCAGAGCCCGAAATCGCTAGGCCTCCGCGCTACGCGATCGGCGCTCGCACCGATACCGGAACGTCCGCGGGGGCGGTGTACGCGGAAATCGGAAGGAGTAACCGATGCCCACCACTGCCCGCGTCGTGGTGCTCGAAGGCGACTACGGGGTCTGCGCCATCCAGGAGCTCGAGCTGCCCGACCCCTCGCCCCACCAGGCGGTTGTCGAGATCTACGGAGCTGGGATCGAGCACGGCCAGCTGCAGCAGATCGAAGAGCCCCAAGCCACCCCCATCATCCCCGGGCGGGAGGGCACCGGCCGCGTCCTCGAAGTGGGCAGCGCCGTCACCCGCGTGAAGGTGGACGACACCGTGCTGGTCACGCCCACGCCGGCCGAACCAAACCGCGAAGCGGAACTCCCGACGATCGAGTTCGACGACGGCACCGTGACCGAGGCGGGACCGACGGCTACCTGGGGCACGAACGCCGTCATCGACGAGCAGTTCCTCGTGCCCATCCCCGACCTTCCCGACAAGGAGGGCGCGACGGTCCTCGGCCACACGACGATGCTGGCGGCCGCAGCGGTCCATACAGCCGGCGTTGCCGCAGACGAGAGCGTGGCCGTCTTCGGCTGCGCTGGCGCCGGGCTCTCCGTCGTGGCCGCCGTGGCGGCTGCCGGGGCGAGCACGATCATCGCCATCGATCGCGATGACGCCCGCCTCGAGGCGGCGGGGAAGCTGGGTGCAACCGCGACGCTGAACCTGAGCAGCGCCGCCGCGGTCGAAAAGCTGGCCGAGCTCGTGCCGGGCGGCGTGGCGCACCTCTTCGACTGCGTCTACGAATTCGAGGCGAGCGCGAGGCCCGGCCGCGCGCCCGTCCGTGACGGGGGCTCGGCGCTGGTCGTAGCCAGCCCAGCAACGGAGGCGCGTCGCGCCGAACTCGATGCGCTCATCTCCCAGTACGGCTACGCCGAGCCCGACTCGCCGGACCCCGACCGCGACGCGGCAGCGCTCCTGGCGTGGCTGGACGCCGGCAAGCTCGACCTCTCGGTGATCGTGAGCAATCGGTTCACCATCGAGCAGGTGAACGAAGCCACCCAGCTCCTCGAGAACGGCGAGATCACCGGGCAGACGGTGATGGTGGTCGAGCCGCTGCGCTAGGCAGCGGCGGCCGGCGTTCGCGGAGACGCGTTGCCCAGTGGCGATGAGGGCAGCAATAGGAGCGCCTCGGCCAAAGGTCGAGCAATCACCGGCGAGGAGCCTCACCTCCCCATCGAATTACTGGAATTAGGACGACGTCGAAGACGCTAGGCTTAGACAGCCATGATCGGCGCCGACGGACAGGGGAACGCCGACGGACTTCGTGAGGGCGCCTCGGGGATGTCTTGACCTGCGGTCTGAGCGGATGGGGAGCCCACTCGCGTCATCCGGCGAAGGGCGAGCCGGGCCAATGAGAACCCTGGGACGCCGCGGACTCCTGGTCGCGGCAGCCGCGGTGCTCGGGGTCGCGGTTCTGGCCGCCTACCCCCTTTGGGGCAGCTCTTCGGGCAATGCTGATGCGGAGGCCCTCGGATCTCGCCAAGATGCTTGTCCAGTGACCGCCCCTGATGGTTCTTTCTTGCCTCCGGCGCCGTACCCGGCGGCGCCCGTAGGAACGCCAGGCGGTGACGTCTGGTACGGCACAACGGATTTATTTACCGCCCTGCCGGCGTCCGGACTGGAGCTGACGGTGGGCGGGCAAAAGACTTTCTGGTGGAGCCTTGAGTTCGACTACCGGAACGAACCGTGGCCACCGATCACCGTCACGGCGGCCCGCCGCGCCAGCTCCGCGACAGCCGTCAGGAGCCATGTGCCGGCGACCCACGGCGTGGTTGCCGGCGGCCAGCCCTTCATGCTCGCCGGCATCGACTTCCCGGAGGCTGGCTGCTGGTACCTTCGAGCGGAGTACCGCGGCCACGTGCTGGAGCTCGTCGGGGAGGTCCGAGACCCCTAGCGTTCAGTGTTGTTGAGGGGGAGGGGATTCCCATGAGCGAGGGCACTCCCGCCAAAGACCGCCTCCTCGCCGCCGAGGGCGAGGCGTTCGCCGACTGGCAGACGGTGCTCGAACGCCCCCCGTGCGGGCGCTGGGCGCAGCGACGGCGGGGCCGTGGCCGAAGTCGCGGCGCACATCGCCGGGTGGCGCCGCTTCTCCGCGCACCGGCTCGAACGCCACGCCGCGGGCGAGCTGCTCGATCCGCCGGAAGCCGCAGCCTTCAGCGCGGAGGCCCGCGAGGGCGTGGCGGGCCGAGACGACCACGAGCTGCATGCCGAGGCCGAGGACGCCCGAGGGGCGTTCCCCGCCGCTGTCGCGGCGCTCAGCGTGGACGCGCTGGAAGCGCACCATGGCCTCGGCGAGTTCATCGTCGAGGCGAACGGCGCTCACCATTACCAGGAGCACCTCGCCGACTTCGCTGTGCGTGACCGCTGACCGGAGCCAGGGCGGTTGCGGCACTTCGGCGCCCGGTTGCCGTTCGGCGCGACGGGACTATGGTCCTCATGTCCCACGGGACATGAGGACAGGACCGGGAGTCAACGATGGATGAGGCGAAGCCACCGACGACGATCGATCGCGTCCAGCTCGGCGTCCGCATGGCGAGGGTGCTCAAGGGATTGGCCGAGTTCAGGGGCGTCGCTCTGGGCCCGCTCCTGGAGAACATCGTCCTTCACTCGTTCGCGCCGGACGCGGGTCAGGAAGGGGAGATGTCGTACAGCCCCCACGGAAAGAAGGCGCTGCAGGCTCGCGGATTTCGAGCGCATCTACGGGATGGACTTCGATACGCATGCCGTGCGCGACTTCTGGTGACTCGAAGAGGCCGCCGCTGAAGCGGCCGCCGCGGGAGAGCCGGAAGGCTAGGCCTCTCCCTCCGGCGCAATGACGAACAGATCGGAGCCGAGCGGCGCCAGCGCCTCGCGCAGCGAGCCCGCGCCGCGGGCAGGCGGCCACAGCAGCGCGGCATAGTGGAGCTGCTCCGCAAGGAGGGCGCTACGCGTCGCCTCGGGCGGGCCGCCCTCGCTTTCGGCTCTTACCGCGTCCGACCAGTCCCGGAGCGAGAGGCCGGGGATGCCGTAGGTGAGGCACGTGCCCTCGACGTCCTGGGTGTTGTGCGTGCCGAGCACGAGCGAAGCGAGCTCGTTGACGTCGGGGCTGTGCCAAGCGGCCTCGTGATCGAAGCGCTGGTACGTGTGGCGGTTGAGGAACGTCATCGAGAGCGTGAGCCAGGTCTCGCGATCGGGCGCTGCGATGAGGTTCCAGCCGCCCTTCGCTCGGAGCAGGAGCAGCGGGACCGCGGACCCGAGCGAAGCGAACGTGTCCGGCCCGAACTCGTCGACGAGCACCGGTGGCGGCGGCACGTCCGCGACCCATTGCCCGCCGGCTCGCCAGAGCCCGCCCGCGAGGATGGCCTCGGCCAGCCCCAGCGCGCGCGACGCGGCCCGGTCGGCTCGGCCGTGCTCGCCGATCTCAACGGCGAGGTCGTAGGCGCCCAGCGTCGATGTCAGCTCGCGGAGGGGCAGGGCAGCGGCGGGGGCGGGCGGCGCTGCCCTGCCCCCTTTGGCCGTCATAGCGACGGCCTCGCGGGCATCTGGCCAGAAGCGAAAGAGCGCGATCACCTCGTCGCGATCGGTGGTACAGAAGCGAAGCGCCCCAGCGCCCTAACCGCGATGGCCGGACCTAGCCGCGGTTCCGCGTCGCGTCCCACTGCTCCCAGTTCGTCACTTCGTCCACGGGCTTGCGGTTGGTGGAGCCGAAGTTCGCATCGGGGAAGCCCATCGGGATCAGCGCCACGGGTGTCGCCTCAGCCGGGATCTGGCAGTGCTCGCGGAGGACGTCGTCGACCGCGCCCTGGAACGTGGTCATCACCGTGCCCAGGCCGAGCGCACGCGCGGCGAGCAGCATGTTCTGCACGGCCTGATAGATCGAGCTGCCAGCGAGCAGCGTGCTCGCATCCTGGCTGGGCGAGGAAATCTGGTAGAGGCAAGGCACGATGAAGACCGGCGCCTGCGCGAGGTTCTCGAAGAGGCCCATCGCGCCGGTCATCATCAGGCGCTCGCCCTTGTTCCCGGACTTCTGCGCGTTCTCGATCATCTGCTTCAGGCCCGGATTCTCCAGGCCCTTGCGCAGCTGCGCCGAGATCGCATCGCGCGTGCCCTGATCCTGAATCACGACGAAGCGCCAAGGTTGCAGGTTGCTGCCCGAGGGGGCCTTCGTGCCCGCCTCGATCACCTTCCAGATGAGGTCTTCGGGGACGGGCTCGTCCTTCCAGCGACGGATCGCGCGCTGGGTGTAGATCGCTTCCCAGAGGTCGTCGGTTCCGGAACGGGCGTCTGGCATGATGTCCTCGCTTGGCGGTGGCGGCGGCCCTAGCCGCCGAGACCGCTTCCTTTGCTGGGCGAATGTTTACCGGGATGGCGCTCTGGCGGGCCAGGCCCGTGATCGGATCGTAGTCCCCGACATCCACTTCGAGGCGCAGAACGCGTGGCAGAAACGCAGAAGAACTTCCTTGTTTCGATCACGGAGTGTCCCCGAGAGTCAGGATGATGGGGGGCGAGTCTAGCACGGGAAAATCCGCGATCGCCCGAGCGCTTGGCAGATGTACGATGGCTCTGGAGCACGCCATGGTTACACGCTCACGCAGCGCCTCGGAGATCGACGACTTCGCCGACGCCGTCGGCAACTGGCTGCTCACGCAGGAGTTCGGCTCGATCAAGCCGCTAGCGTTCCGCCATCGCCTCGGCTCAGTCGACGACGAGACGTTTGTCGTAATCGAGCTGCTCGTGAGCGACCCCCCGCCCCGCCCCGCAGAGTGGTACCTGATGGACCTCGAAGATCTCACTGAGGCGATGACGTGGCCGCTCGATGACTACCGCGCGCTCCTCGATGCGGCGACGGCCAAGGGCGTCGCCGCATCGGCGCCCCAGACGGGATAACAGATTACTCACCCGTCACTACGTACCTCTTTCCGGAACGGGAGGCGCAGCAGTACGGATTTGACCCGGTAAGTGGCTGATCCGATCCAGCCCAGGCGACTGCTCCAGCAAGCTGGTGACCTGGCGCTGGGGTCATCCTTCGCCTCTTCGGGAGACTCGCCGCCGCCGCCGGAAGTCGCCCGATTCGTAGAAGCCTTGCCCGCCCGAACGACGGTCGATTTCCGACGCGCGATTTCAGCCGCGTATTACGCGGTCTTCCACGCTATCACGGTTGAGGCCGCTGGGCTCATGTCCTCCGGTGCGCTGCGCTACGAACTCGCTCGTGCGTTCAACCACCGGGATCTCGTAGCTGTAGCAGCCTGGATACTCGGGGGCACGCCCCCGGAAGGGTTTGCAGAGACAATCGAGCAGCTGCGCCGGGACGACTCGATTCGGGAAGTCGCAGTCGGGCTACGAGGCCTGAGCAAGGCCCGGGCACAGGCCGACTACGATCATTCCGCCGAGCTCTCCCAGAGTCAGGCTGTCGCCGAGATTCGGGTCGCGGCGCAGATTGTCTCGGTAGTCGAATCGCCTGAGTTCTCAGCCAGTCCCGCCGGGCGGCTCTTCCTCGGGCTCATCGCCCTTCGCGCGAGCTCGCTCCGCTAACTGATCCGGTTTCCGCTCTGGTAGCGCTCCGGGTCGTCGCGGCGATCCTCGCGCTCGCGGGCCCAGCGGGTGTTGCGCTGGCGCATCACCTTCAGGACCTGCTGGAGCTGCGGGCCGCGCTTCTTGATGACCTCGGCCGCGAGCGCTTTGGCCTCGGTGAGCTCTGCGGGATCGTGGACGTACTCGTTGTCCACGAAGATCACTTCGACGGGGCAGGCATCGATGCAGACGTTGCAGTCGATGCAGCCCGCGGGCTCGATCGTGTGCTGCAGATCGGGGGTGTCGTAGTAGCGAATCGTGTTCGTCGGGCACACGTGGCGGCAGTTCCCGCAGTTGATGCAGCCCTCGACGATTTTCAGCGCCACGGTTAGGGGCTCGCCTCATGCCCGGGCTTTTCGGGCATCACCGAGGCGCGGAACTTGGCCCGCGGCGCCAGCTCCTTGAGCAGCTCGTCCTGATTGCGTCTCCGGGCCCAGGCGCGCGCCTTCTCCAGTGCAGCTTCGAGGGCGTCATCGACCAGCACATCCGTCGGGTCGAAGGCGATGCAGTCGACCGGGCAGACGGGCACACAGGCGTTGCAGTCGATGCACTCCTCCCGGTAGATCGTGTGCTGGAAGTCCTTGGTATCGAAGTAGTGGATCGTGTCCGTGGGGCAGACCCGGCGGCAGTAACCACAGTTGATACAGAGGCCCGCATCGATGACGTAGGTCACTCGTCGTCGCTGCCGCGAATCCCGACCACGCCACCCGCTTCGGTGAGGATCTCCTCCAGATGCATGCGCCACTCGTTTGCGAGGCGCCGCTTCTTGGGGGTGTCGGCGAGCTCCTCGATCTGGGCTCGGCCCCACTGAATGTGCTCCTCCTCGTCCGTGAGTATGGACTTGAGGATGCGTACGGTGGGGGCGTCGACGACCTGGTCGGTGGCACGCAGGTGGTAGAGGTAGTGCGTCGCCAGGTGCGGCTTGAGCACGCCGAAGATGCCCATGACGCGGAGGACCGAGTCCTCCGCATCCTGGATCGCCTCCATGAAGGTGCGGAACTCGTCGTTCGGCGGATCCATCTTGGGTGAGGTCATGAGCGGGTAGGGGCCCTCCGCCCCCTCCGTTACACGGAGCTCGGGCAGGCGCTTCCCCAACATGTCCGCGTGCTGGGCGCAGTGGTAGGCCATCGGCCCGAACTCGACTTTGTGGTGGACCTGCGGCTGCGTGGCGATCCACTGCAGAAGGGCGCGCATCATCTCCACTTCGGCGTAGCGGTAGTGGGTCAGGCGGCGGGCACACTCGTCCACGGAGAACGCCCCCCCGAGCCGCCGCTGGGGCACCCATAGGTCAACCATGCCGGTCTCGCTTTCTGGCCATCTCGCTTCGGACGCTCACTACTTGAGCTCCTCGCGGGGGGTGAAGTAGAGCGCACCCGACTCGCACGGTTCGTGCAATTTCCAATCGCCGCCTTCGACGGCAGCCGCGACATCTTCCTCGGCATCCCACATCGTGATCTGTTCGTCCTCGAGCGTGGAGACGGAGCACTCCGGCTTCTCGCAGACGAGGTCGTGAATCACCATCGCCTGCGTGTCGCCACAGTAGCGCTGGAAATTGAAGGGTGGTCGCCAACGTTTCGCCATTACTGCGCCTCTCTCGCGACTGCGCTGCCGCGCGCCTAGAGCGCGAATTCCTTCGGAGCGACGACTTCGTCGCCGGTATTGAGCGCCATGATCAGGTCTTCGAACGCCCGCTGGGCCTGCATCGCCTCGCGGCGCTTCGCGTCGTTCCCCTCCGTGAGTCGCGGCACCCAGTAGTTGCCCACTTCGACGTGCATGACCTCGTCCGCATGGTTGAAATCGAACGCCCGCTCCCACTCGGGATCGCCGATGTTGCGACCCATGTCGATGAGGGCGGTGAAGAGGTTCATGGCCAAGCCCTCGCCGCCGCGGTGGACCGAGGCCAGGCTGTTGATCAGGCCGAGCGCGGCGCCCGGTTTCGAGTTCCCGCCGGAGCTGGCGAGGCCTTCGCCGGCAGTATAGCCGTCGACGAAGTCGCCGAGGGTGCAACCGTTCTTCGCCATCTGCTCGAGGACGATCTCGGTGTGCCGGCACTCGTCCCAGGTGAGCCGCGCGTTCACGAGCGCCAGCTCCCACGGGAGCTGGTCGACGCCTTCCTTCGTGGCCTCGACGTAACGGCGCCCGAAAGCCTCCGAGCCACCGATCTCCCCGCCGTACATCGAATGGAGGAGCACCTTGACCGGCAGCTTCTCGGGATCGCGGAGCAGGATCGAAGGCATGTCGATGCCCTGCTCAACCCAATTCGAGCGCTCACTCACGGGCAGGTAGCGGTGCGGGGGGTCGCGCCGGATCTGACCGGGGGACGGGGCCTTGTAGAAGGGCCGCTCCGTGGTCGCTTCAGCGGTCATCGCCAATCTCTCCTCTACCCGGGGCGGGGATGCATCCATTTCCAGTCGTTGTGTAGGGAGTCATGATACCCCGTGGCGCTCGCGCCGTGGCGAGGCTAGGCCAGGACCTCGCGCAGCCGGTAGACCAGATCGCTTCCCGCGCCGCGGCCGACCTGCTCGAAAACGCTCGCCATTGCCGAGCCCTCGACCACTGGATCGATCCGGCTCCACGAATGAACCACGGTGCGGTGGAGGATGAGCCAGGGACCGCCATCGCGGCGCTCGAAGATGTCGACGTAGCGCCCGCCCCAGGTGAAATCTTTGGCGACGCCGTGCTCGTCCGCGGGCAGGCGGTGGTAGCAGACGTGGTAGGTCTCGGAGTACGCGCGGTCACCTTCGACCTCGATCAGCGAGTTGCCCAGGAAGTGCTCGGTGCAATCGAGGTTCGAGAGACCTTGCATCACGTGCTCGGCGAATTCGTAGGCGTTCCCCTTGAAGGTGCCGTGGTCGTCGTACGCGTCGGGGTGGTAGGCCGACTTCACCAGGTCCGGGTCGAGCAGATCGATGCCGCGTGAGTAGCGCATCAGCGTGTCGCGGATCTCCTGTTTGGCCAAGAGCTCGTCGATCGCCGCCTCGCGGTCGGTCGTTCGAACGGTGGTAGTCATGCTCAAGCCTCCTCGCCCGCAGGCGCCGCCATTCTAGGCGTGAGGGGGGCGGGTGCGATCAGGTCTGAGCGTGGTGCTCCGGAGACACGTCTCGAATGTGAGTTGCGAAGAACCACTGATGGCCGCCGGGATCGACTGCGGCGTACAGGCGGTCGCCGTATGGCTGGTCCTCGAGCGCTCGCGTGATGTTCGCGCCCGCTGCCACCGCGTGGGCATGGTGCGCGTCGACATCGTCGACGTAGCACATGACGCTGCCGCCGCTCGTATCGAGATCGCGCACCTCGCCGTGCGCCCCGCGGAGGGGACCGGCGAGCATCACGACGTTCTCCTCGAAGCCGAGCTCGGCATGCATGACGCCGCCGTCGGCTGCGGGTACGCGCAAGCGCTCGTTGAATCCGAAGGCGTCGTGGAGAAAGGCGAGGGCCTCCACCGCATCCTGGTAGTAGAGATACGGAATGATGCGCTGGGTTCCGTCTGGGGGGTTTTGGGGCATGGCATTGCTCCCGAAGGAGTGGGGTCGAGCGAAAGGGTAGGATAGCGGCCCTATTCGTGGAGGTCTCAGCCATGCCCGCAAGCGACGCACCCGAGACGGCCGTAGGGATGGCGGAGGCCGCCTCCGCGTTCCTCGACACCCTCGATCCCGAGCGACGCGCCCGCGCCCTGCGGCCGCTCGAAGATGACGCGGAGCGCCGCCACTGGAACTACGCGCCGATGGCGCGGCAGGGCTTACCGCTGCTGGCGATGGAGCCGCTTCAGCAGCAGGCCGCGCACCGCCTCGCCGCAAGTGGTTTGAGCCGCTCCGGCTACGTGACGGCGGCCACGGTCATGAGTCTCGAGAACATCCTCGACGCGCGCGAGCAGTGGCAAGGGGGGCGGCTCGGGGTGGACGTGGGGTCCGAGCGCTGGCGCGATCCGCTGCTGTACTTCGCGACCATCTTTGGTGAGCCCGGAGCGGCGGCCTGGGGCTGGCGGTTCGAAGGCCATCACGTCTCGTTGCACTTCACGATCGCGGAGGGGCAGGTGGTTGCCCCGAACCCGACCTTCTTCGGCGCAAACCCGGCGGAGGCGCACTTCGGCGGCGCGGGCAGGCTGCGTCCGCTCGCGGGCGAGGAGGACCTCGGCCGCGAGCTCCTCCTCGCGTTGGATGAGCAGCAGCGCGAAGTCGCCGTCATTGCGGCTGCCGCGCCCCCCGACATCGTGCAGTCCAACCGCCCCCGCGTGGAGGATGAGGCCCTCCCGATCCCGACATCGCAGCTCATGGGCCTCCCCAGCGACAGCCGCTGGGAGGAGCGCGCGCGCGCCGAGCGTGCCGGGCTCGGCTTCGGCGCCGAACAGGAGGCGGCCTTGCGCTACTCCACGGCACCTCGGGGGATCGCCGCCGGCGCGTTGAGTGACGGTCAGCGAGGCATTCTCGGGAAGCTGGTAGCCCAGTACGTCGACCGGCTGCCGGACGAACTCGCGGTCAGCCAGGCGCAGGCGCTTGGGGCGAGCGCCCTCGAGACGATGCACTTCGCCTGGGCAGGCGGCGCGGAACCGGGCGAGCCGCACTACTACCGGCTGCAAGGCCCTCGCTTCCTCGTCGAGTACGACTGCACCCAGAACGACGCGAACCATATTCACGCGGTCTGGCGAGACCCCGAGGGCGACTTCGGCGAAGACCTCCTGGCCCGCCACTACGCCGAGCACCACGCGCCCGCGAACTGACGCCCGCCAATAGGCCAGCTGGCGGATGCCCGCCCACGTCCCGCCGGGCCATCATTCGCAAGGCCCCCCTGGAGGTTCTCGTGCTCCCACCGCCCACCGAGCGACTGATCGTCCCCCTCCACGAGCTCCTCGCGATCGAGGACGAGATCGCGGCGAACGTTCGCGTTCTGACGCAGCGGGCGCACGGTAGCGTCACTGCTTTGGAGCTCCTCAGCGAGGTCGAAGGGCTCGCGTGCGCTCACGCGAAGGCGCTTCGCGAGCGGCTCCAGGATCTCCAGCCCCCGCCGGGCGAGCCCCGAGATCGCGAAGAGATCACGAACGCGTACCTCCAAGCGCACCCCGCCTCCACCGCCTTGCGGGACGCCTACGCCCTCCTCCAACGAGCGATCGTCGGATATGCCGGAATGGAGACGATTTCCCACCGGCTGGGCGACAGCTGGATTGCCGCCGACGCTGGCACGACATCGCACATCGGCCGCGATCACGCTCAGGAATACCTCGCCACGGCCGGGCGGATCATGGCGGTGATCCACGACCTCGTCATCGAAGAGCTCGAGGCAGACGAGCTATTCTGTTGCTGTACCTGCCCCGCTTGCAGCCTCGGCCTCTGTGTCTGCGCCCCCGCAGGCCGAGCGATCTTCGCGGAGCCGTGGATGGCCGCGAAGCCGCCCGTGGCCGAGCACGGTGTTGGCTTACACATCCCTCGTCCAGGTAGTGCCGCGGACAACATCCTCCGCACTGGCGACGTGGTCGTCGCCGTAGACGGCGAGCGGATCGAGGCGCTCGGGCACTTCCAGCAGGCGTTGCGTGGGGGGCCGTCTCCTGAGGACGAGCGCGAGCTCGGGGAGCTCGTTCCCGTCACCGTCCAGCGAGGAGGCGAAGAGCTCACATTAGAGGTCCCGTACCGGCGTGAGGGCCACGACATGAACGAGGAGGAGTGCTTGCTCCCCTCAGGCCAAGGCTTCTACCTCGACCAAGCGAAGAACGTCCAGCGGCGGCTGAGGCGCGAACGCCCTGCGGGCTCTCCCGGCACAGGCCTCGCTGCGCTGAGCGTCCGCGAGATCCAGGTCCTCCGGCTCCTGGGGCTCGGCGCGACCAACCCCATGATCGCCGAGGAGCTGGAGATCGCCCGCGCGACCGTCAAACAGCACGTCGAGCATATCCTCGCGAAGCTCGGGCTCTCGAATCGAACCGAGGCCGCAACCTTGGCCGCGCGCGAAGGACTGCTCGAGCCGCAATAACTTCCTGGGAGGATAGGTCAGATGGGGGAGGGCAGTCCCGCCGGCCCTCGCCACTATCGGTGTCTGCCGAGGCCGCGATGCCTCGCAAGCACGGAGGGCCCAGTGGCCAAGGACAGATTCCCCCAGCTGATCGAGACCGACTGGCTGGAAGACCACCTTGATGACCCCGACCTGCGCATCATCGACTGCACCGTCTTCCTGCCCAACTACTTCGACGAGCGCGCGGCCGAGGAGGTGCAGGTCGTCTCGGGGCGGAGCGAGTACGACGGGGGCCACATCCCCGGTAGTGTCTTCGCCGACCTCATCAGTGAGTTGACCGACCGCGAGAACGATCGCTTCATGTTGCCGATGCCGCCGCCCGAGCAGTTCGGCGCGGTCATGTCCCGCCTTGGGGTTGGGGAGGGCACACGGATCGTCCTCTACGACCGCATGGTCAACATTTGGGCGACGCGCTTGTGGTGGATGCTGCGGGCGTTCGGCTTCGACGACGCGGCGGTCCTGAACGGCGGCTGGCAGAAGTGGACAACCGAAGGCCGGCCAATTTCAACGGAGTCCGCGAGCTACCCGCCGGCCCAGTTCGCTGCTCGCCTACGGCCCGATCTCATCGCAACGAAGGACGAAGTCCACGCCGCGATGGACGACGGCTCGACCTGCCTCATCAACGCCCTCGACGCGGACGAGTATGCAGGGCGCGGACCCGTGCGTTACGGCCGTGGCGGCCACATCCCCACCTCCGCAAACGTCTCCTTCCTCGAAGTGCTCGACGCTGACACGAACGCCTTCCTCCCACTGGAGCAGCTCCGGGCGAAGTTCGCTGCCGCGGGCGCCCTCGGCAGCGAGCGCGTTATCACCTACTGCGGGGGCGGCATCGCCGCCAGCGCGGATGCGTTCCTGCTCACGCTCCTCGGCGCCCAGAACGTCGCGCTCTACGACGGCTCGATGACTGAGTGGGCCGCCGACCCAACCCTGCCCCTCAAGACCGGGGACACGCCCTGAACGCAAGGCCGGCCATGACTCCCTGAAGCCGCAGCAGACGAGC
>CAUYXJ010000026.1:0-31638 GCA_963577065.1 Dehalococcoidia bacterium | reverse complement strand
CGCGTCCACGCCGCGGGCGAGCCCGCTGATGATCGCGACGCCCGCGCGCGCGACGGCCGTACAGAGCTGCTCGCAGGCTTCGCGCCCGTAGGGGGTCACCTTGCGCGTGCCCACCACCGCCAGTGCCCGCCCGAAATCGGGCCCTTTCGTGCCCCGCACGAAAAGCACCGGTGGGCTTTGGGGGATCTCTTTCAGCAGCGCGGGATAGTCCTCGTCCTCCCAGGTGAACACGCGCACGTCATGCTCAGCGAGGACCTCGAGCTCACGCTCGGGCGCGAACTCGCGCCGCGCTTTCTGGAAGCCGCGCACGTACTGGGCGTCGAGCCCCGCGGCCCGCAGCGCCTCGACCGGCGCTTCCCACGCGTCGGCGATGCTGCCCAAGCCGACGATCAGCCGGCGGAAGCTCGTGGAGCCCAGACCGGCACGTCGCAGGGCCAGCCACTGGGCCAGGTCCACATCCGGTGCGGCCATCGCGGCGGCACTCTAGCACGCGCTCAGGCGGTCGCGCTCTCGTGTTCGTCCTTGGTTTCGCGGGCGATCCGCAGCCGTCGCAGACGGCGGCCGGACATGCTCAGAACGCGCAGCCGCAGGCCGTCGACGGCGACCTCGTCGCCGACTGCGGGGAGGCGCCCCAACTCGTGGATGACGAAGCCGCCGATGGTATCGAAGTCATCACCCTCCACTGCGTAATCGAAGAGCTCCTCGAGGACGTCGGTGGGCATGCTCGCGTCGAGCAGGACCTCGTCCTCCGAGAGCAGCTCCATCGTCGGCGCAGCGACGTCGTACTCGTCCTCGATCTCGCCGACGATCTCCTCGATCAGGTCCTCGATCGTGACGAGGCCGGCGGTCCCGCCGTACTCGTCGACGACGATGGCGAGATGCGTGCGATTCGCCCGCATCTCGGTGAGGAGTTGGTCGGCCCGTTTCGATTCGGGGATGAACACGGGTTCGCGAAGGAGCGCCCGCAGCGGCTCCTCCCGGCCCGAGATCAGGGCCGCCAGGAGATCCTTCGCGTAGGCGACACCGACGATGTCGTCGATGCTCTCGCCATAGGCAGGGATGCGGCTGAAACCGCGTTCGGTCGCGAGCCGGCCGGCGTCACTGAGGCTCACGGCGACATCCGTTGCGACGATGTCGATGCGCGGCACCATGACCTCGCGCGCGGTCTGGTCCTCGAGACCGATGATGCCGCGGATCATGCGGCGCTCCTCCTCCTCCACCCCGCCGGTCGCCTCTTCCCGCTCGAGCAGCGCCAGGATGTCCTCGTTGCGGGCTCCGGGGGTAACCACCTGCAGCGGTGCAGCGATCAGGCGCGCCGGCACACTCAGCACCCAAGCGGGCACGGCGAAGAGCCAGCCGGTGACGACGATGATCCGTTGGAGTTGGAGGACCGTGTACTCGGGCGTGCGCGCCGCCAGGTTTCCGACGGTCATCTGCAGGAGGGCGGCGTAGGCGCCTCCGGCGATGCCGATCCAGGCGGCGCCGCCGGCGCCATACTCGCGGGCGCCCAGGTACGCGAATCCGGAAACGACCCCCGCTGCCGCGAGCACACGGGCGGTCGTGAGTGGGCCGAGCGGCTCGCGCGGTCGCTCGACGGTGCCAATGATGCGCAGCGCGGCCGCGTTCCCTTGGGTTGCCAGTGCCTGGATGCGCGCGACGTTCGCGCGCTCCAGCGCCGTCTCCGCGCCCGCGACGAGCGCGAGCACGATCGAGGCGACAACCAGGACGACGATGGCGATGATCGGTCCGAACTCCATCGCGCTAGGCCCTGCCTTCGTGTTTTGGCTTGAGTTCGCGCGCGGGCACGCCCGCCACGCGCATGCCTGCGGCCACGTCCCGAGTGACCACGGCGCCCGCGGCGGTGAAGGCGCCGTCGCCGATCGAAACCGGTGCGATGAGCATCGTGTCGCAGCCGACGAAGGCGTTCTTTCCAATCGCGGTGCGGTGCTTCGCCGTGCCGTCGAAGTTCACGGTCACCATGCCGGCGCCGAGGTTCGTGCCTTCGCCCACGTTCGCGTCTCCGAGATAGCTGAAGTGGTGCATCTTGACGCCGTTTCCGACGACGGAGTTCTTGACCTCGGCGTAGTTGTGGATCTCGCAATCGTCCCCGATCGTCGCTCCGCCGCGGATGTGGGCGAACGGCCCCACCACGGTGCGCGCGCCCACGGCTGAGTCCTCGACGACCGAGTGCTGCACGGAGCTGTCCGTGCCGATGGTCGCGTTGCGCAGCGTCGCCCCTGGCCCGACGACCGCGCCGGCGGCCACCGCTGTCGTGCCGCAGAGGTAGCAGTTGGGCTCGATTCGAACGTCCGCGGCGAGGCGGACCTCGCGGTCGACGTAGACGGTGCTGGCGTCGGTGAAGGTGACGCCAGCTTCCAGATGCCCCGCGATCAGGCGTTGCCGCATGAGCGCTTCCGCCTTCGCCAGGTTCGCGCGGTCGTCGACTCCGAGAATCGTGGTGGCATCGGCCGCGACTGTCGCCGCGGGCCGGCCTTCGGCGTAGGCCGCCGCGGGGAGCTTGGTGTGATACCGCTCCCCGGAGGCGCTGGGCGCGACGCTGTCGAGGTGGGCCCAAAGCCAATCAGCTTCGAAACAGAGCTGGCCGGCGTTGATCTCCGTCCCTTCGGACGAGCTCGCTTCACCGGCCTCGGTGATCGCTTCGACCGCGCCGCGCGCGTCTCGCCGGACGCGGCCGAGATGGGTCGCGTCGGTGACGTTCGCGGTCACGAAGGTGACGGGCGCTTGTGCGAGGGCGGCAACCAGGTCCGCGAGCAGACCGCTTTCGACCAGCGGCGTGTCGCCGGTCAGCGTCAGAATTCGGTCGCAGTCCGCGAGCGCCTCGCGGCAGCGGCCCACCGCATCCGCCGTCCCGAGCTGCTCGGGCTGGTCGACGAACTGGAGGTCCGGAGCGTTCAGCGCCTCGCGCACCTGCTCAGCGCCGTGTCCGACGACGACTGCGATGCGCGCCGGCTCGAGCGCGCGGGCCGCGTCGATCACGTACTGCACCATGGGCGTTCCCGCGATCGGGTGGAGCACCTTGGGCAGGGCGGAGCGCATGCGCGTGCCCTTGCCCGCCGCCAACACGATGACGCCAAGGCCTTCGCTCATCGCGCGCACTTGCTTCTGCGCACGCGCAGCAACAGCCGTGGAGCCTGGCGGCCCGAGGGGAAAGGTCTCGGTTCGTGGGGTTCGAGGTCGTCGCTCATACGTGGACGCTACGGGTCCACCCTCCATGCTAGGGAGGACGAAAAAAGGGTGTCAAGGGCCCAGCGCTCGACATCCGCGCCATCGCGCTCGTAGCATCGGAGGGAACCATGCCGAGTCCTCCGCGGACCTCCGACGAGATTCGCGAGGCTTTCCTGGAGTTCTTCCAGGAACGCGAGCACCAGCTCCTCCCCCCCTGGCCCCTCGTCCCGATCGGCGATCCGACGACGCTCTTCACGAGTGCGGGGATGCAGCAGTTCAAGCCCTACTTCCTGGGCGAGGCCGAGCCGCCCGTCCGTCGCGCCACCACCGTGCAGCGTGTCTTCCGTACCAGTGACATCGAAGAGGTCGGCGATTGGAGCCACCTCACCGCCTTCGAGATGCTGGGCAACTTCAGCTTCGGCGATTACTTCAAGGCCGAGATCATCCCCTGGGCCTGGGAGCTGAGTACGAAGATCTACCAGCTCCCAGCAGAACGGATCCACGTCAGTATCTATCTGGACGACGAAGAGGCGTACCAGGTCTGGCGCGATGTCGGTGTCCCCGAGGCGCGCATCCACCGCTACGACCAGTCCGAGAACTACTGGTATAGCGGGCCCGTTGGCCCGTGCGGTCCGAACACGGAGATCTTCTACGACTACTTTCCCGAGCGTGGCCTCGAGGGGGCCGATCCGGCGAAGGATGGCGAGCGCTTTCTCGAGTATTGGAACCTCGTCCTCATGCAGAACTTTCGCCATGAGGATGGCTCGCTGAGCGATCTTCCGGCCAAGAACATCGATACCGGAAGTGGCCTCGAGCGGGTCGCCGCCATCCAGCAGGGCAAGCGCACCGTCTACGAGACCGACATCTTCCTTTCCATCCTCACCGAAGCCGCAGATGTCGTCGGCGTCGACTATCTCGGCGGGCGCGCGAGCGAGGCCCAGAGCCACGCGATCCGCGCCATGGCCGAACACGCTCGCGCGGCGTCGCTCCTCGTTGGCGACGGCGTCGTGCCCAGCAACGAAGGGCGCGGATACGTGCTCCGGCGGATCATCCGGCGGGCCGTGTACATGGCTCGCGGCGAGGGCGTGCGGGAGCCGTTCCTGAACCGGCTCGCCGGGGCCGCGATCGCCAAGTTCGAGCGGGCCTATCCCCACCTCGAGGAGAATCGCGACTTCATCCTGCGCGCGATCGGTGGTGAAGAGGATCGCTTCCTGCGCACGCTCGCCGCCGCCTCCCAGCGCCTCGACCTGCTCCTCGAGCGGCTGCGGAGCGCGGGCCAGACGACCCTCCCGGGCGAGGAGGCCTTCGAGCTCTACGACACCTTCGGCCTCCCCCTCGAGCTCACCGAGGAGATCGCGGGTGCCAGCGACTTCGCTGTCGACACCGCCGGCTTCGAGGTTGCGCTCGAGGCCCAGCGTCAGCGCGCCCGCGGCGCCGCGACCTTCTTTCAGGGCGAAGACCGCCCTGCCCTCGCGGCCCTCGGCGACGATCACAGCGCTTTTGTCGGATGGCAGCGCGTCGACTACGACGCCCACGTGGTGGCCCTGCTCGCGGATGGGGGGGCGGTGGAGGTCGCGCCTACCGGCAGCGAAGCCGAGGTCATCCTCGATGCGACGCCGTTCTATCCCGAAGGCGGCGGCCAACTCGGCGATCGCGGAGAGCTGCGTTCGCCCGCTGGCGTCTTCACCGTTGAGGACACGCAGGCGGCGAGCGGCGCGATCGTGCACCGCGGTCGCGTCACCGCCGGCGAGCTCCGCGTCGATGCGGCCGTGCAGGCCGAGGTCGATCTCCCCTGGCGGGGTGGCTCGACGCGCAACCACACCGCCACCCACCTCCTCCACGCCGGTCTGCGCCGGCTCCTCGGTGCGCATGTGCGCCAGCAGGGCTCGCTCGTGGCGGCGGACCGCTTGCGCTTCGATTTCACCCACCTCGAGAGCACGCCCCGCGAGGTTCTCGACGAGGTCGAACAGCTCGTGAACGGCAAGGTCCGAGACAACCTGGCGGTCGACTGGCGGATGACGACCTACCAGCAGGCGGTCGAGGGCGGCGCGCTTGCCTTCTTCGGCGACAAGTACGGCAGCGAGGTGCGGGTCGTCGAGATCGGCGAGGGATCCGATCGCTTCAGCGCTGAGCTCTGCGGTGGTACGCATGTGCACCACACCGGCGAACTCGGCCTCGTACACGTTCTGCGCGAGTCGGCCGTGGCCGCGGGCACGCGTCGCATCGAAGCGCTCTCCGGCGCTGCCGCCGAGCGCTTCCTCCTCGACCAGCACGCCCGCCTGCAGCGGCTCGCCGAGGGCCTCTCGACGAGCCCCCCGGATCTCGAAGCGCGGATCGAGGCCCTCCAGGCCGAGCTGGAGAGCCTGCGCGCTCAGGTCGCGGCGATGGAACGCGTGCGGGCCCGCGATCAAGGTGCGGAACTCGAGTCGGCGGCGGAGCGTATCGGCGACGCCAACCTCGTCGTGGCGCGGGTCCAGGCTGGTTCCCGCGAAGCGCTCAAGGAGCTCGCGGACGACCTTCGCCGCCGGCTGACCCCGGCGGTGGTCGTGCTTGCCGCGGTCGTCGAGGACCGACCCGCGTTCCTCGTCGCTGCCACCCCCGATCTGGTCGAGCGCGGGGTCCATGCGGGCAACATCGTGCGGGAGGTGGCGAAGGCCGCCGGCGGTGGCGGCGGCGGCCGTCCCGATCTCGCCGAGGCCGGCGCGCGCGACCCCGGCCGGATCGATGACGCGCTCGAGGAGGGCCGGCGCCGCGCCAGCGCGGCCCTAACGGCGGAGACGAATTAGCTGCTCCGAACGGCTTGGGAGGGCCGCTCGCCATGGACGATTCTCCAGAGTCTGAGCCGGCGCCCAGCCCCCCCGCGTTGGGTTCCGAGAGCCCGCAAGCGGCGCGCTCGGAGGAAGGCGGTGGCCAAGAGCGCCCGCCGCCCCCACTTCAGGATCAGGGGTTCGCCTCGGTCGTCCCGATCGAGCGGGACGACGAGGTCGACGGCATCTGTGGCCGCATCGACGCGGCGCCCACGCTCGCCGTCGTCCTCCACGCGCGGCGAGGCAACGCCGCGATGGCCGAAGAGCTCGGTCTTCGCCGGGTCGTCCGTCACGTGGAGGAATCCGGGCGGGTGTTTGCCATCGCGACGTCCTCCGCGGCGCTTACGCGCCGCGCGCGGGCGCTGCGTGTCCCCGTCGCCCGTAACCCGCGGAAGGTGCACTGGCGTTCCGGCGGCAAGATGGTGCTGCGCCTGGGCCGCTTCGCCCTCCTGCTGCCGCCCCTGGGCCGTTACGTGCAGCCGCTGGTCTTGGTCGCGGTCGTTCTCCTCATCCTCGCTGGGCTGCTCACCGCTGGGCCCGGCGTAACCGTCACCGTCTACCCCCCGACGCGAGCAGTCGAGCGTCTCGCGGTCGTCACGGCGTCGCCGCGCGTGACCGAGATCGACCTGGCGACGCTCACGGTCCCGGCCACGATCGTCTCGGTTGAGCAGGACATCCTCCTCGCCCTTCCCACGACGGGGACGATTTCGCGGGGCGTGGCCAACGCCGTGGCCACGCTCACCGTCACGAACCCGAGCGCGGGCGATGTCGCGCTGCCGGCCGGGGCCGTCCTTTTCGCGGGCTCGGACCTGATTCCCTTCGCCCTCGACGAAGCGACGACGGTGCCGGCGGGCGGCACCGTCACGGCCGCGGTCACCGCCAGCTTCCGCGGCAGTGCCAGCAACGTTGCGGTGGAAACGATTAGCCAGTGGCGCGACGAGGCGTTCGCAGAGTTGGTGGCCACGAACCCGGCGCCCGCGAGCGGTGGCGCGGATGAAGTTCTCCCCGCGGTCGCTCCGGCTGACACCGTCGCCCTCCAGGCGCTCGTCCTCGCGCTCCCGGAGCAAGAGTCGCTCCAGGCTCTGCTCGTGGCGGCCCGGCCGAATGACGCCGTCATCGTCCGCACGGCCACGATCACGATCACGATGGGCGAGCCGAGCGCCTCCCCGGGCACGCCCGCGGACGTGCTCTTCATGGAGGTGCATATCACGATCGAGGCGCTGGCCATCCTCTCAGGCACCCTCGATGAGCTTGCGCAGGCGCTTCTGAGCGACACCGGGGGCGTTGGCGTGCTCGTGCCCGGCACGGTCACGGCGGTGGAGACCGGCGCGAGCCAGCTCGATCGCTCGGATGGCTCCTATCGCACCGAGCTCCGCCTACACGCCGACTTCGCCGGTCTTTCGCCCGAGGAGCTGGAAGGCGCGGTCAAGGGGAAGAGCGAGTCCGAGGCGGAAGCGGAGCTGTTGAGCCGCTATGGTATTGATGATGTCGAAATCGACCTCACGCCGGGCTGGGCGCCGTGGCTCCCGCGCTTCGGATTCCGCATCGATGTCGCCATCGGCAGCCGCGCTCTCGAGCCAGTCGAGCCAGTCGACCCAGTCGACCCAGTCGAGTCCGCCGAACCGGCCCTTACGCAGCCGTCTCCTGGCCCTTGACGTCGGGAGCCATCGCACGGGGGTGGCCGTGAGCGACGAGCTTGGGCTCTACGCCCACCCGCGGCCCGCGCTCATCGGCGGCAAGCGCGCGCTTCTTGCGGCGGTCCCCAAACTCGTGACGGACGAGGGCGTCACCGAGGTGGTCGTCGGCCTCCCGCTCACGCTCGCCGGCGGCGACTCCGATCAGACGCGTGCGACGCGCGCATTCGTGGAGCGTCTCGGCGAGCTGATCGATGTGCCCGTCAGTACGTGGGACGAGCGTCTAACGACGGTCCAGGCGGCGCGGGCCGTGCCCGCAGCGCACCATCGCGACGGCACGCTCGACTCCGCGGCGGCGACGCTCCTGCTTCAAGCCGTGCTAGACGCGCGCGCCCCTCGCTCCGAATGAACTCGGCCGCCTTCATTACCAGATCGGCACTGATGGCCGCCGGCTTCGCGGTGGTGGTCGTGGCCGTGATCCTGGCGGCCGCGCTGATGGCAGGCACGCCGTCCGCCACCCTCGGCGACGACCTGCTTGCGCCGGCGCCCACCGCCGCCGCGGGCGCGACCCAGCGGTACATCCTCGCCGAGGGCCTCTCCGCGGCGGACGTGGCCGATCAGCTGGAGTCGCTGGGGATCATCCGCTCCGCCGCGCAGTTCAGCACCCTCGTGTCGCTGCTCGGCCTCCAGGATCAGCTTGCCGCTGGCACCTACGACCTCCCCCCTGGGGCGGCGATCACGGGAATCATCGAGCAGCTGACCGTGCAGGAGTCCGGTCCTACCGTCCGCATCACCTTCCCTGAGGGGATTCGCATCGAGGAGATGGCGGTGATCGCGGAGGAGGCGGGCTTCGGCCCCGCGGCGGAGTTCTTGGCGGTCGCCGCTGCCGCGAGCTTGCCCCTTGCGTTCACCGTCTCTCTGCCCGAAGGCGTCGGCCCCCAGGGCTACCTCTTCCCCGATACCTACATCCTCCCCGTCGGCGCTACCGCCGATGAGCTCATCGCGCTGATGATCGAGACGCTCCAGATCCGGTTCTCCGCGGAGCTGCGCGCCGCCGCCACTGAGCGTGGCCTGACCCTGCACGAGGTGCTCACGCTCGCGTCCATCATCGAACGCGAGGCCGTCGTGGCCGAAGAGCGCCCGCTCATCGCAGGCGTCTTCTTCAACCGTCTCGCCGCGAATGACCTTCTCGGCGCTGACGCCACCGTCCAGTACGCCATCGCCGATGATCCCCTCAGCGTCGAAGAGTTCGGCTGGTGGAAGCCCGGCAGCGAAATCACTATCGATGACCTCGAGAACCCCTCGCCCTACAACACCCGCCTCCTCGCGGGGCTCCCGCCGGGACCGATCGCGAATCCCGGCTTGGCCGCGATCGAAGCCGTCGTCCGGCCGCTGGCGACGGATTTCTACTACTACGTCGCCGATACGATCGCGGCGGACGGCTCCCACGCCTTCGCCGTCACCTTCGCCGGGCACCAAGCGAACATCGTGCGCATGCAGCAAGCCCCATGAGGTCGCGCCTGGGCATCATCGGCCACCCGGTCGCGCATTCGCTTTCGCCCGCGATTCAAGGCGCTGCGCTGCAGGCGGCGCGGATCGAAGCAAGCTACGAGCATTGGGACACCGCCGCCGCCGCCCTTCCCGCGCGCGTCGCGTCCCTGCGGGATGAAGGCTGCCTCGGAGCGAACGTGACCATCCCCCACAAGGAGGCGGTGCTGGAGCTGCTCGATGAGGTTGCGCCGCAGGCCCGGGAGATCGGCGCCGTCAACACGATCGTGAACGACGGCGGTCGTCTGGTCGGGCACAACACGGACGGGGGCGGCTTCGTGGCGGCGCTGGGCGAGGCCTCCTTCGAACCAGCGGGCAAGCGCTTCCTCCTCCTCGGAGCGGGTGGCGCCGCGCGCGGCATCGCCTTCGCGCTGATGCATGCGGGCGCCGGAGAGGTGGCAATCGCGAACCGTACTGGGGCTCGCGCCGAGTCCCTCGCCACGGCCGTGGGCGGCCGGGCGGTGGCCGCCGGGGCCGAGCTGGCGCCGTACCACTGCGTGGTCAACTGCACCTCGGTGGGCATGGACGGCAGCGGGACCGAAGCCGATCTCCCGTGTGACCTCGCGAGCGCGTCCCCGGGCACGCTCGTGGTCGACATCGTCTACGCGCCCGCAGAGACCGCGCTTCTGCGCGCTGCCGCGGCGGCGGGCCTGCCGGCGCTCGGCGGCCTGCCGATGCTGATCCATCAGGGCGCGCTGGCCTTCGCGTTGTGGACGGGCCGCCCGCCACCGCTGGAGGCCATGCGCGAAGCCGCTCGGGGCGCGCTCGTGGGGCGCGGCTGACGGCCATGATCCTCATCGGTTCGGTCGTCACATTGGTCCTCTTCCTCTTCGTCGGCTGGCTCATCGCGACGGAGATGTTCCAGCAGCGCACTTGGCGCCGCCGCGTGGCCTCCGGCGACGACGAGATCGTGGGCGCGCTGATTCTCGAAGCCACCGCCGGCTGGCGCCTGGCGCGCCCACCGCGGGACACCCCCGCGAACCTCTGGGCGGGGGTGCAGCGCGCCGAGCTCGTGGCGGTGACCGCCGAGATCGCGACCGTGCAATCATCCGCGGAGGGCGAGTTCCGCTTCGTGGAGGGGCGCCGCGAACAGGTCTCGACGGCCCTCGATGAGGCGTTCGTGCTCGCCGCCAAGCTCGTCGAGATGATGTTGTACGATGTTCCCAATCTGAGCCTCGGGAGCGTTCGCGTGGACGTGTACGCCACCTTCACCGCGGACGACGGGGCGGCCCGGCAGCAACCCATCTTGACCACCACCGCCATCCGCTCAGCGGCCGATACCGTCGACTGGGAGGAGCTGTCGCCGGTCGCGATCCTGGCCTGTTTCGACACCGGCTTCGAGGCGAGCGAGACGGGCGTGGCACGCCCCATCGCCCTTTCGCCACTGGTTGGCAGCCGTCCCACGCTGGAGGAGCCGCAGCTGCAGTCCGCCCCACCCTCCCCCTCCAGTTCGGGCGACGAGCGGGACTAGGCGCGCTTTTATGGGACGCTTCCGCTTCCTCACCTCAGGGGAGAGTCACGGGAAGGGGCTGACGGCGATCGTCGAAGGGCTGCCGGCGAACCTGCCGCTCTCGGAAGACGACATCGCCCGCGACATGGCCCGCCGCCAGGGCGGCTACGGGCGGGGCGGGCGCATGAAGATCGAGAAGGACCGCGCCGAGATCACGGCCGGGGTGCGCCACGGGCGCACGCTCGGCTCGCCGGTCGCCCTTTGGGTCACGAACCGCGACTGGGTGAACTGGACCGAGAAAATGGCGATCGAGCCAGTCGAGGCCGAGATCGAGCGGGTCACGCGCATGCGCCCCGGCCACGCCGACCTTCCGGGCGCGGTCAAGTACGGCTTCGATGACGTTCGCAACGTGCTCGAGCGGGCGAGCGCGCGGGAAACGGCCGCGCGCGTCGCCGTCGGAGGCCTGGCAAAGCGTCTCTTGGACGAATTCGGCGTGGGCTTCCGCAGCCACACCCTTGCGATCGGAGGGGTGCAGGCCGAGCTCGGCGAAGACGTTGACTGGGAGGCGCTCGAAGCCGACCCCGTGCGCTGCGGCGACCCCGCCGCGAGCGCAGCCATGGTCGCCGCGATCGATGCTGCGAAGGCGGATGGAGACACGCTCGGGGGCCAGGTCGAGGTGCGGGTCTCAGGGGTGCCGCTGGGGCTGGGCTCGTACGTGCACTGGGACCGCAAGCTCGATGGCCGCATCGCCCAGGCGATCACCAGCATCAACGCCTTCAAGGGCGTCGGCATCGGCCTTGGCTTCGAGGCCACGCTCAGGCGCGGCTCCCAGACGCACGACGTCATCCTCCCCGCCGATCAGTGGGAGGGACGGCCCTGGGCGCACGGGTCGAACAATCACGGTGGCATCGAAGGCGGGATCAGCACGGGTGAGGAGATCATCGTGCGGGCGGCCGTGAAGCCGATCCCGACGCTCGCCCACCCGCTCCCCTCGGTCGATCTCGCGACGGGCGCCGAAGTGCTCGCGCACTACGAGCGCAGCGACGTCTGCGTCGTGCCCGCGGCGGGCGTCGTCGCGGAAGCGATGGTCGCAATCATCCTGGCCGACGCCTGGCTGGAGAAGTTCGGCGGCGATAGCCTCCCGGAGGTGCGCGCCAACGTCGAGGCCTACGTCGCCACGCTCGGTCCCCGTGCCCGCTCCGACTGAGCTGCTCTTGCGCAGGCTCGGAGCGTCCCATGGCTGAGCGCCTCTTCCTCGTGGGCCTGTCCGGCAGCGGCAAATCGAGCGTTGGCCGTCTGGTCGCGAAGCGGCTGGGCTGGGCTTTTGTCGACACCGATGTCCTGATCGCGGAGGCTGCGGGCCGCTCGATCGCCGCGATCTTCCGCGCTGACGGCGAGGCCGCGTTCCGCGGGCTCGAAGCGGAGGCGCTGGCTGGGGCGGCCACCCGCGAGCGCACGGTGATTGCGACGGGCGGGGGCGCCCCCACCCACCCCGCCGGCCGCGGCGCGATCGCCGAGGGGTTCAGCGTCTGGTTGGTGGTGAGCCCTGAGGTCGCGGCCGCCCGCCTCGCCGCGCAGGAGGGGGAGGAGCCCCGGCCCTTGCTCGAAGGCGAGCCGCCGGCGCGGCTGGAGGCGCTGCTCGCAGCGCGCCGCGCGGACTACACCCGCTGCGACGCTTCCGTAGATGTGGACGTGCTCACCCCGGAAGAGGTGAGCGCTGAGATCGTGCGGCTCTGGGCCGAAGGTCACCCCAGCGCCCCCCCACCCGAGGAGATCCCGGGCACGGCGGCGGTGGTCCGCACCGCGGGCGCGCGCTACCCGATCGTGGTGCGAACGGGCGCGCTCACGGACCTCGGGAGCCTCTGTGCGAGTCTCGGTCTCGGGGGCCGGGCGTTCGTCCTTACGGACGAAGCCGTCGGCCCCCTTTTCGCCGTGCCCGCTCTCGAATCGCTGTTGGCGGCTGGCTTTGAGGCCACGAGCTTCGCCATTGCCGGCGGCGAGGCCCAGAAGACCCTGGCGACGGTCGCGCAGGTGTACGACTGGCTCCTCGGTGAGCGTCTCGAGCGCACGGATCTCATCGTCTGCCTGGGCGGCGGCGTGGTGACCGATCTGGGCGGCTTCGCCGCCGCGACGGTCCTCCGCGGCGTGCCCTTCGTCCACGTCCCCACGAGCCTGCTGGGCATGGTCGACGCCGCCATCGGGGGGAAGACGGGGGTCGATCACGCCCTCGGGAAGAACCTCGTGGGTGCCTTCGCCCAACCCCGCCTCGTCCTGATCGACCCCGCCCTCCTTGCCACCCTCCCCGAGCGGCACCTCCGCGCCGGCCTGGCCGAGCTGGTCAAGCACGGCTTCATCCTGGATGAAGAGCTCCTCACCCTCCTCGAGGGTCATGCCGGCGATCCCGCTGCGATGGCGAGCGAAGAGCTCATTGCGCGGAGCACGGCCATCAAGGCGCGCATCGTCTCGGAGGACGAGCGCGAGTCCGGCGCGCGCACGCTGCTCAACTACGGTCATACCGTAGGGCATGGAATCGAGGCCGCCGCGGGCTACAGCGGCTACCTCCACGGCGAGGCGGTTGCGATTGGCATGCACGCGGCCGGCCGCATCGCGCGCGAGGTCGGCCTGCTCGCGCCGGAGGCGCTCGATCGTCAGCAGGCGCTGCTACGCGCCTGCGGCCTCCCCGAGCGGGCAAGCGGTGTCGCTGCTGCGGACGTCGTCGAGGCCATGCGCAGCGATAAGAAGGTCCGCTCGGGCGAGATCTCGTGGGTGTTGCTCGACCGCCTCGGCCACGCTGTGGTGCAGCGCGATGTGCCCCCGGCCGCGGTCGAGAACGCCGTCGCGGCGGTCCTCGGGTGAGCTTCGCCTTCGCCCTCGAGGGTGGCGGCGAAGGGCCCGTCGCCCCGCGCGCGGGCACCATTACCACCGCCCGCGGGACGATCGCGACGCCCACGTTCATGCCCGTCGGCACGCTCGCGACGGTGAAAGCGCTGACGCCGGAGGAGGTGACAGCCGCGGGCGCCCAGATCGCGCTCGTGAATGCCTACCACCTCTACCTCCGTCCCGGCCACCGCCTGATCGAGGAGCTGGGCGGCGTGCATGCCTTCATGCAGTGGCCGGGTCCGCTGCTTTCCGATAGCGGTGGCTTCCAGGTGTTCAGCCTGGCGAAGCTCATGAAGGTCGACGACGAAGGCGTTCGCTTTCGCTCGCACATCGACGGCTCCGAGCACCACTACACGCCCGAGCTGGCGATCGAGGTGCAGGCCGCGCTCGGCGTCGACATCGCGATGCCGCTGGATCACGTCCTCCCTGGCGGGGCTGAGAGCGTAGCTGCCAAAGACGCGGCCGAGCGCACCTTGCGCTGGTTCGAGCGCTCGCAGCGGGTCGTCGCCGCGCCAGCCCTGTTCGCGATCGTCCAGGGCGGGAGCGACGCCGAGCTTCGCCGCGGGCATGCGCGTGCGCTCGCCGCGCTCGATGCGCCCGGCTACGCCATCGGCGGTCTTTCTGTCGGCGAGTCGAAGGCGGTGCAATGGGAGATGACCGAGATCGTGAGCGCCGAGCTCCCCACCGATCGTCCCCGCTACCTCATGGGCGTGGGCAGCCCCGAGGATCTGGTCGAGGGCGTGGCCCGCGGCGTCGATCTCTTCGATTGCGTCCTGCCCACGCGCCTCGGCCGCAACGGCGGCCTCTTCACGGACGATGGCCGCGTCAGCATCCGTGCCGCTCGCTACCGCGAGCAGCGCGAGCCTCTGGACGCGGCCTGTGACTGTGCGATGTGCATGAGCTACTCCGCGGCCTACGTCCACCACCTGTTCCGCAACGAGGAACTCCTTGGCTACCGGCTGGCCAGTCTGCACAACCTCCGCTACCTCCTGCGGCTCACCGAACGCATGCGTGCGGCCATCCTGGATGGGACCTTTGCGGCCTTTGCGGAAGGGTTCCTGGCCCGTTACCAGCCCGCGGATGAGACTGTGCGAGCGAGTCAACGGGCGCGGTGGCGTTCGCGAAAGCGAGCGTGAACACCCCTCGACAAAACCCCACGTTCCCTTCTACGCTCGAAAACCGGCGCCGCGTCTGCGGCCCATCAGGTGTAATCAGTGGCGAAAGCAACGACCGGTGGCTCGGCCACCGCCGAGAAGAAGACGAAGAAGAAGCCGGCTGCTGCCCCGCGCAAGCGTCGCGCGAAGGGCGCCGGGAAGGATCTCGTCATCGTCGAGTCCCCCGCCAAGGCGCGCACGATCGAGGGCATCCTCGGTGACAAGTACCGCGTCATCGCCTCCGTCGGCCACGTTCGTGACCTGCCCACCTACGGCCTCGGCATCGATGTGAAGGGCGGCACCTTCGCCCCCAAATACGTCGTCATCAAGGACAAGAAGCGAGGCGTCGACAAGTCCGAGATCATCGATGAGATTGCGGAAGCGGCCGAGGGCGCCGAGCACGTCTACCTCTCGACCGACCCCGACCGCGAGGGCGAGGCCATCTCCTGGCACATCGCCGAAGCCGCGAAGATCCCCCGCGAGAAAACCCAGCGCGTCATCTTCCACGAAATTACGAAGCCCGCGATCGAAGAAGCCTTCAGGAACCCGGGGGTCCTGAACGACGACCTGATCGAGGCGCAACAGACACGGCGCGTGCTCGACCGGCTGATCGGCTTTCCGCTCACGTGGTTCGTGCAGGGCAAGGTCGCCCGCAGCGCCAGTGCCGGGCGCGTGCAGAGCGTGGCGCTCCGCGTCGTCGTCGAGCGCGAACGCGAAATCGAGAAGTTCGAGCCGCAGGAGTACTGGACGATAGCCGCACGTCTCGCGAAGAGCGGCGACGAATTCGGTGCGCGCTTGATGAAGCTGCCCGGCCAGAAGAAGGCGGAGATCCCGAACGAGGCCGAGGCCAACGGCCTTCTTGCGACCCTGCGTCGCAGCGACTTCTCCGTGAAGACGGTGAAGAAGGGCGAGCGCAAGCGGCGCCCCGCGCCCCCGTTCTCCACGAGCACCTACCAGCAGGCGGCGAACAACCGCCTCGGATTCGGTGCGCAACGCGCCATGGCCCTGGCCCAGCAGCTCTACGAGGGCGTCGACCTCCCGGGCGTGGGGCCGACCGGCCTCATTACCTACATGCGCACCGACTCGCTCACGGTTTCGCCCGTGGCGCGGGAAGAGGCGCGCACCTATGCAACCGCGCGCTGGGGTGCCGAGTTCGTACCGGAGAAGGAGCGCGTCTACCGCACGAAGGCGCGCGGTGCCCAGGAGGCGCACGAGGCGGTTCGCCCCACCTCTCCCGCCCGCAGCCCCGACACCCTGCGCGGCATCCTCACCGCCGATCAGCTGAAGGCCTACACGCTCATCTGGCAGCGCTTCATGGCGAGCCAGCTCGCGGACGCGCGCTTCGCCACCGTCGCCGTCGACATCGAGGCGCACGAGAACACGGAACTGCGCGGCACCTTCCGCGCGAATGCGCAGCAGCTCGTCTTCGCCGGACACCTCGCCGCGATGGGCATCGATGCGACTGAGGAGCAGGCGGACACGCCTGCGGACGCGGAGGCCGAGGAGACCGTCGACGCACTCCCCGAGTTCGCCGATGGCGACGCCCTCGAGCGGCGCTCGGTCGATGGCGAGCAGCACTTCACCGAGCCTCCGCCACGCTTCACCGAAGCCTCGCTCGTGAAGGCGCTGGAGGAGCAGGGCATCGGCCGGCCGAGCACGTACGCCTCGATCGTGCAGACGGTGCTCAACCGCGCCTACGTGAAGAAAGAGGGCCGTGCGCTCGTCCCCCAGGAGCTCGGCTTCGTGGTCAACGACCTCCTCGTCGAGCACATGGACCGGTACGTGGCCGTGCCCTTTACGAACGAACTCGAAGAGGAGCTCGACGAGATCGCTTCCGGCGAGCGCAACTACGACGAGGTGGTCAAGGGCTTCTGGGGATCGTTCAACGCCCAGCTCGAGACGGCGAAGGAGAAGGCCGTCAAGCAGGTCGAAGAGACGGACATCATCTGCTCGAAGTGCGAGGAGCGGAAGATGGTCGTGCGCTGGGGCCGCAACGGCAAGTTCCTCGGCTGCCCCGGCTTCCCCGAATGCCGCAACGCAATGCCGCTCACCGCCGAGGGCGAACCGACGCCCGTCACCGAGCCGCAGGCCACCCACTGGAAATGTCCGAAGTGCGGCTCCGGCACCGAGCTCAAGCACGGCCCCTACGGCGAGTACATCGATTGCGTGAAGCGCGATACGGACGAGTGCGATTTTCGTGCGGGCGTGCCTGTGGATGTGGCCTGTCCGGAGGAGCCGCAGACCGGCCAGCTCGTGACGAAGCGTGCGCGTGGCCGCCCGTTCTTCGGCTGCTGGAACTACCCGGACTGCACCTACACCACGAACAGCATCGAGGCCGACAAGATCGTCCCCGCGCGCACCGCCGAAGAGCGCGAAGCCGCCGCCGAGAAGGCGAAGGCACGTGGTGGCCGGCGCGGCGGCGGTGCCCGCCGCACAACGACGCGAAAGCGCAAGGCCAGCTAGGGGCCACTCGCGATGAAGGCGGTCGCCTCGCAAGGGGCGCTGGCCGCGGTGCTCCTGTGGGTCACAATCGTCGCCGGTCCGGCCGGCGGCGCGTCCGCTCAGCCAGCCTGCGAGCCGCTCCGCGAACTCCACAGCTTCCAGATCTTCGACGCCGACGCGGACCTCAGCGGTTGCAGGTTCGAGACGGTCCACGGCACAGCCTTTCCCGCCGTCTACCGCCTCGATCTCCCCGCCGACGAGTACCGCGAACGTCGTAGTCCCGATTTCGTGCGCTACGAGCGATTCAGTGCGCAGGCCGGGGATTGGCGAGAAGCGGTTTCGCTACGGCTCTCGCGGACCCACCAATCACCGCGGAGCCTCCGCGAGGGCGGCGAAGGGGAGGTGAGCGAAGGCCTCTTCGTCCCCGCGCCGGGCGTCATCGTGCGCGAGAGCGGCTTCGATCCTCGGGTCACCGCGCACTGGATCGAGCCGGCGGGACACTATGAACTCAGCGTCAATGCCAAGTGGACAGACCTCACGATCGAGGAAGTGGCGGCGACCCTCGTATGGAGACCGCCGGTCGAGCTGGGCCCCTACCCTCCCGGCACGCGGACGGGCATCGATTCCGTCGATCGGGTGCTTGCCGCCATGCAGGCGAAGGACGTCCCCGCCCTTAGCGCGTTGATCGACTTCCGTATGGAGCCCTGCGGCCGGGAGATCATCGGCCGGCCGCCGTCCTGCCCCGAAGGGGTGGAGGAGGGAACGCCGGTCGAGGCGCTCGCTGCCGGCTGCTTCGAGCCCGCCTACTGGACGCGAGGGGAGGAGAGCGACGGTGTTCTTCAGCAGCTCGCCGACGAGGCACAGCACCTCTTCGCGGTGGTTGAGCCGGAGTTCGAAGGCCAGACGCTCGGCTATGAAGTCATCTTGGCGGAGAGTCCCTTCGGCGGCGGCGCTTGGTCAATCCGCGTCCAGGACGGCCAGGTGCGCGCTATCCAGACGCCGTGTTTCGAGAGCGCCCCCTCGCGGGCCTCGCAGCGTGGCAATCCCGTGTTGCCCATCCGCCTCGCACCCGGCCCGCCCGTGGTCGGGACCGGCCTCGCATCTGTCCAGCCGAGCGGTGGTGGCTTCGGCTGGGCCGCCGTCTTCGCGGCCCTCTTCGCGATGATCGGTCTGGCGGCACGTGTCCGGGCGCGTCGTACGCGCGCCGTCCACCGATAACCGACGGCGCAAGCTGGAATCCGAAACGGTCATAGGGTGGGCTAGGATCCATCGATGGCGAGGAGCGTCCCCGACGCCGCGAACGAGCTGCTCGCGCTCGAAGAACGGGCCGCCCAGGAGCTGGCCGATCTGAGCGAGTCGCTGGGGCCGCACTCGCGCGCGCTGCTGGCCGCCTATCTCGAAACGACTTCCCGGACCGAAACCGCCGCCGGCAGGCTCGTTCAGGCGCTCGTCGAGGGTGGCGCGACCTACGGCGACATCATCCGCAGCTTCCCTTTCCCCGAGGAGACGCTGGAGCAACTCGGCGCGGGCACCCCCGCGGACCGACTGCTACCGGCCCGGAGCCTCCTGCCGGCTAGGCGCGCCTAGCGCCGCACGACCCAAGCTCGCTCCGCTGCCAGGTGGTCCAAAATCCGGAGCCGCCAGCTACGCTCGGCCGATGGGTGGTGAAGGCGGCCGGAGACCGAGCGCGACGCCCGCACGCGTACCCCGTGCGAAACTTCCCCAAATGCCTGTCTCCTTCGGCCCCCTGCGTGATGGCGACGAAGAGGCTCAGCACAACCTCACAGGGTTGGCCTTCGGCGATGCGCGCGCGTTCGATCCCGACTACGCGGTTCCTCGCGAGCTCGTTCTCGCCGGCTACCGGGGGAGCGAGCTCGTAGCCACGGCCACGCTCATCCCGGGCGGCCAGTGGCTTGGTGGACGGCCCATCGCGGGCACGCTCGTGAGTGGCGTGGCGGTCGCGCCGCACCGTCGCGGTGCCGGGATCTCCAAGCCGCTCATGGCCGAGTCGCTCCGCCTCATGCACGAGCGTGGCGATGCCATCTCTGCGCTCTATCCGACCACCGCTTCCTTGTACCGCTCCGTGGGCTACGAGATGGCCGGTGACTACGTGAAGCGCGTCATCGCAATGGACGAACTGCGTGCCGCCCCGACGGAGGCAGCCGTGGAGCCCTTCACGATCGACGAGCTGCCCTCGTTGGCGCCCCGTTACGACGCGGTCGCGCGGCTCTCTCCGGGGTACCTCGCTCGTGGGGAGCAGTGGTGGCGGCGCCGCCAGATCCGGCTCAGATACCGGAGCACAAACAGCCGCCTCTACCTACTCGAGCTCGAGCTCGCAGGGGCGAAGGGCTATCTCGTGATGGGGGCGACGGAGTCGGACAACAGCATCATGAATCTGCACCTCGAAGATCTGGGGGCCGAGAACGGCGCCGTCCTGCGCGCGTTGGGCTCGGTGGTGACGCGCTTCGGCACCGTGGCCGGGTCGGTGAGTTCGCATCAGGCGCCCTGGGTGCTGGAGACGCTGACCGACCACGGCCAGCGCTGGAAAGCGACCGAGAGCTTCGGCTGGATGCTGCGTCTCGTAGATGTTGGTCGAGCCGTCGCGCTCCGCGGCTGGCCGCCGCTGAAGGCGCGCATCTCCCTGCGCATCAGCGACCCAGTGCTGTCTCACAACGACGGCAACTTCGAGCTCAAAATCGAAAACGGCAGGGGACGCCTCGAGCGTAGCGGTGCGGGCACCTGGCAGATCGGCATCGGGTCGCTCGCCTCGTGGTTCAGCGGCTGGCCGGCTCGATGATGGGTTGCCTCTCATTGATTCTGAGCGCGCTCCTCCGCGAACGAAGTGGGGACCCCCCCACGAATCCGAAAACGAAGTTAGATCATCAACTGGTCAGACGCCCTGCCGGGGCCTCGGATCGTAGCGGTTGCGGTAGCCATGCCTGCTCTGACAACCGCGGTGGGATCGTGGGCGCGGGTCGAAGTCACGCTCGAGAAGCGCTAGCCTGCTTTCGGGCGTCGATCGGGAGCCGCCAGGGCGCCGCTGATGGGATTCGGCCGTGCGGTATCTCCAAGCGTGGCGAGAGCGGTGCGGCCCCTACGATGGGCACCGAGAGAACGCACGAAGGAAGGGCGCAGGCCGACCCGCTTCCGCAGGCGCTCCTCTAGAGTCCGTTGCGGGAGGCGGCGATGGGGGCGAAGGACCCGGCTGAACCCCGCCCACCGGCAGCTGTGCTCCAGCGCTGGGGCATCGCAGCGCGTGGGTACCTTGGCGGCCGAGCGAACAAGCACTGGCTCGTCGAATCAGGCGGCGTCCGGCTCGTGCTGCGCGAATATGCGGAGCACCCGCTCGCCGACATCGCCTACGAACTCGAGGTCATGCGGCGGGTGCGAGACCTCGACTGGCCGGTCCCCCAGATCGTCGCCGGGCCTGAGGACTTCGACGGGCGTACCTGCTGCCTCTTCGGCTGGCTTCCCGGCGAACCACGAGCGGAAGGGCCCGAGGAGCAGCGAGCACGCGGACGGCTGCTCGCCGAATTCCATGAGGCGACTGCCGAGCTCGTCGACATGGGCCAGCGGGCGGAGGGCCGGCTCGCGGACGAGGTAGTCAGCAATCCCGACCTCAGCGCCCGGCTCGAGGACTACGAGCGCCTCCGTCCGGTCGAAGGCCACGTCCTCCGCTGGCATCTCGAGCAGGCGAAGGAACGCTTCGCGAAGCTTGACCTCGCTGCGGCCGAACGAGCCGTGATTCACAGCGATTTCGCGCAGTGGAACCTGCTCTTCGACAACGGCGAGCCCAGCGGCCTCCTCGATTTCGAGGGGACGCATCTGAACTATCGCGTCGCAGACTTCGCCCTCTCCTGGCGAGGGGAGCACGACGACGTAATCGCGGGCTATCGCGACATACGGGAGCTGTCCGAGCTCGACTGGCAGCTCCTCACACCCTGCTACTGGTCATGGCTGTTTCTCGGGGTCAAAGACGAGATCGGGGCGATGCTGGCGGGGACCACGCCTATGCACGGCTTCGACTGGCCGGTCGAGCACCTGCTCCGCCGATCGCCGCTGATGGGAGAAGAAACACGCCCCTACCCGGGTCCGTAGCCCGTGCCGCCGGACGATTGTTAGGGCCAGCCGGTGGCGCGAGGGACTAGCCGGCCGCCTCGCGAACGGCATCGGGCCGGCACGCGTCCATCACCGCGCGTACCGCGTCGAGGCCGGGGCGAGCCGCGACCACCCGGACGATGGCGATGTCGAGGCCTGCGGCCAGCCGCTCGAAGGCGGTGGCGGCTCCGTCCGCCGTGCCGAAGTAGCCGACCGCGAGCGCGAGCTCGTCGGGGAAGGCGGCCACGAGTTCATCGGGGGGCGCACCACGCTCACGCATTTGGTCGAGCTCGCCCAGCTGGGGCGCGTAGCCCATTCGCTCGAAGTGGGCGCGATAGCCGTAGCGCCGCTGCGCTTCGGTCGGCACCTCCAGGCCGAGGGCGTAGCCCGTGAGCGAACGCACGTAGGCGCTGCGAGCCACCTCCACGTCGTCGTCGACACAGATGCGGATGTACTCGGCGAGGCGCACCTCGCCCGGATCGCGACCCGAAGCGGCTGCGCCTTCAATCACGCGCTCCCGGCTCCAGGCGACGCGTTCGCTGCTGCACCAGTTGAGCGCCGCGCCGTCGGCAACTTCGCCCGCGAGTTCCAACATCCGCGGCCCCAGCGCGCCGAGGAAGACGGGCGTTCGGGGGGGTGGATCGATTCCGAGCTGGACCCCCTCGAGGTGGACCGCTTCGCCCCGTACGTCGACGGTTTCGCCGGCCAGAAGCGCGCGCACGGCCGTGACGTACTCGCGCATCGAAGCGATCGTCGAGCTGCCGCCGAAGCCGAGGGCGCGCCGCACCGCGGGCCGGTAGATGCCGCCGGAGCCGATGCCGAGGATGAAGCGCCCGCCCGAAATCGCACTCAGAGTGCCGGCGCTCATCGCGAACGCCACCGGCGATCGGTACGCGACCGGGGAGACGGCGATGCCCGTCCCCAGCCCCGCCTCCACCACCTCGGTGCTCGCACGCCAACGCAGCGCGCACAGCTGAAACGAGTCGTGACCCGCGCCCTCAGGCGTCCAGAGGCTTTCGTAGCCGAGACGCGCGGCTTCTCGGGAGAGTTCCGCCTGCTCGTCGAAACTCAGACCCAGCGAAAAGTCCAGCCCGAGGCCAATCTCCATCCGTTCCCCGCTAGCGCGTTGGCGTCAGATTACCGCGTGCCAGCGTCCCACACCTGGCCGGACGCACGCGTTAGGAGTCGAGGTCGCCGAAGATCTCGTCGTTGTGCTCGCCGAGGTTCGGCGCGCGGTGGCGGAATTCGATCGGCGAGGCGGTGAAGCGATAGCCTGCACGCGGGTAGCGCGCCGTTGTCGTCGCACCGGGTACGTCCGCCTCGACGAAGAAGTCGCGATCGGCCCAGTGGGGGTCGTCCAGGTTGTCCTCCGGGCGGCGGACGGGGCCCCACGGAAGGTGCATCGATTGCGCCCGGCGATAGACCTCCTCCATCGGCAGCATCGCCACGAAGCGCTGTATGACCTCGACGACGTGGGCGCGCGCCGCGACCGCATCACCCTCACCGTCGTAGAGCGCCCGACTGTAGATAGGATCGTGAAGATCCGCGGCGGCCTCGTGCTCGTCCATCCAGGCGAGGAGCCTGGGGAAGAACTCCTTCCGGCGGGGGATCCCACCACCGAGGATCTGCGCGTAATGGCCATCCCCGCACTGGAACTGCGAGGGTCCCGTGGGGCTGGGCGCGGAGTGCCGGCCCGTTTGGCGCTGATTGATCAGGCCGCGGTACTCCCAACTCTCGAAGGCGCCTTCAGTCGTGCCGGCTACGGCCTCGTGGATCGAGACATCGACGAGCTGACCCTCGCCCGTCATCGTCCTCTGCAGGAGCGCCGCGAGAACGCCCGCGACCGCGTACTCGCCCGCCATGTTGAGCGAATGCTCGCCATCGGGCCGCATCGGCGGCAGGTCGTGGTCGTCGTAGCCGGTGCTCATCGGCGGGCCGCCGAGGGCCATGCTCACGAGGTCCGTGGTCGCCCAGTCGCGCCGCGGGCCGGTCAGTCCGAAGGGCGTGATCGCGCACCAGATCAGCCGCGGCGAGCCGCCGCCGCCAAATGACTCGTAGCCGAGCCCGACGGAGTCGAGGACTCCCGGCCCAGCGCTGTCGAGCACGATGTCGCGTGCGGAAGCCAGTGCGCGCCAGCGCTCTGCGTCCGCAGCCAACGCGAGGTCGAGCGTGACGCTGCGCTTGTTCGTATTGAGGTAGGCGAAATGCAGGCTAGCGCCACGGTCCGGGTCGTCGGCCGCGAAGGGGCCCGTGTGCCGGCTCCGCGCGCCCGCTGGGTGCTCGATCCGGACCACGTCCACGCCGGCATCCGCGAGGAGCTTGCCGGCGACCTCACCGCGATCGCCGATCTCCACCGCCGTCAGCCCTGCGAGCGGTCCCGCCATCAGACGGCCCCCTCGGCCACGAGCGTTTCGAACTCGGCTTCGCTATAGCCGAGCAGGTCGACGGCCACGTGACGCGTGTGCTCGCCGAACAGGGGGGCACCCCGATCGAGCCGCCAGCGCGCCTTCGAGAACCGCATCGGCAGACCCTCATAGCGGTGCTCGCCCAGCACCGGATGGGGCGCGGTGGGGTAGAAGCCACGGTCGGCGAGTTGGGGATCGCGCTCCATGCGGTCTTCCATCGTCTGTACGACGCCGGCCGGCACGCCGCGCGCCTGCAGCGCTTCCGTCAGCGCGTGCGGCTCTCGCAAAACCGTGGCGGCGGTGATGGCCTCGTCGAGCGCGTCCTCATTCGCGACCCGGGCCGCGTTCGTGGCGAAGCGCTCGTCGACGAGGAGTTCGTCCAGGCCGAGCGCCGCGCAGAGCGCCTGCCACTGGGACTCGCTCTCCGCGACAACCGCGATCCAGCGGTCCTCACCCTGGCAGCGGTAGATGCCGTGGGGAGCGAGGGAGGGCCAGCGCGAGCGGTTGCCTATGCGCTCGGAGCGGCGGCCATTGACCTGGAAATCGAGCATGGGGACGCCGCCGAGGACCATCCCGGTCTCGACCTGGGAGAGGTCGACGTGCTGGCCCTCGCCCGTCTCCTTGCGATGGTAGAGCGCCATGAGGGCGGCGATCGCGCCGTAGTAACCCGCGGTGTGATCGAGATACGAGAAGCCCCAGCCCGCCGGGGGCTGGTCGGGCAAGCCCGACATCGCCGTCGCACCGGAGACCGCCTGGGCGGTCGGGCCCCAGGTCACGTAGGAAGCGTCGCGACCGACGTGGCCGTAACCCGAAACCGAGAGGTAGACGATGTCGGCGCGCAGCTCGCGCAGGCGCTCGTAGGGGAAACCCATGCGCGCGAAAGCGCCGGGGCTGAAGTTCTCGACGACGAGATCGGACGTGCGGATCAGGCGCTCGACGAGCTCGCGGCCGCTGGGGACACCCAAATTTGCCGTGATACCGAGCTTGTTGCGATTGAAGTTGTTGTGGAGGCCGCGCTCGTTCGCGGTCGCCAGCGAACCGCGAAGGGTGTCGAGATGATCCTCGTTCTCGACCTTGATCACCTCGGCGCCGAGGTCCGCGAGGATGCGGGTGGCCTGGGGCCCCGCGACGATCCAGGAGAAGTCGCACACCCGCACACCCTCAAGCGGGAGGGGCTTGGCGTTGGTGCCTTCGGAGGTTCTCACTGCCGTCATCGAGCTTCTCGCGACCCACGAATGCGGTTGGCGCTGTGCGCACGAATAGTACGCGCCGCAGAGCCACCTGTGTTTGCCCCCACGCCACGGCGGGGCGTACGTTGACGTTTAGGGGAGCGTTCGGCGTCGAGCCCGGCTCGCTTTGGTGGGGTAATGGCCGAACGCACCGCAGAAGCTGGGCGGGCGCGCACTGGCGGCAACGGCCTCAGCCTGCAAACCTTCGCGGCCTTTTCCTCGCGCGATTTCCGCTATCTCTGGGCGAACAATTTTAGCTATGCGCTCGTCCAGGGCATCCAGCGCTTCGCCTTCGTCTGGCTCGCGGTCGAGCTGAGCGACAGCAACAGCGTGCTCGGCTTGGTCAGCTTTGCGCTCGGCATCCCTGTGTTCTTCATCGCCCTGCCTGCAGGGGTGCTCTCGGACCGCTCCGACCGGCGGGTGCTCCTCTTCGGGAGCCAGTTGGTGGTCCTGGCGGCATCGCTCCTCACGGGGGTCCTGATCTGGATCGACGTGATGTCCGTGGGCGTCGCCATCGTGATGGCGATCTTCGTCGGTATCGGCGTCGCCTTCGGGCAGCCGGTGCGGCAGGCGCTGGTTCCCGCGATCGTGCCACCGGACCGGCTCATGAACGCGATCACCCTCAACAGCCTGGGGCAGAACGTCTCCCAGATCGGGGGGCCGGCGGTGGGCGGTGCCGCCATCGCCCTCTGGGGGATCGGGGGCAGCTTCGCCGTGCAGGCCGTCCTGATGGGGTTGGGGCTGCTGCTCCTGATTCCGCTGCGGATCCCGCCCTCGGCGGGGGCGGCACGGGCGGGAAGGCGCCTTCGGGCGGAGATCGGCGAAGGCTTCAGTTTCATTCGCGGCGCCGTCGACGTGCGCGCCCTGTTCATCCTCCTCTTGGCGACGGCGCTCGTGATCATGGGGCCCTGGCAGACCCTCCTCCCCAAGATCGCGAACGAGCAGCTTGGCGCGGGCGCCTTCGCCGCGAGCATGCTCTTTGCCGCCATGGGCGCGGGTACGATCGTGAGCTCACTCCTGCTCGCCTCGATCCCGGGCCTGAAGAATGCGGGTGGGTGGTTCACCTGCACCCTCATCACCGGCGGCATCCTGGCCGTCGGCATTGGCCTCTCCCATAGCTACGAGCTGACGCTCGCATTCATGCTGCTCAGTGGCTTCAACGCAGGCTTCTTCGTGAACCTCAACATGACGCTGATCCAGTCACACACGCCCGCGGCCGTGATGGGGCGGGTGATGGCGATCTACACGCTCGTGCTGATGGGCGCCTCGCCTTTGGGCTCGCTGGTAGCCGGCGGGGGCGCCGAGCTCCTCGGCGCCGGGGTGTGGTTCTCGCTCTCGGGCGGCGCGGTCGCGGTCGTCGCGGTCGTCTTCCTGCTCACGCAGCCGAGCTTGCGGCGCATGCCCTCCGCACCGGAGGTGCCGGTGGCCGCGTCTGCGCCTGCGCCTGCGCCCGCGGACTCAACTCCGCGGTAGCGACCACGCGGCCGACCGCAGCCGGTCGGCGCCTGCGGTGAGATCGGCGAGGCCGCGCAGATCGGCCTCGATCTGCGCGGCAAGCGCCAAAAGGTCGAGGCCCCATCGGGGCCCCTCCGCACCCCTGATGGCATCCCGCGCGCGCCCGAGCAAGATCCCCATCCCTCGGGGATTGCCGCGCGCGGCATGGGTGTAGCCCGCACCGAGCTGCGCGAGCCCCTTGAACAGCGCCTCGCTCGGCGTGCCTTTGCTTTCGAGCCACGCCGCCTCCCAGGCCTCGTGTGCGAGGAAATAGCGCCCGGCGTCGAAATGGGCGATGGCGAGCGCGTTCGCCGCCTCCGCGGAGAGGCCGTCGAGATCGTCCGCCGCGAGCCGGTTCAGCGAACCCGCGGGAAGCGGCCGGCCGAGCTCGTCACGGGGGCGCTCGGCCTTGCTCGTAGAGGGCATGAGATCTCCGCGGCTCGTCGCCCGCCGATCTTACGGCGCCACCTGAGCGGCGTGGCCCCGAAGCGGCAGCGCCCCTAGGCTTGAGGGGTGACTCAAGAGGTGCGACCGGCACTGCGTGGTCGCCTGCACCTGCTCGTGGCCCTGGCCTCACCGGCGGCGCTGCTCGGTCTCATTCTCATCGCCGACAACCCCCGCGAATACGTGAGCGGCGCAATCTTCGGGGCGGCGATGCTGCTGCTGTTCTCCGCCAGCAGCGCCTACCACCTCGCCCGCCGGGGCCGTGCCTTCCTCCAAAAGCTCGACCGCTCGATGATCTTCGTCCTGATCGCGGGCACCTACACGCCCTTCTGCCTGGTCGTGCTCGGTAACGGTTGGGGCATCCCCATCCTCTCCTTGGTATGGACGTTCGCCGGGATCGGCATCGCGATGAAGGCCTTCAACCCCACACCACCGCGTTGGCTGAACCTCGCCCTCTATATGGCGATGGGCTGGCTCGGCGTGATCGCGGCAGCGCCACTTTTCTCGGGTACGCCAACGGGCGCGATTCCGCTGATGTTCCTCGGCGGGTTCTTCTACTCCGTCGGCGGCATCGTCCACGTCCTCCGCCGGCCCGACCCCTTCCCCACGGTTTTCGGCTATCACGAGGTTTTCCACCTGCTCACCGTCGCCGCTGGGGCGACGTTCTACTCGACGGTCGTCTACACCTTCGTCTAGGGTCTCGCGGCCGGCGTACCGGCCGGCTGGAGGCAGGATGGCCAGCGTCGAGGAGCGCCTCGCTGCGCTCGAAGCACGCGTCGCCGCCATCGACGACGAGCGTGGGGTGCTTGCGAACATGTACCGCTACGCCCACGCCATCGACTACGGGCTCGACGGCGAGTGGATCGATTGCTTCACCGAAGACGGGGTCTTCGACCAGCGCCGGCGCCCGGGCTTCGACCCCGTCGAGGGCCAGCGACATCAAGGGCGTGACGCACTGGCCGCGTTCATCGCCACGCACACGCAGGCGCCCGAGACCTATCACAAGCACCTGATGGTCCAGCCCCGAATCCAGGTGGATGGCGACCACGCGGCGACGGCCAGCTTCTTCCTGCGCCTCGACGAAGACCCTGCGGGCGCGCCCTACATCCTCGTCTTCGGTCGCTATCGCGACTCGGTGCGCCGCTGCACGGACGGGCGTTGGCGGTTCGAGGAGCGGATCGTCGAGATCGAGGTGATCCAGCCGCGGCCGTAGTCGCCGCGCGCAGGCGCGTGGCCAGAGACTAGCCTCGGAGCCGGGGTAGCGATCGTGGCCGGCACAACGTTCGTTCCATCCGCGGCACCATAGCGGGAGGACGACCCGTTCCTCGCGGAGCCGTGCGCCTTCTGCGCGTGGGGCCTCGAGGTGTTCCTCAAACGCCTCTGACGGATCCGCCGCAGCGATGATGCCGCCCTTCCGCGCCTGCCGCGCCTCCAACACCGGGGCCTGCGCTCGCTCCCACTCGTGCTCGAGCGGAGCTAGGCAACCCGCGACAGGCCTTCGCTGCGCCGGTGAACGCGGTCCCAGGCGTCCTTCAGGCCGACCGCGATGAAGAGCAGGGCCACGAAGAAGAGTCGCCCCAGGTCGCCGCCGGTAACGAGGACGAGGACGGCGAGCCCGGCGACGACGGTCGCGATCCCGAGGACGGTGTTGCGGGTGAGGGTGTGCACGATCAGTCCCACCGCAAGCATGGCGCTTCCGGCGAGGGGGAAGAGCGCCCAGGCGACGCCGATCGCGCTAGCGGCACCCCGCCCCCCGACGAAACCGAGCCAGGGTGGGTAGACGTGTCCGATCACCGCAAACACGCCGGCGGTGAGGACGACCCACTCGTCGCCGCTCAGGGCGAGGGCGAGGGCGACGGCAGCGACGCCCTTGAGCAGGTCAAGGATCAGCGCCGTCGTCCCGGGAAGAAAGCCGGCACGGTCGAGGAGGTTGCCGGAACCGACGTTGCGGTCGCCGACTTCGCGTAGGTCCAGGCCATACCAGAACCGCCCGATGAGCCACGAGAAAGGCACGGAGCCGAGGGCAAGGGCGAGCACGAAGACGAGTGTGTTGATGAGCATGACAGCCGTGTCATCATATAGCTCGCTTCGCTCGGACCCCTCCCTCCGCCCCTCCCGCGCTCGTCTGCTGCGACTCCGCGGCCTGGCGGCCGCTCCGCCTCCGCGCTCGCTTTGTAGCTCGCTTCGCTCGGACCCCCCACCTCCGCCCCACCCGCGCTCGTCTGCTCCGCCTACGCGGCCTAGCGGCCGCTCCGCCTCCGCGCTCGCTTGATAGCTCGCTTCGCTCGGACCCCCACCTCCGCCCCACCCGCGCTCGTCTGCTGCCGACTCTGCGGCCTGGCGGCTGCTCCGCTCCGCGCTCGCTTGTTAGCTCGCTGCGCTCGGACCCCCCACCTCCGCCCCACCCGCGCTCGTCTGCTCCGCCTCCGCGCTTTGCTTCATCGCTCGCTGCGCTCGGGCCCAACCCCCCGCCCAACCCGCCGCGGAGTTCAGAGTCCGACGAAGTTCAAGGTTCAGAGTTCAGAGAGGCCGGACCAGGCGTCCCTCTTTGAACTTTGAACTCTTAACTCCGTCAGGACTCTGAACCCTGAACTCTCAACTCCACTAAGATGCGCGCTTGCGCCGTCGCTGGACGGCAGCCCAGGCACGGAGGAGGGCTATGCCCGGTCCCCTCAACGACGTCACGGTGCTGGACCTGACGCAACACATCGCCGGCCCCTACGCGACGAAGCTGTTCGCCGACTTCGGAGCCGACGTGATCAAGATCGAGCGCCCAGGAGGCGACCCCTCGCGGCGGCTGGGGCCCTACAAGGGGGGCACCCCCGACCCCGAGCAGAGCGGGACGTTCTTCTACTTCAACACGAACAAACGCTCCGTCGAACTCGACCTCACCGGCGAGCGCGGGCGCGAGGTCCTCTGGCGGCTGCTGGAGCGTACCGACCTCGTCGTCGAGAGCTTCCGGCCGGGCGTGATCGACGACCTCGAGGTTGGCTGGGACGCAATCCACCGGCGCCGGCCGAACGTGCCCCTCATCTCCATCTCGAACTTCGGGCAGGAGAGCCCCTACCGCGACTACAAAGGCTCGGACCTCGTGCTCTACGCCTTCGCCGGCGAGATGTTCTCCACGGGCCTGCTCGAGCGCGAGCCCGTGAAGATGTACGGCACGGCCGCGCTCGTACAGTCGGGCTCCGCGGCGGCGACGGCGATGATGGGCGCCCTCATGACCGGGCGCTACCAGGGCGTCGGCCAACACGTCGACTTCTCCATCGCCGACAGCCACCTCGTCGGCGTCGATCGCCGCCACGCGACCGTGATGGGCTTCCAGTACTCGGGGCGCAAGTCGCTGCGTTCCCCCGGCGCGTCCGTGGGCATGCTCACCGGTGTCTTCCCCTGTCAGGACGGCTGGGTGGACCTGGGGGGTGGCGGACCCCGTTTCCGGAACGCCCGCGACTTCCTCGGCCACCCCGAGTGGATGGAGGACGAAAAGTGGGACGATCCCGCCATCCAGACGAACCCGGATGCGATCGAGGAGTTCAACGCCTTCTTCTACGTCTGGCTCTCGGAGCACACGAAACGCGAGATCTGGGAGGCGGCGCGGCGGGTCAAGTACCTCTGCGGGCCACTCTTCACCATCGATGAGGTCTTCGACGATCCCGTCTTCCGCGAGCGCGGCTTCTGGCAGACGGCTGAGCACGAAGCGCTCGGCGAGGTCGAGTTCGCGGGGAGGCCGTTCCTGATGTCGGAGACGCCGTGGGAGTACCGCCGGCCCGCGCCCCTCTTAGGCGAACATACGGCCGCGGTCCTCGCGGAGAGCGGCTACAGCGCCACGGAGATCGACGAGCTCGCCGGCGCTGGCGTGGCGGGGGTCCGGTAATGGCACAGCTTCCCCTCGAAGGCGTTCGCATCCTCGACCTGGGCGGCGTTTGGGCGGGCACGTTCGCGACCGTCATCCTCGCCGACCTGGGCGCGGAGGTGCTGAAACAGGAGAACCAGTTCGTCTGGCAACCGAACACCCGCGCTAGCGGGCCACGCATCGCGAAAGCGATGGTGCAGGCCGGGCCGGGGTGGGTCACGGGCCTCCCGAACAGCGATCCCGGCGAGCGGCCGTGGAACTACCACCCGATGTTCGTCAGCCTCTATCGCAACAAGCGCAGCTTCACGGTCGATATCCGCCGCCCCGAGGGCCACGAGATCCTCGGTCGGGTCGCGGCGATCTCGGACGCGGTGATCGAGAACAGCGCCGTGGGCACGATGGAGAAGCTCGGCGTCTCCTACGAATGGCTGCGCGAACAGCGCGACGACATCATCTTCCTGCGCGCGCCGGGCTATGGGCTCACGGGCGACTACCAGACCGCGCGCACGATGGGCGCCCACCTCGAAGGGACGATGGGCCACCAGATCCTGCGCGGCTATCGCGGCCGGGACCCCAATTCGAACAGCGGCATCTTCGCCGCCGATTACATCGCCGCAACCCAGATCGCGCTCGCGATCATGATGGCCGTCTGGCACCGCAACAGCACCGGCAAGGGCCAGTTCATCGAAATGGCGCAGGCCGAGAACGCCGCCGCCATGTTCGCGCCGGCCTACATGAACTACAGCCTCAACGGCGAGGTCGAGGGCGCCATCGGCAACCGCTCGATCTTCGCCGCCGACGGCGAGGCGCCCTGTGGCGTCTACCCTTGCCAGTCACCGGGCGGCGCCGAGACCGGCGACGACCGCTGGATCGCCATCACCGTCACGAACGACGACGAATGGGCAGCGCTGCGCACGGCCATGGGCGATCCCGACTGGGCCGGCGCGACCGCGCTTGCGACCGCCCAGGGGCGCGCCGCCCAGCAGGATCTCCTCGACGAGAAGCTCGCGGAGT
>CAUYXJ010000025.1:0-31688 GCA_963577065.1 Dehalococcoidia bacterium | reverse complement strand
GATGGCGAAGGCGAAGTTTGAGCGGACGAAGCCGCACGTAAACGTGGGCACGATCGGGCACGTGGACCATGGGAAGACGACGCTGACGGCGGCGATCACGAAGGTGCTGGCGCTGAAGGGGGAGGCGGAGTTTCAGGCGTTCGATTCGATCGACAACGCGCCGGAGGAGCGGGCGCGGGGGATCACGATCGCGATTGCGCACGTGGAGTACGAGACGGCAAACCGCCACTACGCACACGTGGACTGTCCCGGGCACGCGGACTACATCAAGAACATGATCACGGGCGCGGCCCAGATGGACGGGGCGATTCTGGTGGTGGCGGCGCCGGACGGACCGATGCCGCAGACGCGCGAACACATTCTCTTGGCGCGGCAGGTGGAGGTGCCGGCGATCGTGGTCTACCTGAACAAGGTGGACATGATGGAGGACGAGGAGCTCTTGGAGCTGGTGGAGATGGAGCTGCGGGAGCTGCTGACGAGCTACGAGTTTCCGGGGGACGACCTGCCGATTGTGCGGGGCTCGGCGCTGGCAGCGCTGAGCTCGGAGTCGGAGGATGTCGAGGCGGCGGAGTACGTCTCGATTAACGAGCTGATGCAGGCGGTGGACGACTACATCCCGCAGCCCGAACGCGCCCTCGATCAGCCGTTCCTGATGCCGATCGAAGACGTGTTCGGGATCAAGGGCCGGGGGACAGTGGTGACGGGGCGGATCGAGCGCGGGCGGGTGCAGGTAGGCGAGGAAGTGGAGATCGTGGGGATCGAGGAGACGCGCAAGACGACGGTGACGGGCGTGGAGATGTTCAAGAAGCTGCTGGACGAAGGGGAGGCGGGGGACAACGTGGGCTGCCTGCTGCGGGGGATGGAGCGCGACGACGTGCAGCGGGGGCAGGTGCTGGCGCTGCCGGGCTCGATCAATCCGCACACGGACTTCGAAGCGCAGGTGTACGTGTTGAGCAAAGACGAAGGTGGGCGGCACACACCGTTCTTCCCGGGCTACCGGCCCCAGTTCTACGTGCGGACGACGGACGTGACGGGGTCGATCGGGCTGCCGGAAGGGACGGAGATGGTCATGCCTGGGGACAACATCACGATGAAAGTGGAGCTGATTCAGCCGGTCGCGGTTGAAGAGGGTCTGCGCTTCGCCATCCGCGAAGGCGGCCGCACCGTTGGTGCGGGCGTCGTCACCAAGATTCTCGAGGACTAGGAAGCACGATGGCGCGCCAGCAGATTCGAATCAAGCTCAAGGCCTACGATCACCGGCTGATCGACGATTCTGCGCGCCAGATCGTCGAGGCCGCCGAGCGCACGGGGGCGGCGGTTGCCGGCCCCGTCCCGCTGCCGACCTCGATCGAGAAGTTCACCGTGATTCGCAGCCCGCACGTGTTCAAGGACTCGCGCGAGCAGTTCGAGATCCGCACCCACAAGCGGCTCATCGATATCCTCGAGCCGACCTCCAAGACCGTCGACACGCTCATGCGGCTACAGCTCGCGAGCGGTGTCGACATCGAGATCAAGCTGTAGCCATGACCGTCGAAGGAATGCTCGGCCGCAAACTGGGGATGCTCCAGATCTTCGACGATCAGGGGCGCCTGCGTGGCGCCACCGCCGTCGAGGTGGGGCCCTGCTGGGTGACCCAGGTGCGCACCGAGGAGAAAGAAGGCTACGCCGCGGTGCAGCTCGGCTACGGCGAGAAGAAGCGTCTGACCAAGCCGGCCTCGGGGCACCTCGCGCCCTCGGGTGCGCCCAACCTCCGGCACCTCGCTGAGTTCCGGGCCGATGGCGAGATCGCCCTCGGCGACCGCGTCGGCGTCGGCGTCGAAATCTTCGAGCCCGGCCAACTGGTCGATGTCACGTCAACCTCCAAGGGGCGTGGTTTCGCCGGTGGGGTGAAGCGCCATCACTTCCACGGCGGCCCGAAGACGCACGGCCAGAGTGACCGTCACCGTGCGCCCGGCTCGATTGGTGCCGGTACCACGCCGGGCCGCGTCTTTAAGGGAACGAAGATGGCCGGCCACATGGGCGCCCAGCGGACGACCGTTCGCAACCTCGAAGTTCTGAGCCGAAACGAGGACCGGGGCGTGATCTTCGTCGCCGGTTCCGTGCCCGGCCCCAACGGTGCCCTCGTGCGCGTGCGCAAGGCGCGCCTCGTGGCCGGGTCGAGGTCGTCTCAATGATGCTCAACGTGGTCGACCGGAGCGGGCGCAAGCGCCGCGAGATCGAAGTCGCCGACGAAGTATTTGGCATCGAGCCCAACCGCCCGGTGATGCACCAGGCCTACGTCGCTCAGCGCGCGAACGCCCATGCGGGCACCCACAGCACGAAGACCCGGGGCGAAGTCCGCGGCTCCACGGCGAAAGTGCGGAAGCAGAAGGGCGGCGGCAGTGCGCGCGCCGGCTCGAACCGCGGCTCAACCCGGATCGGTGGCGGCATCGCGTTCGGCCCTCGCCCCCACGGCCACTCAAAGTCCCTGCCGAATCAGATGCGACGCCTCGCGATTCGCTCCGCGCTCAGCAGCCACGCCGCCGAGGGCGGCCTCATTGTCATTCCCGAGATCACCCCGGACGAGCCCAAAACCAGCGCAGTTGCGAAAGTGCTCAGCGCCCTTGGCGTCGAGCGCCGTGCCCTCGTCGTCAGCGGCGAGCACGATGCCCCGCTTGCCCGCGCTGCCGGGAACATCGGGCATGTGCGCGTGCTACCGGCGGCGCAGCTGAACGTGGTCGACCTCATCGACGCGCATCACTTGGTCATGACCGAGGACGCGGTCCGCCGCGCTGAAGCGCTCTGGGGTGGCGATCAGCTCAAGCCGGCGCGTGGACGCAAGCGGGAGGCCAGCTGATGCCGCGCGAGCTGCACCCCTACGCCATCCTCCTGCGGCCCCTCATCACGGAGAAGAGCACCACGCTTGCGGGCCAGGACAAGTACGTCTTCGAAGTGGACCTGCGCGCGAACAAGCCGCAGATCCGCGAGGCCGTCGAGCTCGCCTTCAACGTCGATGTCCGCGACGTGAACACGATGGTGGTGAAGGGCAAGAACCGCCGCTTCGGCCGCAACGTCACGAAACAGCCGGACTGGAAGAAAGCCGTGGTCACGCTCCGTGCGGGCGACACCATCGAGCTGTTTGAGGGGATCTAGGGATGCCGATCAAGCAGTTCAACCCGACCTCTCCCGGCCGCCGCAACGCGAGCGGCTACACCTTCGAAGAGATCACGCGCAAGCGCCCCGAGAAGTCGCTCGTCGAGTCGCTGCGCAAGCGCCACGCCGGCCGCAACAACCAGGGGCGGTTGAGCGTGCGCCACCGCGGCGGGGGCAACAAGCGCCTTTATCGCAAGATCGATTGGAAGCGGAATAAGCCGGGCGTGTCCGCCAAAGTGGCCTCCATCGAATACGACCCCAACCGCACCTCCCGCATCGCCCTCCTGCACTACGCCGACGGCGAGAAGCGCTACATCCTCGCGCCAAACGGCCTCAAAGTGGGGACGACGCTGATGAGCGGACCGGACGCGGAACTGCGTCTCGGAAACGCGCTCCCGCTCAAGAACATGCCCACCGGCACCCAGATCCACAACATCGAGATGACTCCCGGGCGGGGCGGTCAGCTCGTGCGCACGGCGGGCGCTTCCGCCCAGCTCATGGCGAAGGAGGGCGACTACGCGCTCCTCCGCCTGCCGAGTTCGGAGATGCGCCGGGTGCGAATCGAATGCATGGCCACGATTGGCCAGGTAGGCAACATCGAGCACGCGCTGATCAAGCTCGGAAAGGCCGGGCGCAGTCGCCATCGCCGCCGCCGGCCGCAGGTACGCGGCTCGGTCATGAATCCGGTCGACCACCCGCACGGCGGCGGCGAGGGTCGCGCGCCCATCGGCATGCCCGGCCCGAAGACTCCGTGGGGCAAGCCCACGCTCGGTTACCGCACACGCAGGAACAAGCGCACCGGCAAGTTCATCGTCCGCCGGCGGGGGAAGTAGGAAGCAATGTCGCGTTCGACGAAGAAGGGTCCATTCGTGCACCCCTCGCTCTACAAGAAGGTCATCCAAGCGCGGAACGCGCGCACCCGCGAGGTGATCCGCACGTGGTCGCGGGCTTCCACGATCCTGCCCGACATGATCGGGCTCACGATTGCCGTCCATAACGGCCGCCGCCATATGCCGGTCTTCATCACGGAGAACATGGTGGGCCACAAGCTCGGCGAATTCGCCCCCACACGGACGTTTCGTGGTCACATCGGCCGCAGCGACCGCAGCACCCGGGTGAGCTAGTGATGGAAGTACAGGCGAGCGGGCGCAACCTCAACGTCTCGGCCCGCAAAGTGCGGCTGATTCTCGAGCGGTTGCGGGGGCTGTCGGTGGACCAGGCGCTCGCCCTCCTGCGCTACGTGCCTTCGCCGCACGCCCGCGACGTCTCGAAGGTCGTGCTCAGCGCCGCTTCGAACGCCGAGAACAACTTGGCCCTTGGGGTCGATGACCTCTACATCAAGCGTGCCTTCGCCGACGAGGGGGTCACCGTGAAGCGTTTCAAGGCGCGATCCAAGGGACGCGCGAGTCCTCGCCTCAAACGGCATAGCCACATCACCGTCGTACTCGACGAGCGCGAGGTCTAAGGACGTGGGTCAGAAAGTTCATCCACACGGCTTCCGCCTTGGCGTTATCTACGACTGGGAGTCGAAGTGGTTCGCCGAAAAGGACTACAAGCAGCAGCTGCACCTCGATATCGAGTTGCGCCAGCACATCCTCGACCTGCTGCCCGATGCGGGCATCAGCCGGATCGAGCTCGACCGCAACGCAAACCTCGTCACGGTGACCATCCATACCGCCAAGCCGGGCATCGTCATCGGCCGCGGGGGCGCGCGCGTGGAGGAGCTTCGCGGATCGCTCGAAGCGCTCACGGGCGGGCGGGTGCGCGTCAATATCCAGGAGATCCGGACGCCCGAGCTCGACGCCTACCTTGTGGCGCGGGCAGTGGCCGATCAGCTGGAGCGGCGCGTCGCTTTCCGGCGGGCGGTCAAGCAGGCCGTACAGCGCACGATGCAGCGCGGCGCCCAAGGCGTGCGCATATCGGTGGCGGGCCGCTTGGGCGGGACGGAGATGTCGCGTCGCGAAACGGAAACCTCCGGGCGGGTGCCGCGGCACACCCTCCGGGCCGATATCGACTACGGCCTCGCAGAGGCGCACACAACCTACGGCCGCATTGGCGTGAAGGCGTGGATCTACAAGGGAGACATCCTCCCCGATGAGGTGGAGGAAGAGCTTCCCGAGATCATCGAAATCGAGCCCCCCGAGGACACCGCCCCCGAGGAGGGCAGTGAACCGGTCCCCGCTCCGGAGCCGGAGCTGCCCACGGGGCCCCAGCACACGGCGATCTCCGTCGAGCAGCAGGAAGCCGTCGCGCGGCAGAGCCAGGAGGACGCCTGACCGTGCTTCAACCGCGCCGGGTCAAGCACCGCAAGCACCATCGTGGCCGCATGAAGGGCAAGGCCACGAGCGGCAACGTCGTGTCCTTCGGGGACTATGGCTTGCAAGCACAGGCTCCGGCCTGGATCGATGCGCGCCAAATCGAGGCCGCGCGCCGCGCGATGACGCACGAGATGCGGCGCGGGGGCAAGGTCTGGATTCGCATCTTCCCCGATAAGCCGGTCACCGCGAAGCCAGCCGAAACCCGCATGGGCTCGGGCAAAGGCAATCCCGAGAAGTGGGTAGCGGTCGTGAAGCCGAATCGCGTGCTCTTCGAGATCGCCGGCGTGCCCGATGAAGTCGCGCGCGAGGCGTTGCGCCTCGCTGCGCACAAGCTCCCGATTCGAACGAAGGTCGTCCAGCGCGACGAGCTGGTGATGTAGCGGTGCCGAATCAGAAAGCCATAGCTGTCCGTGAATGGGACGATGAACGCCTCGATAACGAGATCAACGAGGCCTATCGGGCTCTCTTCACGCTGCGTTTTCAACATGCGACGCGGCAGCTGGAGAACTATCAAGCGCTGGGCGAAGCCAGCCGCACAATCGCGCGATTGCGCACCATCAAGCGAGAGCGCCAGATCGTGCGCTTCGAGGAGGCTGCCGAATGAGCGCGCGTGTGCTTCAAGGTGTCGTGGTGAGCGACAAGATGGACAAGACCGTCGTCGTGAACGTTTCGCGGCGCAAACAACACCGGTTGTATCGCAAGGTGATGAGCCGCAGCAAGCGCTTCAAGGCGCACGATGCCACGAACGAGTGCAACACCGGCGATCTCGTACGCATTCTCGAGACGCGGCCGATGTCCAAGGGCAAGCGCTGGCGCGTGATCGAGATCCTCCAGCATGGCGACGTTGCCGAGATCGCTCCGGACGCGATCGGACGCGAGCTCGAGGCACAGACACAGCTAGCGCCGAAGGCCGAAGCCGCGGCGGCGGCAGAGGCCGAAACCGACGCCGAAGCGCCCGTCGAATCCGCAGAGACCGCGAGCGAGCCCGAGGAAGGTGAGGCGTGATCCAGCAGGAGTCTCGCGTCAAGGTGGCGGACAACTCGGGTGCACGCTCGTTGCTCTGCATCCGCGTGCTCGGCGGCAGCCGGCGCCGCTACGCCCGCGCCGGCGACGTCATCGTCGCCACGGTGAAAACGGCTCAGCCGAACTCGGCCGTGAAGAAGGGCGAGGTGGTCAAGGCGGTGATCGTGCGGACCGCGAAGGAGTATGGCCGTCCCGATGGCACCTATATCCGCTTCGATGAGAACGCCGCCGTCCTCCTTGGAGCCGATGACGAGAACCCGCGGGGGACGCGCATCTTCGGGCCGGTGGCCCGCGAGCTGCGCGACCGCAACTTCATGAAGATCGTCTCGCTGGCGCCGGAGGTGCTCTAGGTGCCGTCGAAGATCCGCCGCGGCGATCGTGTCGTCGTCCTCAGCGGGCGCGACCGGGGCGCGCGCGGTGTCGTGCGTACGGTCGATCGAAAGAAGCAGCGCATCACGGTAGAGGGCGTAAACATCGTCAAGCGCCACCAGCGCGCGCGCTCGCAGCAGCAGACCTCCGCCATCGTCGAACGCGAGGCCGCGATCCACATCAGCAAGGTCATGCTGCTCGACCCGAATACCGATGAGCCGACCCGGGTCGGCTTCCGCCGTCGCGACGACGGCGCGATGGTGCGTGTGGGCAAGCGCAGTGGGGAGGATATCGAATGACCGAAGCCACACTCCCCCGCCTGCGCGTCCGCTACGAGGACGAGGTGGTCGGCCAGCTGCGCGAGCATTACGGCTACAAGAACCCAATGGAGATCCCGCGCCTCGCCAAGATCGTCGTGAACATCGGTCTGGGTGAGGCCCTGACGGAGGCGAACAGCCTCGACCGGGCGACGGAGGACATCGCGGCGATCAGCGGTCAGCGGCCGGTGGTCGCGCGGGCGAAGCGTTCGATCGCCAACTTCCGCCTCCGCGAAGGCAATCCGATCGGTGCGTTCGTGACGCTGCGAGGGGCGCGTATGCACGAATTCCTCGACCGCTTGATCAGCGCGACCCTGCCCTCGCTCCGCGACTTCCAGGGGCTCAGCCCGAACGCGTTCGACGGGCGAGGAAACTACAGCATCGGGCTGCGTGAGCAGCTCGTCTTCCCGGAAATTGAATTCGACCGCATCGATAAGGTGCGCGGGTTGCAGGTGACGATCGTCACCACTGCCCGTACGGATGACGAGGGCCGCCGTCTGCTCGAGCTCCTCGGCATGCCGTTCGCTCGCAACTAGGAGGCAGCGATGGCGAAGAAGAGTCAGATTGCGCGCGACGAAAAGCGCCGCGATCTCCATCAGAAGTACCGCCCCCGGCGTGAGGAGCTGAAGGCGGCGCGCCGCCTTGCGCGGGACAACCCGCAGGAGCTCGCTCGTATCCAGTTCGAGCTGGCAAAGCTGCCGGCCAACAGCAGCCCGACGCGGCTCAACAATCGCTGCGTGGTGACGGGTCGCTCGCGTGCCTATATCCGCAAGTTCGGTCTTTCGCGGATCACCTTCCGCGAGATGGCTCACAGGGGCTTCCTCCCCGGCGTCACGAAGTCCAGCTGGTAGCCCGGGTGCAGCGAATCGGAGGCAAGCGACCATGACCATGAGTGACCCCATCGCCGACATGCTCACGCGGATCCGCAATGCGGTGAGTTCGCGGCACGAGGCTGTCTCGATGCCCTCCTCGAAGGTGAAGGTCGCCATCGCTGGCGTTCTGAAGAGCGAGGGCTTCATTCGCGATTACGGTGTCCAGCAGGAGCCCGATCAGCCCCAGGCGAACATGAAAGTGGAGCTCAGCTACGGCGGTCGCAAGCAGCCCGTGATCAACGGCCTGCAGCGGGTGAGCAAGCCGGGCTTACGCGTGTACGTGCAGCGTCGCGAGATCCCGCGCGTCTACGGCGGGCTCGGCGTGGCGATTATCTCGACGCCGAAGGGTGTCATGACGGGGCAGGAGGCCCGCCGCCAGCAAGTGGGCGGCGAGGTCATCTGCTATGTCTGGTAGGAGCGCCGCATGTCGCGCGTAGGCAAGGAACCGATCCCCATCGGCGCGGGCGTGAACGTGACGATCGACGACGCGAACGCAATCACCGTGAAGGGCCCTAAAGGTGAGCTGCTGCGCACGTTCCCCGAGGCCATGCGCTTCACCGCCGAGGAGGGCCAGATTGTCGTCAGCCGCCCGAGTGATGCCAGTGGGCATCGCGCCCTGCACGGCCTCTCGCGGACGCTGCTCAACAACATGGTCGTCGGTGTCACGGACGGATTCAAGAAGACGCTCGAGGTCCAGGGCGTTGGCTATCGCGCGCAGTTGCAGGGCGAAAGCTTGCAGCTCGCCCTCGGCTTCTCCCACCCCGTGCACGTGGACCCACCCGCGGGCATCACCTTCGAGGTCGAGGGGCCACGCATCAATATCAGCGGGATCGACAAAGAGCAGGTTGGCCAGGTCGCGGCCGACATCCGCAAGCTCCGCCCGCCCGAGCCCTACAAGGGCAAAGGCATCCGCTACCTGGGCGAACGCGTCCGGCGGAAGGCGGGCAAGGCCGGCAAGGTGGGTATCTGATGGCACAGTCGACACGCTTCGAAGCGAGGCGGCGCCGCCACCGGCGCGTGCGCAAGACCCTTGGGGGGACGGCGGCGCGGCCCCGGCTCAACGTGTACCGCAGCGCCACGCACATTTACGCTCAGGTTATCGACGATGAACGGGGTCACACCCTTGTGGCCGCGAGCGACCTCGACGGCGAACTCGCGGGCGAAACCGCGGGCAAACCAAAGGCGGAACGCGCGGCCGTAGTCGGCGCGGCGGTGGCTGAGCGGGCGAAGGCAAGCGGCATCGAAGCCGTCGTCTTCGACCGTGGTGGCTACAAGTATCACGGCCGCGTGAAGGCCCTCGCCGAGGCCGCACGCGAAGCCGGACTGGGGTTCTGATGGGTAACTACGACAGCTCGGGCGACGAGCTCACCGAAAAGGTGATCTACATCAACCGTGTGGCGAAAGTCGTCAAGGGTGGCCGCCGCTTCAGCTTTACTGCGCTGATGGTGGTGGGCGACGGTCGCGGCAGCGTCGGCGTCGGTCTCGGCCGTGCGAACGAGGTGCCCGAGGCGATCCGTAAGGGCGCCACCCTCGCCCGCAAGGAGATGATCACCGTCCCCATGAAGGGCGGCACAATCCCGCACGAGTACCTGGCCTGCTTTGGCGCGGCCAAGGTTCTGATGAAGCCAGCGAGCCACGGCACGGGCGTCATCGCCGGTGGCGCGGTTCGCGCGATCATGGAGGCTGCCGGGATTACGGACGTCCTCACCAAGTCCCTCGGCAGCCGCAATCCGGTGAACGTGGCCAAGGCAACGCTGGAGGGGCTGAGCACGCTGCGCGATCCTGACGGTGCGCGCGAGCGGCGCCTCGCCCTCCTGGCGCCGCCGCCCGACCCGGTGGAGGCGAGCTAGCGATGGCAAAGGTGGTGATTACCTGGCGCAAGAGCGCGATCGGCTACCACCGGCGCCAGAAGGACACGATCCGCAAGCTGGGCCTGCGCCGTCTCAATCAAACGGTGGAGCACGAAGACAGCCCCTCGATTCGCGGCATGATCGCGAAGGTCGGCCATCTCGTTGATGTCCACGAGGGAGAATCGGCATGAGCATCCACGCGAACGAGCTCGCCCAGCCCAAGGGCGCGACCCAGGGACGCAAACGGATCGGGCGAGGAAACAGCGGCGGCGGCGGCACCTATGCGGGCAAAGGCCTCAAAGGCCAGAACTCCCGCAGCGGTGGGGGCGTGCGGGTTGGCTTCGAGGGCGGCCAGATGCCGCTCTTGCGCCGGATGCACACGCTGCGCGGCTTCAACAACCGCTGGCGCGTCCCCTACCAACCGGTGAACGTGGGCACCCTCGAACAGCGCTTCGAGGAAGGCGCCGAAGTGACGCCCGAGGCCCTGCGTCAGCTCGGTGTTCTCCGCAATCTCCGTGAGCCCGTGAAGATCCTGGCGACCGGTGAGCTGACGCGAAAGCTCGACGTGCACGCACATAAGTTCAGCGCGGCCGCGAAAGCCAAGATCGAAGGCGCGGGCGGCACGGCGACCGTGATCGAGGCCAGCGCCGACGAATCCGGCGAGGGGTAGGATCGACAGCGATGTCGTTCATGGGCGAGACCTCCGCGGTTCCAGGGACGAACCGGCCGCGCCTGCTCCAGGCGATGGTCGATGCGTTCCGGCAGGAGGACGTCCGCCGCAAGCTGCTCTTCACGCTGGCGATGCTCGTCATCTTCCGGTTCATCGCGCACGTGCCCGTTCCGAACGTTGATCGCGATGCGCTCGAAGCTGCCTTTGACGGCAACTCCGTGCTCGACTTCCTCAGCATCTTCTCCGGCGGCGCCCTCCAGAACCTCAGCGTTGCCGCGCTTGGCGTTTACCCGTACATCACCTCCTCGATCATCATGCAGATCGTCACCCCCCTCTCCCCGCGGCTGAAGGCGCTCCAGGAGGAAGGGGAGCAGGGCCGTCGCCGGATCCAGGTCTACACGCACTGGCTGGCGGTCCCGATGGCGTTCGTTCAGGGCTACGGCCAGATCCTCTTCATCAACAATCAGAGCGGTGAGGTCGTCCGCGATTTCGGCTTCCAGAACGACCCGGTCTCCACCATCGCGACGCTCTTCACCCTCTGCGCCGGCACGATGTTTCTGGTCTGGCTCGGCGAGCTCATTACCGAGCACGGTATCGGCAACGGCATTTCACTGATCATCTTCGGCGGCATCGTCGCCGTGCTGCCGGGCCTGATCCCGAACATCTCGACAAGTTCGATCGTGGCGATCGCCGCCATCGTCCTGTTCGCCATCGGCCTGACCTTCTTCATCGTCTTCTTCCAGGAGGCGCAACGGAGAGTGCCGGTGCAGTACGCCCGCTCTTCGTTCAAAGGGGGGCGGATGTACCGGCAACAGGGGCAGAGCTTTATCCCCCTGCGGGTGAACATGGCGGGGATGATCCCGCTGATCTTCGCTTTCTCGATCGTGATCCTGCCGGCGGTGGTCGCGGGCTACTTCTCCAACGCAGGTGGTTGGCTCGAAGCGAGTTCGAACTTCCTCGTCAACAATTTCCAGGGCGGGCGCGGGGGCGGGGGCAGCGGGGCCTACTGGCTGGTGCTGTTCGTGCTGGTGGTGGCCTTCGCCTTCTTCTACTCGCTGATCCAGTACAACCAGCAGAACATCGCTAAGAACCTCCAGCAGCAGGGCGCGTTCATTCCTGGCATCAGACCGGGCCCGCCCACCGAGGCGTACCTCCTCCGCGTGGTCACGCGCATCACCTGGGGAGGCGCGTTCTTCCTCGGGGCGGTTGCGATTGCGCCGTTCTTCATCGGCCTGCTCACTGACGTCCAGGCGCTCACGATCTCGAGTGTGGGCTTCCTCATCGTGGTGGCCGTTGTCCTCGACACGATGAAACAGCTCGAAGCGCAGCTCCTCATGCGCAACTACGAGGGGTTCATCCGCTAGCGTGTTCGTCGTCCTCCTCGGGCCGCCCGGTGCCGGCAAGGGCACGCAGGCACAGCGCATCGCTGAGGCTACGGGCCTCTTGCACCTCTCGACGGGCGACATGTTTCGCGAGAACGTGCGGGAGGAGACCGAGCTCGGCACGCTCGCCAAGACCTATATGGATCGCGGCGACCTCGTCCCCGACGAAGTCACGATCAAGATGCTGCTCGAACGCATCGGCCGCGCCGATGCGGCGGACGGTGCGATGTTCGACGGCTTCCCCCGCAACGTCGTGCAGGCGGAGGCTCTCGATACGGCCCTGAATGACGGCGGCAAAGCGATCGAGCGGGCCCTCCTCATCGCCGTTCGCGATGAGGAGCTCGTGAGCCGCCTCGGCGGGCGCTGGCTCTGCCGTGCCTGCGGCGCGGTCTACCACGAGCGCAACGATCCGCCCGCGGCGGCCGGCGTCTGCGACCGCTGCCAGGGTGAGCTCTACCAGCGCGACGATGATCGGCCGGAGGTGGTGCGGACTCGCATCGAGAAGCAGAAGCCGCCGCTCGACCTCATCGAGCACTACCGCGCTGCCGGGGTGCTGCGTGAGATCGACGGTGAGCCGGGCCTCGACGCGGTTACGGCAGAACTCCTCGGGGCGCTCGAGTAGCGATGCCGATCAAGCTCAAGTCCGAGGCCGAGCTGGATACGATGCGCGAAGCGGGCCAGATCGTGGGCCAAACGCTCGCGAGTATCCGCGAGATGGTACGGCCCGGCCTCAACCTCCTCGACATCGAAGCTTTCGTCGAGCGAGAGTTCAAGAGCCGTGGCGCCATCGAAACGTTCCGCGGCTACGATCCGCTTTCGAAGCCGCCGTACCCCTCGAACATCTGCATCAGCATCAACGACGAGCTCGTCCACGGCATTCCCCGCGAACGCCTGCTCGAGGAAGGCGACATCGTCACGTTCGATCTCGGTGCCACCTACAAGGGTTTCGTCGGCGATTCCGCGATTACCGTGCCCGTGGGCGAAGTGAGCGCCGAGGCCACGAACTTGCTGAGAGTGACCGAGGACGCGCTCTGGGCGGGCATCGAGGCGATGGGCTCAGGCAAGCATCTCAACGACGTGAGCACGGCCATCGAGGAAGCAATCACGCCCAGCGGCTACTCGATCGTGCGTGAATACACCGGCCACGGCGTTGGCCGCGAGATGCACGAGGAGCCCCAAGTGCCGAACTACGTTCGTCCCTTTCGCGGCCCGCCCCTCAAGCCGGGGCTCGTCCTCGCGCTCGAGCCGATGGTGAACGTGGGCGAGCGCTATACCAAAGAGCTCGACGACCGTTGGACCGTGTCCACCAAGGACGGTAGTCTTTGTTGTCACTTCGAACACACAATCGGAATACGGCAGGGGCAAAGGCCAGAGGTCTTGACCCTGCCGTGAAGACGTGCCCGAGCGCTCCGCGCTGGACACGAAGGGGTAGGTAAGGGACCATGAAGGTTCGGGCTTCGGTTAAGCGGCGCTGCGACAAATGCAAGGTGCTTCGTCGTCACGGACGAGTCATCGTGATCTGCGAAAATCCGAAGCACAAACAGCGGCAGGGCTAGGTCATGGCGAGGATTTCTGGCGTCGACATCCCCAACGAGAAGCGCATCGCGATCTCGCTGCGCTACATCTTCGGCATTGGCCCGACGCGGGCGGATGAGCTGCTCGAAGCCACCCGCATCGGTCCCGACACGAAGACGCGTGACCTGACGGACGAGGAGCTTCTCCGCGTCCGTGACTACATCGAGAAGAACCTCCTGGTTGAGGGTGATCTGCGCCGGGAGATCCGCCAGAACATCCAGCGGCTCGTGGAGATCAACTGCTACCGTGGTCAGCGGCACCGCCGAAACCTTCCTGCCCACGGGCAGCGCACGCGCACGAACGCCCGCCAGCGGCGTGGCACTCGTAAGACTGTGGCCGGCCGTCGCCGGGCCGCGACCAAGAAGTAGAGGTAGAGAGCGCTCATGGCCGAGGGGAGCCGTCGATCGAAGCGTCGCGAGCGTAAGTCCGTGCCTCGCGGGCGGGCCTACATCAAGAGCTCGTTCAACAACACCATCGTGACACTCACGGATCCGAACGGGAACGTGATCGCTCAGTCGAGCGCCGGCGCGACGGGCTTCAAGGGTTCGCGGAAGAGCACGCCCTTTGCCGCTCAGCTCGCGGGCGAGGCCGCTGCCCGCGGCGCGCAAGATCACGGCATGCAATCGATCGAGGTGTTCGTCCGGGGCGCCGGCAGCGGCCGCGAGGCCGCGATTCGTGCCCTCCAGGCGACGGGCCTCGACGTGACCGCGATCCGCGATGTCACGCCCATCCCCCACAACGGCTGCCGCGCTCCCAAGCGGCGTCGGGTTTAGGGCGCCGATGGCCCGCTACACCGGTCCCGTCTGCCGCCTTTGCCGCCGCCATGGGGACAAGCTCTACCTCAAAGGTGAGCGCTGCTATTCACCCAAGTGCGCCTTCGACCGCCGCCCGAACGCGCCCGGGCCTCGTCCCGCGCGCCGCCGCAAGGTGAGCGATCGCGGGCTCCAGCTGCGCGAGAAGCAGCGTGCCCGCGCGACCTACGGCGTGCTCGAGCGGCAGTTCCTCCGCTACTACAAGGAATCCGTACGCCAGCCGGGTGTCTCGGGCCTCAACCTCGTCCGGATTCTCGAGAGCCGGCTCGACAACGCCGTCTATCGTGCGGGCTTTGCCGATTCCCGCGCTCAGGCTCGCCAGATCGTGCGGCACGGTCTGGTCTCGCTGAACGGCCGCAAGACCGATATCCCCTCTGCGCAGCTCCACGATGGCGACATCATGGGCTTTACGCAGCGGGGTGCGCGCAGTGAGCACTACAAGATCCTGCAGGAAACGCTCGCCGCAAAATCGCCCCCGCCCTGGATCGTGGTCGAGGGTGGGGCCATGACCGCTCGGGTCGCCGGCCCCCCCGAAGTCGCCCAGGGCGAGACGCATCGCTTCAACGAAAACGTGATCATCGAGTACTACTCCCGCTAGGCAGGTCACCCGGTTCAATGACACTGGACGCATCGACCCTTGACGCATCACTGGATCCGATCGATCTGCCGCCCGAGCCTCCGGAGGAGGTCGTTCCGCAGCTCACGGTTGAGGACGAGGGAGAGGACTACGCTCGCCTCGTGGCGGAACCGCTCGATCCGGGCTACGGCACAACGCTAGGCAACGCCCTCCGGCGCGTGCTTCTGAGTTCGCTCGAGGGCGCAGCGATCACCTCGGTCCGCATCGATCAGGTGCAGCACGAGTTCTCCACCATCGAGGGGATGCAAGAGGACAGCACGGCGTTTCTCCTCAACGTGAAGGAGATCCGGCTCCGCGCCCTCAGCAGCCGCCCCGGTACGCTCACGCTTGACGCCGAAGGGGCCGGCCAGATCACCGCCGGCGATTTGCAGGTCCCCGCCGATTTCGAGGTCGTGAATCCCGAGATGCATCTCGCCACGCTCGATGGAGCGAAGGCGCGGATCAACGTCGAGTTCCACGCCCAGCTGGGGCGGGGCTACGTCCCGGCGACCGAAGTCGAAGGCATGCCCATCGGTGTGATTCCCGTGGACGCGATCTTCTCGCCGATTCGCAAGGCGAATTTCCATGTCGAGAAGGTCCGGGTCGGCCAGGCTACGGACTTCGACCGGATGGTCCTGGAAGTATGGACGGACAAAACCATTGGGCCCGTCGACGCCGTTGGCCAAGCGGCCGATATCCTCATCGATCAGTTTTCGCTCTTCAGCGTGAGGGGGCGCCCTGAGATTCCCATGATGGTGCCCGGAGGCGTCGCGCCGCCAAGCGGCCTCCCGATCACGCCCGATCGTTACAACACGCCCATCGAGGACCTGCAGCTCTCTGTCCGTGCGTACAACTGCCTCAAGCGCAGCGGGCTCATGACGGTCGGGCAGGTGCTGGAGCGATCCGAGGACGAGCTCCTCGCCCTTCGCAACTTCGGGCGCAAGTCCTACGACGAGCTGCGGGACAAGCTCGTCGAGCTGAACTACGTCGATGGAAACGCCCCCGGCCTCCAGCCCATCCCCAACATCGCGACCGATGGGGTTGCACCGCTCGTCGGCGCGGCCAGCCCAGGAGCGGTGATCCTCGATGAGAACGAAGAAGAGGAGAGCCTCGGGGCGCTCGGCAAGGCCCTCAAAGAGGCGTTGCGCGAGGTCGGTGACGACGACCTGCTCGGCGCCGATGACGAGGACTAACTAGCTATGCGTCACCGTAAGGCGGGCCGCCATCTCGGCCGGGACAGCGCGCACCGCCGCTCGCTCTACCGGAACCTGGTGACCGACCTCCTCCGCTACGAGCGCATCACGACCACGGATGCGAAGGCGCGGGAGATCCGGCCGCTCGCCGAAAAGATAATCACGCTTGGGCGCCGCGGTGATCTCCACGCCCGCCGCCAGGCGCTCCGCTATATCTACGACAAGTACGTCGTGGAGAAGGTCTTCGACGAGCTCGGGCCGCGTATGGCCGACCGGCCCGGCGGCTACCTCCGCATTAGCCGCCTGGAGCCGCGTAAAGGCGATGGCGCGATGATGGCCGTGATCGAGACCGTGGACTATCACGAGGCCGCGGCGGCCTCCGCCGTAGCGGTGGCCGGCGACGACGCGGACGGCGCCACGGATGCTGACGAGCTGGACGAGACCGCCGCCGCAGTCGAAGAGGACGATCTTGCCTCGGCGGAAGCGGAAGACGGCGCTGCCGATGACCCCTCTGACGACGCCGGCGCGAGCAACGAGGACGCGGATGAAGCGGACGGTGAGGAGCGCTGAAGTGCCCGCTGCCCTTCGCTTCGCCGCGACCGTGAGCTACGACGGTCAGGACTTCGCTGGCTCCCAGCGGCAGCCAAGGGTGCGCACGGTGCAGGGCGAACTCGAAACCGCCGCCGAGGTGCTTTTCGGTGTCCCCACCCGCGTGGAGCTGGCCGGGCGCACCGATGCGGGCGTTCACGCGCTCGGGCAGGTGGCGGCGTTCTCGGCGCCGACGGCGCTCGATCCGTCAACGGTGGAGCGTGCGCTCAATGCGCATCTCCCCGCCGATGTCGCCATCCGGGACGTGCGTGAGGCACCCCTCGCCTTCGATCCCCGCCGCTGGGCGCGGCGGCGCTGGTACCGCTATTCGCTCCTGACGGCGGTTTCGAGGCTGCCGCTGCAGCGACGCACCGCTTGGCGCATGGGGCCACGGTTCGATCTCGGGGCGATGAAAGAGGCGGCGAAGGCGCTGGTCGGGCGTCGCGACTTCCGGGCCTGCGCGGGACCGCTCGAAGACGGGCGCTCGGCCGTCCGCACCATCGCTGAGGCGCGCTTCTCGCAGCAGAACTGCATCCTCGCGTTCGATATCGAAGGGGACGCCTTCCTCCCCCAGATGGTCCGTCGTATCGTAGGTGGGCTCGTCCGCGTTGGGCGGGGCGCCATCAGCTCGAAAGACTTTGAAGGCGCCGTCGCGGCGGCCGAGCCGGCAAGCGTGGGTCCGCCGGCACCGCCGCATGGGCTCTGTCTCCAGCGCGTCTGGTACGACGAAGGGTACGCAGCATGACCACGACCGTGCGCCGCAAGGCCGCTGATATCAGGAAAGCGTGGCACGTCGTCGACGCCGCCGACCGTGCGCTTGGCAGGGTCGCGAGCGAGGTCGCCGTCCTCCTCCGGGGAAAGCACAAGCCGACCTACGAGCCCCACCTCGACGACGGCGACTTCGTCATCATCATCAACGCGAGCAAGGTTCGTCTCAGTGGCCGCAAGGCCGAGCAGAAGGTCTATTTCCGTCACTCGGGCTACCCCGGCGGCCTGCACGAGCGCACCTTTGCGGAGCAGATGGCGCGGCGCCCCGAGCGAGTCCTCGAGCGAGCGGTGCGGGGGATGCTGCCGAAGGGGCCGCTGGGCAAGCGCCTACGCCGTCACCTCAAGGTCTATCCCAGTACCGAGCACCCGCACGAATCGCAGATCGTCGGCGCTGAGCGTGCCAGCGAAGCGATCACCGAGGCCGACGCCGAGGCGTTGCAGGCGCGGATCGAGAATCCGGCGAAGCCCCCTCGCCTCCGGCCCCTCAGTGTTCCGGTGGAGCCGCAGCCCCGCCCCACCCGCCGCGAGAAGGTCGCTGCGCACCTCGCTCAGATCGAGGAGGCGCGCGCCGCCGCTGAGGCTGATGCGGAGGCTATCGCAGGGCAGGCGGACGACGAGGGTGACGAGCCGGACGTGATCGCCGAGCCTGCGACGGATGTCGAGGACGCCGTAGTCGCCGAGCCTGCGACGGATGTCGAGGACGCCGTAGCGGCCGAGCCTGCGACGGATGTCGAGGACGCCGTAGCGGCCGAGCCTGCGACGGATGTCGAGGACGCCGTGGTGGCCGAGGTTGCGACGGATGTCGAGGACGCGGTAGCCGCCGAGCCTGCTGACGCGGGCGATGAGCAAGAAGAAGAGGCACCCAAGCCACGCCGCCGTCGCTCGGGGGCAAAGGACACTGCGACGGACGAAGCTGTAGCAGAGGCGCCCGCGGCGGCCGCCGCGGGCGAGGAGAAGCCGAAGCGCCGGCGTCGTGCGAAGGCCGAGCCTGCGGCCGACGCGAGCGCAGACGAGACCACGACGACGGACGCGCAGGCCGAGGAGGACTAATGGCTGAGCAGTACTACTACGGCACCGGACGCCGCAAGACCTCTATCGCGCGCGTGCGCCTCTACGCAGGTGGCGGGGCCATCGTCGTGAACGGCAAGCCCGTCGATGAAGTCTTCGAGCGGGACCTTCACCGTGCCGAGATCATGCTGCCGCTCAAGCGCGTCGGCGCGGAGGGGAAGTTCAGCGCCCAGGTGAAGTGCGAAGGCGGCGGTATCTCCGGTTGGGCCGGGGCCATCCGCCTCGGCATCGCGCGCGCGCTCGTCGAATCGGATCCGTCGCTGAAGCTCTCGCTCAAGCGGGCGCCGAGCATGCTCACGCGCGATGCGCGCGTCAAGGAACGAAAGAAGCCGGGCCTCAAGCGCGCACGCAAGGCGCCCCAGTACACGAAGCGCTAGCCCGCCCCCCCGTCGAGCCGGTGCGGGCCTCAGATCCGCACAGGAGTCGCAGCGCTCTCGCTTGGCGATCGCCGCGTCAGCCTCGCCTGGCGCTCCGTCGAGGCGATGGAGATTCCGCTGGCGTCGAGCCAGTCGCTAGACTGCTGGCGCCGTAGCGAGCGGCTGGAGCGCGCCGATGCAGTCCCTCTCCGTCCAGACCACGGATCTGCGCATGCAGTATCTCCAGGAGGGCACGGGCGAGCCCGTCATCTTCATCCACGGCTTCCCCGAGACCTCCTACGAGTGGCGCAAGCAGTTTCCCGCGCTCGCTGGCGACTACGCCCTCTTCGCACCGGATACGCGCGGCTTCGGCGGGACGGACAAGCCCGGCGCGCGCGTCACGCGGTCGCTGCTCGCGCAGGACATCGTGAACTTCATGGACGCGCTCGATATCGAACGCGCCGCCGTGGTCGCGCACGACTGGGGCGGCATCATCGCCTTCAAGCTGGCGATCGACTGGCCCGAGCGCGTCACCCGCCTGGCCCTGCTCGACTCGCTCTGCACGGTCTGGGCACCGGCGGGCGCGCACGGCTACTGGTTCAAGGCCGAGCCCCTCCCCGAGGAGTTCTTCGCCGCCCACCACCGTGGCTTCGTCGAGAGCATTTTCAGGGGCGGATCGGAGCCGCCCCTCCCGGGCCGGCCGCAGTCGCCCTGGCCGAGCCAGCGCCCCGATCCGGGGGCGAGTCGCTGGGCCACCGACGCGGACATCGAGCACTACGCGAACGCCTTCGCTGATCCGATGAGCCACTGGCACGCGATCTCCTACTACCGCTACGGGCTCCCTTTCCACCGCGTCATCGCCGACTCCGAGGCGCCGCGCGGCGAGCGCTACGAATTCCTGAGCGAGCTCACGGTGGCGGAGATGTGGCGCCACCCGGACGCGCTCGAGCAGCATCCCCTCCACAGCGAGTCCCTGGACTACGGCCCCGAGGACCGCCACAAGACGTTCGCGGCGCCGGTGCTCTGGATGTTCGGGCAGTACATGGCCCCGCGTATCGGGACTGCCGCGGGCGGCCGCGAGCACGCGATTCCCCGCGGCAACCCCTTCGTCGATCAGTTCAGCCGCTACTTCCCCGATCTGCGAGTGCGCCGGGTGAACGCCGGCCACTTCTTCCCGGAAGAGGCGCCCGAGGTCACGAACGAGGCGCTCCAGGGCTTCCTCGCGGGCGTGATCTAGGCCGCAGCGGCAAACGCAGAATTCGCTGCTACCGACCGTTATGCCTGCAGGAGCATATTGCGCCGCCGTGCCCAACCCGTAACATCGCTCGCACTACCGTCTGCGCGGCCAGCCGCGCGGACCAGGGGGCTTTCGCCATGGCTGATACCAACGGAAACGGAGCCGTCGAGAAGGGCTTCAACGGCAAGATGCTCATCGTCGATCTGACGGCGGGAACCGTCACGGAGGAGCGCCCGGACGAGTCGCTCTACCGCGAATACCTCGGCGGCTACGGCATCGGCGCACGCATGCTCTGGGACCGCGTCCCGACCGGCATCGATCCGCTCGCCCCGGAGAACATGCTCGGCATGTACCCGGGACTGCTCACCGGAACGCCCCTCTTCGGCCAGCGCTGGCAGGTCGTCTGCAAGAGCCCCCTCACGGGCGGCTGGGGCGATGCCAACTGCGGCGGCGACTTTGGCGGCCTGCTCAAGCTCGCCGGCTGGGACGGTGTCATCTTCTTCGGCAAGGCCGAACGCCCAACCTACCTCCTCATCGAGGACGACAGCTACGAGCTCCGCGACGCAAGCGACCTCTGGGGCACCGGCGCGATTGAGAGTGAGATGGAGCTCAAGGGCCGGCACGGCAAGCGCGCGAGCGTTGCCAACATCGGCCAATCCGGCGAGAACCTGTCGCTCATCAGCGGTGTCTGCAACGACCACGGTCGGCTTGCCGCGCGCTCGGGCGTGGGTGCGGTCATGGGGTCGAAGAACCTCAAGGCCGTCGTCGCGGTGGCCGATCGCAAGATCATCTCGCAGACCCCGGAGACCATCAAGATGCTCCGGGCGAACCTCGACGACATGGTAAAGCCGCTTAAGGACTTCTTCTCGAACTTCGGCACTACCGGCATCACCGCAGGCAGCGCCCTGAACGGCGACTCGCCGGTGAAGAACTGGGGCGGCGTCGGCGTGGTCGACTTCCCCAAGGAGGTCTCGAGCCTGATCGACGGCGGCACGGCCATCAACCCGAAGATGGAGAAGAAGTACGGCTGCTGGCACTGCCCCATTGCCTGCGGTGCCGAGTCCGTCGAGTCCACCAACGACAAGTACCCCTACCCCCACCACACCCACCGCCCCGAGTACGAGGCGATGGGCGCCTACGGGACGATGAACCTGATGAACGACCCCGATGCGCTCATCTACCTCAACCATCTCTGCAACGAGTACGGCCTCGACGTCATCAGCGCGGGCGTGGCCGCATCGTTCGCGATCGAGTGCTATCAGGCCGGCATCATCACGAAGGAAGACACAGACGGCCTCGAGCTCACCTGGGGCGGTGCCGAGGCGATCGTCGAGCTCACGAAGATGATGGGCGAGCGGCGCGGCATCGGCGACATCCTCGCCGACGGCGTCAAGGTCGCAGCCGAGAAGATCGGCAACGGCGCCGAGGCCTACGCGATGCACATCGGCGGCCAGGAGCTGCCGATGCACGATCCCAAGCTGCAGCCCGAGTTCCACACGACCTACAAGCTCGACCCCACCCCCGGCCGCCACACCCAGTACGAGGGCAACCGCCGCGTGGGCACCATCCCGCCGGCGCCCGAGGACCGTGGCGACTACACCAACCGCGGCGAGCACCACAAGGCGGCGAGCGAATACATGCACGTCGTCAACGCCGGTGGCATGTGCCAGTTCATCATGATGACCGCGAACACGGCCAACATCCCCGACTGGTTCAACGCCGTCACGGGTTGGGACATGGACATAGACGAAGCGATGGCGGTTGGCGAACGCATCGCCAACCTGCGCATGGCCTACGAGGTGCGCGAGGGCGGCAACCCGCGCGAGCGGCCCGTCCCCACACGCGTGACCGGTGCCACGAACGAAGGCACGCACGCAGGACCGCTCGAGGGCGTGAACCTCGACACCGAGCGTCTCGAACTCGATTACCTCAGCGCCTGCGACTGGGATCCGGCCACCTGCAAGCCCTCCGCCACGAAGCTGGAGTCGCTGGGGCTGAAGGAAGTGGCGGAAGCGATCCACGCGTAGCTCGCTTCACGAACGTCAGCGAACACGAAGGGCGGCCCGCAGGGGCCGCCCTTCGTCGACCGCTAGGCCGGGTGGTGTTGTTCGATGTAACCTGGGCCGCCATGACGAGCGCGACCAGGCCCGCCGTCTACCCCGAAGCCATCGTTGGCGATGGCCTCGAGCTTCGTCCCTGGAGCGAGGAGCTCGTTGCGCAGCTCGCCCAATGGGGCGAACGCGGCTTCCCTTACCACGCCTTCGATCTCGGCCATCTGCGCGATCCGATGCGGGCGCAGGCCGAGCTCAGGCGCGCGCGTGAGGCCGGCCCCCACCGCCACTTCATCGCCTGCGAAGGCGAGGTCGCCGTCGGTCGCGTCTCCGTGAACCTGGACGATCGTGCGGGCCTCTATCTCTGGGCGGTACACGTGCCGCCCGAGCACGAGGGGCGCGGGGTCTGCCGGCGAATGCTGACGGCCCTGATGGGCTGGCTCGAAGACGCCTATGGCGGTCCCGACTTCGTGCTGACCACGAACACCTTTGCGAAGCAGGCGCATCGCGCCTACTTCGCCCTCGGCTTCACGATCGCGGAGACGCGCTGGCACTTCGATCGCCAGCTCGCCGAGGTCCTCTGGCGCGTCCCCCGAGAGCAGCGCCGGGAGATCGAAGGCGATATCCGCTTCCACAACGGCCGCTGGGAGGTGCGAACGCACCTCATGTCACGGCCACAGGGGGCCGCACCCGGCGCCGATCGAAGCGCTCTCAGCGACGTCTCAGGGCTAGGGGCCGTCCGCGGCTGACTTGGGCAGCGCGACCGAGCCAGCGTCCATCACTGATTCCGGACCGGCGCTGCTCCCAAGCGCCGGTCGTTCTCGAGCCACGCCTGGTCGTTGAGGGCCATCAGGCCCCCACTGACCAGTGAGTGGCCGCCGAGCAGGACCGGGACCTTCGCCGCCGCGAGCGCCGCCGTGAGTTCGCGCAACCAGGGGTCGCAGATATGCTGCGGCGCGAGGAGATCGCTCTGGAAGCGATCCTCGCGCGTGGGGCGCTCGGCGGCGTGGGCCAGAAGCACGCGGGTGTCGAGCACCACCGCGTCACCGAGCGCCGCCAGTTCCTCGGCGAATCGTGCGATGCCGACCTCGTCGAGCAGCAGCCCGAGGAGCGAGCGGGGCACATGCTCCGCGGGGGCGCTCGCCAGTCCCCGTTCTTCGCTGTAGATACGTACGCGGCAGGCGGTCTCGCGCTCGAGGTGCTGCCAGGTCGCGCTGCTCACTCTCCCGGCGACGACGACTTCCGCGTCGGGATCGCAGAGGAGGGGCATAACCGCGCGATAGGCGTCCAGCGGCAGCTGGTCCGCAGCTGGTAGCGCAGCACGGAGCGTCGTCGGCGCTGCCTCACTCAGAGCCAGGACAGATAGGTCCGCGGGGGTGTCGAGGTCGAGGACCGTCCGCAGGGAACGGGCCAGCACGACCACTTCGCAACCGGCCTCGTCGCGGAGGCGGCGCGCGAGTCCGTTGTCGCGCTCGAACGCGCCTACGCGCGTGAGCACGCCCGCCGGCGACCAGGCGGTGAGGTCGGACGAGTAGAGGTTGTTGGTGACCACGACGTTCGGCCCGCGCTGTAGTCCTTCGCTGACTGCGACGAAGTCATCGGCTTCGAGCAGGGGCAGGGCCCCGGCTCCCATAACCGCCACGCCCTCACTGGGGATGTGCGCGACCAGGCCGGAGAGGCGCTCGCTGAGCGAGAAGGCAACACCGCGCGCGTCGAGGTCGATCTCGTAGGCGCCGTCTTCAGGGGCGGCAGCGGTTGCGTCGTCCGTCGCCAGCAGCACTCGCCCGAATCCGGCGGCGCGCGCCGCGCGGGCGGTGGTGGCGGCAGCCGCGAGGCGCGCTCGCGCAACGAGGCGCTCGGCGGCGCCCTCGCCGGCATTCCCGTGGAGCAGGATCAGGGTGGGATCGGGCACGGGCGTAGCCTAGCGCTTGAACGCCGAGAACGTTTGTTCTACGCTCAGAGGGTGAAGGAACTACCGTGCAAAGCGCATAAGCCGAGGTCTCGAAAGAAGACTTCATCAAGGGTCGGCACTGCTGGGGCGTAGCCTGTTGAGCCCATAGCATGGGCTCACTATTGTGCCTCGCAGGCCGGTCACGGCCGCGGGCACCCGCGAGGTCAGAGCATGAAGGTTGTGTTCTTCGAGGACGTTGAGGGGACTGCCGAGGTCGGTGACGTGAAGGTCGTAAAGAAGGGCTTCGCGCGCAATTTCCTGCTCCCCCAGGGGCTTGCCGGGCCCACCACGCCGCCCAACCTGCAGCGCGCGAATTCGCTTGCGGAGAAGGAAGTGCGGCGCCAGGCGAAGCTCGACAGCGAGGCCAGCGTTCATCAGGAGCGCCTCGATGGCTACACCGTGACCTTCGAAGCGCGCGTCGGCGAGACCGGGCGCCTCTACGGTTCAGTAACGAACCGCGATGTCGCGCAGAAGGTGGAGGAGAGCTCGGGCATCGAGATCGACTCGCGTGCTGTTCTGCTCTCTGAGCCGATTCGTGATCTGGGGACGCGGTCGGTGACGATCAAGTTCACGCGAAACGTGAGCGTCGACATCGTCGTCCTCGTCCAGCCGGACGAGGACTCGAAGGAGATCGTCGAGCAGCTCATGGAGGAGCAGGCCGAAGAGGCCGCGCGCGAGGCGGCCGAGGATGCTGCGATTGCGGAGGCCGCGCTAATGGAGGCCGAAGCTGAGGCTGAAGCGGCGCTCGCCATGGAGGCGGCGGCGCCCGATGAAGCGGCTGAGGCGACGGCTGAGGCCGCGAACGAAAGCACAGAGGACGTTTCCGAGGCGACCGCCGAGGACGCGACCGCGGGCACCGACGAAGACGACGCCAGCGACGACGACGCCGACTAGGGACAAGGGAGGACGGAGAACCGGCACCTGCGCGCACCGCTTCCGACATGAGGCTGAGCGACGGGTTCCAGCGTCCTCCGGTGGATGACCCTCCCCTTACTCGAACGCCTCCCCCCGCACGATATCGAGGCCGAAGAAGCGGTCATCGCTGCGCTGCTCGTCGATTCCGAGGCGATCTACAAGGTCACCCCGATTCTCAAGCCCCCGGACTTCTTCCGGGAGAAGAACGCCTGGATTTACGAAGCGGCCGTCGACCTTTGGGGCCGGGACGAATCGATCAATCAGATCACGATCGCGCACGAGCTCAGCCGCCACGAGCGCCTCGAAGAGGTGGGCGGGCAGAGCTACCTGGGCGACATCATCCGTCAGTTGCCCACGAGCGTGGGCGTCGAGTTCTATGCGCAAATCGTCAAGCGCGACAGCACCTATCGCGGCCTGATCAACGCCGCCACCGGCATCCTTCAACTTGCCTACGAGGCGCCCGCGGAGATCGATACCGTCTTCTCCCGCTCGGAGGAGCTGATCCAGCGCCTCCGCGGTGGGGAAGGCTTCCGCGACTTCGTCCATATCAGCCAGCTACTCCAGGCCTATCTCGAGGAGGACGTGGAGGCCGTCGAGCGGCGCGAGCTCGCCGCGATCGAAGCCGGTTTCAGCGACCTCGACCACCTTCTCGGCGGGCTCAAACGTTCGGATCTCGTCATCGTCGGCGCGCGCCCGAGCGTCGGCAAGTCGAGCTTCGCGCTTGGCATCGCGCGCAATGCGGCCATCAACCAGAACGCGAATGTGGCCTTCTTCTCCCTGGAGATGTCGGCCGAGCAGCTCGCCGTGCGCTTGTTGGCGGGGGAGTCGGGTGTCGATAGCACGCGCCTCCGTCTCGGTGGGCAGACCGAGCTCGAGGAGCGCCGCATCATCCGCGCAACCGGGGAGCTGGCAGAAGCCAACATCTGGTTCGACGACTCTCCCGTCCTCACAGCCGCCGAGCTGCGTTCGAAGGTGCGGCGTCTGGCGGGCAGCCACGGCGTCGATCTCGTTGTCGTCGACTACCTCCAGCTGATGCATTCCGATGCCGGCTGGAACGGCCGCGAGAACCGTGTGCAGGAGATCAGCTACATCTCGCGCACGCTCAAGGGCCTTGCCCGCGAGCTGAACGTGCCGGTGCTCGCGCTCGCTCAGCTCTCGCGCGCTATCGAAAGCCGTCACCCGCGTATCCCTCTGCTCTCGGACCTGCGCGATTCCGGTTCGATCGAGCAGGACGCCGATGTCGTCATGTTCCTCAGCCGCGAAGAGCTCTATATCTCCCTCGAGCAGTGGATGAGCGAACATCCGGAGCTACCGGAGAGCGCCTACCCCCGAGGGGTCGTGCAAGTCATCGTGGCCAAGCACCGCAACGGGCCGACCGGCACGGTCGAGTTGCGGTTCCGCGAAAAGCTCGCGAAATTTGAAGACTGGGTGCTCCAACCCGACGCCGATGAGCTGGTCCCAGAGAGGTTCGACCGTTGAGCGACCCCTCGGCGGCCCCCTTCGAGGGATTCCCCGGCATCGCCAGGGCGACGGCCATCCCCAACTCGTTTTTCTCGGTGGTCCTGCCTGAGATGCGTGCTCCCGGTGAGCTGCTCGCCTTCCTCTGGGTCGCACGGCTGGTGCAGGACCAGCGGGGCGAGGCCCGCTTCGTGACGGCAGAAGGCGTTTTGGCGGCGCCCGGCGCTGCCGCCGCCTTCGCCGCGCTGGCGAGCGGGCCGGAGGCGCTGGAGCGGGGCTTAGAGGCCTGCGTCGAGCTCGGGGCGCTCCTCTCGCTGGAGCTCGCGGGGGCCGGGCGGCGCGAGGCGATCTACTTCGTGAACAATCCTGCCTCGCGCCGCGCGATCGTGCGGGCGCGAGCCGGCGAACTCGAACTGCGGCCCGCGACGACGGCCTTCGAACCGCCCCGCGAGCGCCGCCCCGGCATCTTCCGGCTCTATGAGGAGCACGTGGGCACGATCACACCGATGGTCGGCGAGCGACTGCTCTCGGCCGCCGAACGATTCCCCCAACATTGGATCGAAGAGGCGTTCCGCGAGGCCGCCGAACTGAACGCGCGTAACTGGCGATATATCGAGCGCATCCTCGAACGCTGGGCCGAGGAGGGCCGTGCCCATGAAGCGCCTGGACGAGATTCTGGCGAAAGCCGTCGCCGTCGATACGTCGGTGACGACGCCCTTGGCCCCGTCCCCCGCCCCCGCTGACGAGCTGGCCGCGGACACGTGCGCCATCTGTGGTGGCGCTGGCTTCGTGCGGCGCGCGCGGGTGCTCGACGACCCCCGCTTCGGCCGTGCCGATCCCTGCGCGTGCGTCCTCCGGGAAGCCACCGAAGTGCGCCGCTCGCGCCTCGAACGGATCAGTAACCTCGGCGCCCTGACGCGGTTCACCTTCGCCGCGTTCAACACGCCACCGGACCAGGTCGCGCCCGACTCCAGCGCTGCTGTGGCGCAGCGTTTCGCGTACAAGCCCGACGGCTGGCTGGTGCTCACCGGCCCCAGCGGTGGGGGCAAGACGCACCTCGCCGCTGCAATCGCGAATGAGCGCATTGCGAACGGTGAGCCCGTGCTCTTCATGGTCGTCCCCGACCTGCTCGACGGCCTGCGTGCCTCGTATTCGCCGGCGGAGGGCGAGCCGGGCTTCGACGATGTCTTCGAGCAGGTGCGCTCCGCGCCCCTCCTGATCCTCGATGACATCGATGCCGCGGCGCCCAGCGATTGGGCTCGCGAAAAGCTGTTCCAGCTCGTGAACGCGCGCTACAACGCGTCCCTGCCCACGGTCTTCACCTGCACGGCCCTCACCGCGCTCGATGAGCGCGTCGCGACCCGCCTCCGTGACGGTTCGCTCGGCCGCCTGCTCGACCTCTCCCAGGCTCCGCGTGAGCGCTATCGCCAGATAGGCGGGATGACGCGCACGCGCCTCGACGAACTCGGCTTCCACAACTTTCACACGCCAACCTCCCGCGACGACGAGGCGGAGTCGCTGCGGAGCGCGTTCCAGAGCGTGAAGCGGTTCGCGCAGACGCCCGAGGGTTGGCTCGTGCTCCAGGGCACCAATGGCTGCGGGAAGACCCACCTGGCGGCGGCGGCCGCCGGCGAGGTGCTGCGCGCGGGCACGGATGTATTCTTCGCCGTTGTTCCCGATCTCCTCGACCACCTCCGTGCCTCCTTCGCTCCGGGGGCGGCCGGCACGGGATATGACGAGCGGTTCGATCAGGTGCGCAACGCCGGCCTCCTCGTGCTCGACGATCTCGGTGCGCAGACGAGCTCGCCCTGGGCCCTCGAGAAGCTGTTCCAGATCACGAACTACCGTGCTTCGACACGCCTGCCAACGATCATCACGACGGATCTCAAAGGCGGCAGATTCCGGGAGGCGTATCCGCGGGTGGCCGTGAGGGCCCTCGATCCGCGAATGGGCCACGCGGTCACGATTACGGCGGGGGCCCATCGGCTCTAGCCGGGGCCGGCCGCGGCGCCGTTAGGCGGGCCGCAGCCGCTCGAGGCCGCGGCGGCGGAGCCACTCCTCGAGGGCCCAATGGGTCGTGTCGAAAGCGAGGTCGTCCCAGGGGATGGCCTCCGGAGCGAACCAGCCGACTTCGCTCGTCTCGTCTCCTGCCGAAGCCTCGCCCAGCGCCGTCGCCTCGTAGACGATGACGATCACGCCGGGGCCGGTACGCGTATAGACGCCGAGCAGCGAGAGCGCTTCGACCTCGAGCAGCGCCTCCTCGCGCGTTTCGCGTGAGGCCGCTTCCTCGGCGGTTTCGCCCACGTCGATGAAGCCGCCGGGGAAGACCCAGTACCCGAGCCGTGGTTCGATCGCGCGGCGCACGAGGAGCAGGCTGCCGTCCGCCCGTACGGGAATCGTGCCCGCCACGGGCCGGGGATTGAGGTAGTGCACGAACCCGCAGCTCCCGCATATCAGCCGTTCGCGGTTGTCGCCCTTGGGCCGGCCCGCGGCCAGCTCGCCGCCGCAGTGCATGCAGAAACGGCTGGCGGTATGGGGATGGTTGGTCACCGGCCGCGCATCGAGGCAGGCGCGCGCTCCATGCCGAGGGACTCCGGCCCCTCGATCCACTCCTCGCCGTCCGCCCAGACTTCCTTCTTCCAGACTGGCACGCGGCGCTTCACTTCGTTCACGAGCCAGTGGCCGGCCTCGAAGGTCGCCGCCCGGTGGCTTGCGCTCACCGCCACGAGCAGGCTGGTCTCGCCGATCTCCAGCCGTCCGGTGCGGTGGAAGACCGCGCTGTCGGTCAGCGCGAAGCGCTCGACCGCTTCCTCGGCGAGTGCGCGCATCGTCTTTTCCGCCATCGACGGATAGGCATCGTAGACGAGGTGGTCGACGGCGCGGCCCTTGTTCTCGTTGCGGACCACGCCCAGGAAGAGGTCGACGGCACCTGCCTCGTCGCGGCGGACCGCATCGATCGCGTCCTGTGGATCGAGCTGCTCGGGCGTTACACGGATCAGCATGGCTATCCTCCTGAAACCGGGGGAATCAGCGCGAGCGTCGCACCAGGCGGGACGGGCGCGACATCGTCCGCGTACTCCTCGTCGACGGCGTAGAGAAGCGTTGTCACGAACTCCTCGACCTCAGGGTGTGCCGCCACGAGGCGATCGCGCACCGAAGCGACGGTGTCGCCCGGTACGTGCGCCATCGAGAGCTCGCGCAGGCCCACCCGATCCGCCAGAGAGGCGAAGAAGAGCACGGTAATCGCCACCGGTCGATTGTAGGCAACCCTCGCTGGCGCCGCAGCGCTATCCTGGGCGGCCTGTGGCCGCGCCTCTTCTCTCCCGCGCGCTTGACCTCCTCTACCCGCCACGCTGCGTTGCCTGTGGCGCGTTCGGCCAGCCCCTCTGCGTCACCTGCGCCTCCGGACTTGTGCCCGCGAGCGGTGCGGGGCGCTGCCCGAACTGCGGCGCCGGGTGGGTGGGGGAGGGGAACTGCCCGAACTGCTACCGCTGGGAGGCGCTCGCGGGCGCCCGCGCCGCCTTCGAGATGGCCGGACCGGCGAGGCGCGTCGTCCACGGTCTCAAGTTCCGCGGCATCCGCGAGCTCGCGGCGCACATGGCCGAGGCGCTCCAGCCACTTGTGGACGAACTGCGACCAGATGCCATCTTCCCAACCCCTTTCCACCGAGGACGGCGGCGAAGGCGCGGCTTCAATCAAGCCGAAGTCCTGCTGAATCGCCTGGCGCGACCCGCGGTCGCTGGGCGCCTCGATCGCATCCGCGACACGGCTAGCCAGGTGGGGCTGCGGGAGCGCGAGCGGCGGCGGAACGTTGCCGGGGCCTTCCGCTATCGAGGCCCCGAGCTCTCCGGTCTCACGCTGGCGCTGCTCGATGACGTCGTTACGACGGGCGCCACCGCCGAGGAGTGTGCGCGCGTCCTGCGCGATCACGGCGCCGAGCGCGTGTATGCGCTCGCCTACGCGCGTGCGTCGTACGCTCCGGACCCGACCACCGGCCAATCGCCCGACTGAGGTGTGACCCCGGTACCCGGCGCGAAGCGCTTTCGTCGCGCACGCTCGCGACCGGACCCCAGGGCGGCCAATCGCCGGACTGAGGTGTGACCCCGGTAAACTCCGCTCTCCGGCGCCCTCGCTACAATGAGCGGGCCCGCGCCGGGCGCCAGATTCGACGCCAGGATCACCATGGCCCTCCCTGCCCAGCCGCTCTCGCCCCGAGCGACCGCCGCCGCGGAGACGCTCGCGCGCGTGCGGCAGGAGATCCACGCGCTGGTCGTGGGCCAGGACGCGCTCATCGACCGCCTCCTGATCGGGCTGCTCGCATCGGGCCATATCTTGGTCGAGGGTGTCCCCGGGCTAGCCAAGAGCCTCACCATCTCCAGTCTTGCGAGCGCGCTCGACCTGTCGAACGTGCGCATCCAGTTCACCCCCGACCTGCTGCCGGCGGACCTCATCGGGACTGAGGTGCTCAACCCCGCCGAGGGGAACTTCACGATTCGTAAGGGCCCGCTCTTCGCGAGCATTGTCCTTGCCGACGAGATCAACCGTGCCCCCGCGAAGGTGCAGTCGGCCCTCCTCGAAGCGATGCAGGAGCGCCAGATCAGCATCGGCGGGCAGACGTTGCCGATGGAAGATCCGTTCCTGGTGATGGCCACGCAGAACCCAATCGAGCAAGAGGGCACCTACCCCCTGCCCGAGGCCCAGCTCGACCGCTTCCTGCTCAAGGTCCGGGTCGACTACCCCTCCCGCCAGGAGGAGCGTCAGGTCCTCGAGCTCGGCCTCAACGGGGCCTCACCGGCAACTGTTCGCGCGGTCGCATCGAGGGACGAGCTCCTCGGGGCGCGGGCCGCGCTGGGTGAGGTGGCCCTCGACGATGCGCTCAAGGACTACTGCGTGCAGATCGTCCAGGCGACCCGCCGGCCGGCCGCCTACCGGCTGCCCGAGATCCGCACGCTCATCGCGTACGGCGCTTCGCCCCGAGCGACCATCGGGCTCGCCCGCGCGGCGCGTGCGCATGCGCTCCTCCAGGGCCGTAGCTACACGATGCCGGACGACATCAAAGCGCTGGCTCACGATGTCCTCCGGCACCGCATCGTCACGACGTATGAAGCCGACGCCGAGGAGATCACCACCGACGACCTCATCGACCGTGTCCTCGAGACCATCGAGG
>CAUYXJ010000024.1:0-31957 GCA_963577065.1 Dehalococcoidia bacterium | reverse complement strand
CGCCACCCGCAGCTCCGCCATCGAGATGCCGATGGCGAGTGCCGCAAGCAACGATGACGGCCCCCGCCGCCGGCTCTCGCGCAGGAGCTCCAGAGCGAGAGCGAACCCGATCCCTCCGACTGCAGCCGTTGCATACAGCAGTTCCAGGTTGCGACTGAAGAACACGGTGAAGAGTGCGAAAGCGGTCAGGTAGGTGGTGACCGCCAGCACCAGCCGCATCGTCCCGAACATGGGGGTGCCGAGCGCGACGGTGTGATATTCGCCGTAGCAGATCAGTCCGATTGCGGCTCCCGCTGCCAGGGCTGTCCCGACGCGGGCGTACCCGTCGATGGCCTCGTCGATGAAGAGGCCCGCTCCGAGCACCGCGAGGGTCGGCAGCAGCGTGTACATGACGGCGTCGACGATGTCCCCACGCCAACGCGGATGGGTCCGCACGGTGCCCTCGACGCTGATCGCGGCGGCGATCACGGTCACCGCGAGGATCCAGGGCTGCTCGGGACGAATGTTGAGGAATCCCACGAGCCCGGCCATGGCGAGGCCGCCCACGAGGATGGCGCGGCCGCCCGCACCGAGTGCGGGGGCGGGACGTTCGGCCTGGGCTTGCGTTCCCAGAGCCTATTCCTCGGCTAGGACCGGTTCCTCGAACCCGTAGATCTCGGCGCCGTTGCGCCACCAGAGCCGCTCGCGCTGGCTCTCGTCGAGCTCGAGCTGGTCGTAGATGACCTCAAAGCGGTCGATGTGCTCACGGATGTCGTCCATCCCGCAGTCGGAGCCGAAGACCAGCTTCTCGATGCCGATCTCCTTCCCGATCAGGCCGAGCTCGACGGCGTGACGCTCGATCGTCTCGCCGCCGCTCAGGTCGAAGGCGACGTTCGTCCGCCAGCGCGCGACGGAGGTGGCGTACTCGTAGTTGCCCTGGTTGCCGAGGTGCGCGCCGATGATGCGCAGGTCGGGGAAGCGCTGAGCGATGGTGTCGAGGTGTTGGGGCGACATCCGCGCAGCGGAGACATCGCGCATCGGTGAACGGCCCCGCATCTCCTGCATGCGCTTCAACGTCGCCGCTGCCTTCGGGTCGCGGCAGGGATGGGTGACCGCGTAGTCGATCCCGCCGCCGATCACGCCCATATGAAAGAGCACCGGCATGCCCAGGCGTTCGGCCGCGGCGTAGGCCGGCATGTAGTCGGGCTCATCGTACGGTCGGGCGACGCCGATCAGCTTGAGCCCGCGGTAGCCCATCTCGTGGAGCTCTTCGACCTCCTCGCGGCCGATGACCTCAGGGTCGATCATGGCGACCGGCACGAACAGGTCCGGGTAACCCTTCAGGATCTCGATCCCGCGTTCGTAGCCGGGGCCGAAGCGGCCGCCGGTGAGTACGCACGCTTTGGTCACGCCCGCTGCGGTAGCGACCTCAGCGAGCCGCTCGACCGTGGGAGCGGGGTCCTCGTCTGGGTTCTCCCAGTTGCGCGGAAAGTGGATGTGGACGTCGAAGATCTTCATCGCGGGGCGCGCCGGAGCGCGATGGCGGGAAGTGTAGCACGCAGCGATCACAGGGCCTTCAGCGCGGCCGGTCCACGACCGTGAACAAGACCGCTGCCCCAAACACCGCCCAGGCGCCGACGACCGCGAACGCCAATCCCAGATCGTCGACCAGCCCGTCGGTGAGGGCGCCCTGCACGAGCTCCGTCATGTATTTCATCGGCAGCACGTTATGCACGAGCTCGCTCCACTTGGGGAGCCGGTCCCGCGGGAAGACGACCGGCGAGAACAGATACAGCACGAAGATGGTGACGTTCGTGAGCACCCCCGTCAGCACCACCGAAGGGGAGAGGTGGCCGATGACCAAGCCGATGAACGCGGCCGTGAGCGAGACGAGCAGCACGGCGGGGACGATGAGGACGCCTACGCTGGTCTCGAAATCGTAGCGGGCCGAGGCGATGATCAGGGCGAGCAGCAGCCCCGGCAGGCCCGCGAAGAACCAGACGGTGAGGTCGGCGGCGAGGTACGCCAGGCGCGGCACGGGCAGCGACCACATGTACTGGTAGGCGCCGCGCTCTCTTTCGACTGGCCGATCACCTACGGGATCGAGACAGCCCTTCCGTAATCAGGACGAGGGTGCAGGCGCCGGTCGTGATCGTTGAGGCGGTGACGGCGTCCACCTCCGGGTAGAAGTACCCGAGACCCGAGGACCGTCCCCACCCCGACGAAGACCTGGCTCACCTCTACGAAAGGGAGCGTCGCGCGGAAGCTGAGCGCCTGCCAATGCAGGAGCAGGCCGTAGCTGCGTAGCCAGTGCGTGACCGTTGGCTCGCTTCGCTCGGGCCCGCCCCGGACGCCCTCCCCGACGCTGGGCTGTTGCGCGTGTGCCGGCTCGCGGGGGCTTGCGTCTGCGCGCTCGCTGGGCATCAGCTCGCTTCTGCCGCAGTCGCCACCGCGGGCTCGGCGCTGAGTTCGAGGACGTCTGGGCGCCCGACCATCTGCACGTAGGCGTCCTCCAAGCTCGTGGGCCCGATCGAGAACCCCTCGACGACGCCGTCCTGCTGCAGCACCTGCGCCCAAGTCACGGCGGATCCGACCCCGGAAGATTCGACCAGGCCCAAGGTCCGGCGGCCGCCGTGGACGGCGCTTGTCAGGAACGCCGGTGTCTCCGGGTGCTGAGCCGAAGGTTCGAAGGTGATTTCGAATCGCAGCAGGCCGGCGGACTCGCCCTTGATCGTGGCCGGCGTGCCCTGGCCGATGATGCGCCCGTGGTCGATCACCGCGAGGCGGTTCACGGCGCGCTCCGCCTCGAGGACGTTGTGGGTGACGAGGAGCACGGCCGATCCCCGTTCCGCGAGCGCCGTTACCTGTCGCCAGAGCAGCCGCCGGCGCAGCGGATCGACATCGTTCGTGGGCTCGTCGAGGACGACGATGCGGCCGGGCGTGACCGCCGCCATGACGAAGGCCACGAGCCGCCGCACCCCACCCGAGAGCCGTTGGCCCGTCATATCGACCCAAGCCTCGATCTCGAGAGCCGCGATCAGCTCGGCGCTACGGTGGCGCACGTCCTGGGCGCGGCCCCCGCGCATCCGGCCGACGAGTTCGATTGCCTGCCGGGGGGGTGAGGCCGTGGATGGGGATGTCCTGCTGGGGGAGGAAGGAGGAGAGCCGCCGGGCGGACCCGGGATCGCGGATGACGTCGTGGCCATCGACCGTGATTGAGCCGGACATCGGGCCCAGCAGCCCGATGAGCTGGTTCACGAGCGTCGTCTTGCCGGCACCGTTGGGACCGAGGAGGCCGTAGACCTCGCCCGCTTCGACGGAGAGCGAGATGTCGTCGTTCGCGCGGACGCCGTCTCGGCCGTATTGCTTGACCAGGTGCTCGATTTCGAGGAGGGGCATGGGGCGCTCCTGATAGAAGTGAATGAACCTTCAGTTATCTGAATACTGAAGTCAAGCCGTAGCGCCACTCTCGGCTCCCGGTCCCGCCGCCTCCCTCAAGCCGCCACGTCGGGCAGGCCAGACTAGGCCCGCGGCACAGATCCGATGTCGAGGCCGCTGGCGCCCTCTCGTCCTCTCGCCCTCGCCCAGTCTTCACGCTGGCGCAGCCAATCGAGGCCGGCGCGGACTGCTGCGGGGTCGAACCGCGTGGCGCATTCAAAATACGCGGGCGGCGAAGGCCTCGAGGGCAGGGATTGCGTCCCGCGACGAGCTCCAGAGGGTGGTCACGATACGGTCGACGCCGGCCTCCACGAGCTGAGCCGCCTGCTCGCGCTTCATCGAAGCCGAGCCGTTCACGGTCACCTCAGACGGCGCATCCGCGCGTCCATACTCCGCTCGGAGCTCTGTGAGCTTGGCGATGTGCGCGCGTGCGCTCTCCGGCGATGTGCCCGAGCGCGTGCCAGCCGTCGCCCGGGCGGGGGGCGCGGCGCAGGGCCGCGGGGCTCTCGCCGCCCACCAGGATCGGGGGATGGGGCTTCTGGACCGGTTTCGGCTCGAAAACGGCCGGCCGAGGTTGTAGTGCCTGCCCCGGAACTGCGGCTCAGGCTGGGTCCAGAGCGCAGGCTCGCCGAGGTGCTCGCCGCGGCCACGATCGTGTCCGGGATGAGGCCGTGTTCTGAAGGTGCCAGCGCATGCCCCGTTCGCGCCCGAGCAGCTGCACCATCTTCGCCACGGAGATAACGGCGATACCGTCGATGCTGCCGGTGTTGCCGGTGTTGCCGGTGTTGCCGTAGGCCGGGATCGTCGGGAGGCCATCGATGTCCTCGACGGTGAGCCCGGCGTCGGCGATCGCCGCTTCGGCGGCTTCGCGGGCGAAGTGCGCGAGCGGCCGTGGCGAAGGGGGCCGCAGCTCCCGCAGCCCCCTCCGCGCTATGGGCCGTCCCTAGCCCCGTCCAAGGCGCTTCACCTACTTGAGCTTGTATTTGTTGTTGCGGGACGGAGGCCCGACATCCGCCGGACCGAAGACGTCGTCGTCGTCGTGGACCTTGATCTCGGTGTTCTTGGTATAGACGGAAGGTCCGAAGAGCGAGAGGAAGCGTGCCTCGGCGTCGATGGCGTTATCGACGTACTGGTTGCCGTCGAGACTCACCTTGATCTTCCCCTTCGCCACGTCCTCGTCGGGCGGGCCAAGGGCTACGATTCCGACGCCGATCCCGTTGCCGAAGAAGACGTTGTCCTCGACGGTGAGCTTCATGTCGATCTTCTCGGCGGGATTGGTCAGCCCACCGCGGCCGAAGACTACAAGGCCGAATCCGACCCCTTCGCCAAAGATGCCGAAGGCGCCCTGCGCCGACTCGAGCCTGCTCCCGGTGATGCTGCCCTTGAGCTTGCTCTCGCCGTTCTCTTCTCGGGGGAACTCCCAGAGACTGAGGAAGCAAACGCCCGCGTCCTTGTTGGCCATCCACACCTCTAGACCGTGACCTTGCCGTTCCCAGTTGGGTTGAGGCCAATCGCGCCGAAGTCGGTCGAGGTGATCTGGTGGAAGGTCGCATCCGCGTTGCGCGACCACCCAGCCGTATCGATGATTCCGCGCACGACCATCTCGCTGAACACGATGTCCTCGTAGAAATCGTCGTCCTCGGCCTTTGCGCTCAGTGCGCTGTTCAGTCCGAGCGAAACGAAGGGGGTGACATCCACGACGATGTCCCGGACCTGCACATCGCTGGCTTTCACCTCGACTACATCTACGCGGAACGCGATAGGGGCTGCGAGCTTAATCACCACCTCATCGTCGTCATCATCCACGTCCGTGAAGGCCGTGACGTACCCATCCGTAAACACCGGAGTTGCAAGGCCCTGGAGGGTCGTGCCTTCCGTTTCGATCACGATGGGACCGACGTAGGTCCCAGGATGGACGGCAACCGTTCCACCATCTTCAGGCAAAAGGGCAAGTCCCTCTTGGATCGTCTGCACTGGGTTCTGGGCTGAGCCGTCTCCTTCGGCGGCGGCCGAGTCGTCCACGTACACGGTGGGAGCGCTAGCTGCGGCAGGGGCCATTTGGCTCGCGCCAAACAGCGCCACGACCGCCACTATGGCGAGGAAGACGATGCCTCGCAGCAGTGTCGATGTTGCTGGTCTGGTTCGGCGGGGCTGGTGGCTTCCGTTTTCGGCTATCACTTCGAGCCCTCCTTTTGTAGCTGGAGGAAGGCTCGCTTGTGTGTCGGGCGCTGGGATCGCCCAAGTTAACTAGTCCTGGGCGCGGGGTACCTTAGATCCTCGGCCCAGGCACCTTAGGCGGGGTGCGGAGTCATTGGGCTTGTCGCAGCGCTCGCCGGAAGATGCCATCAGCGTCGAAGCGACTGACGACCTTCTTTGCCACTAGTACTCACTCGCGTAAGTCCGCGATCGATCGTCGAGGGGAGGAAGGGTGCACGGCGGCGGCTCGCCAACGGAAGGGACTGGCGTCGCGGTTGTAGGCCTGGATGAAGGCATCGATGCGATCGCGGACTTCCCCCGGCGAACGGAAGCTGGAGTGCTTCAGCGCCTGACGACTGAGGATGCTGAACCAGACCTCGATCTGGTTCAGCCAGCTGGCATGGGTCGGGGTGAAGTGAAAGTGGACGTTGGGATGCAGGGCTAACCAACGGTCCTCCCGGGGCTTGTGGGTACTGAGGTTGTCGAGGACCACGTGGAGCTCCTGGCCTGGGTAGGCGGCGACCACCTTGTTCATGAAGGCGAGGAACTCCGTGCGTCGGCGACGGTGCGCGTGCATCCCGCTGACCGCTCCGGTGAGGACATCGAGGGCGGCGAAGAGCGTGGTCGTGCCATGCCGCTTGTACTCGTGGCTACGCCCCGCACCGCCTTGCCGTTCGGCAGCCGGAGATAGCCCTGGGCACGTTCGAGCGCTTGGATGTGCGGCTTCTCATCGACGGAGAGGACGACCGCGTTCTCGGGCGGGTCGAGATAGAGTCCCACGATCTCCGCGGCCTTGGGCGCGAACTCGGGGTCGGAGCTGATGCACCAACTGCGACGGCGCTGGAGCTGGATGCCATGCTTCTGGAGGATCGCCCAGACCTGGTGGGCGGGTATGTCCCCCCACGCCTCCGCCAGGAGGCGCCCGTTCCATGACCCGTAGCCAGCCGGTGGTGATTCCTCCAGCTGCTCTAAGACCCGTCGCTCGGCCTCGGCACCGTACGTCTGCGGCCGCCCGGCCCGCGGCTTGTCCGCCAGTCCTGCCCGTCCCCTTCGGGCAAAGCGCACCCGCCAGCGGCTGACTGTCGTCAGCCGCACACCTTCCCGTTCCGCGATCGCCGTCGAACCTTCCCCGTTGGCCGCCGCGAGGATCACGCGGGCGCGGAAGGCTAAGCGCTGTTCTGTCGTCGATGACCGCACCCAGCGTTCCAGTTGGTCGCGGTCATCCTCCGTGAGGACTATCGGCGTGACTGCTATCATTCAGCCAGTATCCGAAATCCCTCGCTTACTTTCTTGAGTAGCTACTAGCCGTGGAGGTCCCGCCGCCCCTGCTGGAGGGACCAGAGCGCGGCGGCCGCCGCGCGGTTGGGGACGTCCAGCCGGTGAAGGATGTCGGCGACGTAGTTGCGCACCGTTGCCTCCGCCAGCCCGAAGCGTCGCGCGATCGCCTTGTTCGTTTCCCCCGCCGCGATCAGCTCAACGATCTGGCGTTGCCGGGGGGTGAGTTTCTCCAGGCGCCCATCGACGAGGTCCATTCCCAGCCTCCCATTCCCCCCCCCCCGCCCGGACCCCGGCCGCCCCAGACCCTCGCCTGAAGCGCGTTCCCAGAACGCAACAGAAGTGTGCACGTTCGCGCGCCGGTTCAACAGCAACAGAACCTGTACGGCAGGCGTACATCAAGTGGCCCGGGGCGGACGGCACGTTCCAGACCCAGGGCGAGCGGGAAACCAGGGGAGTGGCCGGAACCGGTCTAGCTCATCGTCTTGGCGTGCTCGAGCACCGTCTCCCAGGGTGCGCGCTGCTCGATCAGCGGCCGGTACGAAGCGAGCAGTTGGGGCATGTTGAAGGTCAGGCCCGCGACGATGATCCCGTTCCGCTGGTAGATCGCCACGAATTCGAGGCTTTCGAGCGAGCCGTGCAGGACCTCGACGGCGTCCTCCGGACCCGAGTGGCCGAGGTACTGGATGGCCGCATCGTATTGATCCGACCAGACATAAGGAACGCTCCCGAAAGGCTGTGCCTCGCCCGGTTCGGCAAGGATGTTCTTCACGACCTGGCGGCTCTGGTGGACGACGTTCGTCCAGTGCTCCACCCGCATCTCTTCCTCGAAGATCGGGTTGTACCAGCGTGCGACATCGCCGACGGCGTACACGCCGGGGGCCGCCGCGCAGGTAGCGTCGCAGACGATCCCGTCGCGGAGCTCCAGCCCGGAGCCCTCGAGCCAGCCCGTCTCCGGGGCGACCCCGATGCCGACCACGACGATGTCGGCGTCCACCCACGAGCCGTCGGCGAGGAGGACGCGTTCCACGCGCTCCGTCCCCTCGAAGCCGGAGACCAGGGTGTTGCAGCGCACATCCACTCCGTGACTACGCTGAAGCGCTTCGCAGGCGCTCCCGATCTCCGCGCCGAGGGCGTTCGCGAGCGGTGCGGGGAGCGCTTCGATGAGGGTGACGTCGAGACCGGCGCTACGGGCCACGGCCGCGACCTCGGCGCCGATGAAGCCGGCGCCCACGACTGCCACCCGCGGCTTCTCCGCGAACGCTGCGCGAATACGAAGGGAATCGTCGATCGTGCGGAGTGTGTGGATTCCCGTCAGGTCAGGCGTGCCGGAGAGGGTTCGGGGCGAGGCCCCGGTGGCGATGATGAGCCCGTCGAAAGCAACGGTTTCGCCATCGCTCAGGGCGAGCGTGCGGCCCTCGAGATCGAGGCCCTCGGCGCGCACGCCGATACGGAGGTCGAGATCGAGCTTGTCGATCGCCTCCGGTGGCTCCAGGAGGGTGCGGGCCGGTTCCCACTCGCCCGAGAGAAGCTGCTTCGAAAGCGGGGGGCGGTCGTAGGGGAGGTGGGGCTCCGCGCCGATGAGCGTGAGCGTGCCCGCGAACTTGCCCCGGCCGCGCAGGCTCTGCGCGGAGCGCAGGCCGCCCAGGGAGGCGCCGACGATCGCGATGCGTTCGGGATGGGCCACGGAGTTGGATTCTGGATAGCGGCCGCCCCGCCGTCAAACGGCGCCCCGGCGAACACGAGCTGTGCGCCTCGGAGACTCCGCCACCGAAGGTCCGAGGCGGCGATGCCGTGGAAGAAGCGTGGGCGGCGATCGCGAGAGCTACTGAGACGACCGCGGCCTGCGGAACGTCGCTGCAGCCTCCACCAGGATCTCGTCGCCGTCGTGAAGGGTCGCCTGGACGGTGACTCTGCGGTCGCGCTCTTCGGTCACTTCGGCCCGCGCCCGCAGCGGCCGATCGAGCGGCGTGCGCTTGTGGTAGGCGAGTTCGAGCCGACGAGTTACGGAGTGCCGCGCCTCGACCTGCGTCTGGGCGCATGGCGGCGACAATGCCGCCATGCGCGAAGCCCGCCGGTCCCTCGTGCTGGGCATGGAAGGTCACCGAGCCTTCGGCAAAGCTCCCCGTAGTGCCCACCTCAGGAACCGCCGACCGCGGAGCCACGCCGATGAGGAGGAAGGCCGGGGCGTCCGGATACTTGCGGTTCGAGGCAATTCCCCAGAGACGCCCCGCCGACCCCGCCAAGTCTTCGAGCAGGATCACGCCGTCCTTCGTTTCGGGATCGTGCGCGACGTAGTAGATCTGGGGCGTGGGCATCGCCGACACGGTCTTCGCGATCTCTTGATAGAAGCGCGCCTCGCGCACATAGACCTGGTACTGCCGGACGACGTCGCGGTTCATCTCGGTGAGCGCCGGGAACTTTGCGATCAGCGTGGCGGGCGCGCCTGCTGCCGGTCGGTCGTAGGTCAGCGTCAGGCCCGCGAGCGAGCCCAACAGCCCGAACCCCTCGCCGAGGGCCCCAGCCTCGACGCCGGTCACGGTCGCGCCGCTCACGGCTCCGCCTGCCGCGAAGGCTGCCGTCAGCCACTCGGAGACTCTTCGGCTGTCAGCGGTATCGGCAGCGCGGTCATGGTCCTTCCCGGGGGCGAATCCTAGGGAGGCCGCTAACGCCGCAACAACCGCGATTGAACGCAGCCACGCTTGCCCGGCGGCGGCTCAACCGTTATCCCTGCTGGGCCAGTCCAGAGTTCAGCGCGGGAGGGCCGACGCAGAGGGAGGCGACAAGTGAACGGTGAGGAGCTCAAGGCAAAGACACGCGCGGGTGAGGTCGTTTACGGGACGATGCTCGCGGCGGCCCGTAACCCCCGCTGGGCGACGCCCGTCGCGGGACTCGGGCTCGACTACGTGATCATCGACAGCGAGCACGCCCCCCGCGGCCGCAGCGAGATCGCGGACCTGCTCGCCGGCCTGCGCAGCGTGGATGTGGTCACGATCGTGCGCGTTCCCATCCCCAGCTCGCACTACGTCACGATGGCGCTCGACGCGGGCGCGCAGGGCATCCTCGCGCCCTACTGCGAAACCGTTGCGGAGGTGCAGGAAGTCGTGGGCGCGGCGAAGTGGCGGCCCCTCAAGGGCGACCTCGTGCGCTGGGTCGTCGAGGAGGACGAGTTCCCCAGCAAGGCCTCGCGCGAGTATCTGCTGGAGCGTAACCGCAACAGCGTCTGCATCGTCGGGATCGAAAGCGTGCCCGCGATGGAGGCCCTCGAGGACATCGTCGCCGTCGAAGGCGTCGACGCGATCTTCGTCGGCCCCAACGACCTCAGCATCTCGCTCGGTGTGCCCGACCAGTACGACGATCCCACCTACGAGGCCGCCCTGCGCACGATCATCGCAACCTGCCAGGCCCGCAACGTCCCTGTCCTCATCCACCATCAGACCCCCGACCTCACGCAGAAGTGGCTGCGCGAAGGCGCCCGCTTCGTGCTGCACAGCACGGAGACGCGAGCGGTACACGTCGCCTTTCGCGAGGAGTTCGGCGCCATCCGTGCCGTCGGCGCGGAGCTCGGCGGCAGCGCCGCCGGGGACATCGGCGAGTCGAAGGAGAGGATTTAATCTAGCTCGCTGCGGCTAGCTATTTTGGGCTCGCTGCGCTCGGCCCCTCCCGTCCACCCCACCTCCCGGCGCTCGACTGCTGCGGCTCCGCGCTCGCTTTGCGTTCTTAGCTCACTGCGCTCGGCTGTCCCCTTTGAACTCTGAACTCCGAGCATTGAACTCTGACTTTGGACTCCCTTCGTGCCGCCGCCACGTATACTCGCCGCACTTCTGCAGGAGGCTGAGGCCCATGCCCGAATACCAGACCGTGCTCTACGAGAACCTGACGCCCGAAATCGCCCGCGTGCGAATGAACCGCCCCGAGGCGCGCAACGCCCAGGATCTGCGGCTCACGCGCGATCTCAACGATGCCTTCGACTACGCCAACCAGGACGACCAGGTGAAGGTCATCATCCTTAGCGGCGAAGGACCGCACTTCAACTCCGGTCACGACATGCGCGGTGGCACGGGCTTGGGGTTCAACGACGTGGCTCCGGTTGGCACCTGGGCGGGCTTCGACCTCGAAGGCGCCGAGGGGGCGATGGCCAAGGAGGAGGAGATCTACCTCCAGATGTGCCGTCGTTGGCGCAACCTCCCGAAGCCCATGATCGCCGAGGTCCAGGGCAAGGCCATCGCCGGCGGCCTCATGCTCGCCTGGGTCTGCGACATCATCATCGCCTCTGACGACGCCGAGTTCCGCGACCTGGTCGTGGGCTGGGGCATTCCCGGGGTCGAGTACTTCGCGCATCCCTGGGAGTTCGGCCACCGCCTCGCTCGCCAAATGCTCTACACCGGTGACTGGGTGAGCGCGCAGCGCGCACATCAGGCGGGGATGGTCAACGAGGTCGTCCCCCGCGAGGAGCTCACCGAATACGTCGAGAACATGGCCCGCAAGATCGCCGAGAAGCCGTCCTTCGGCCTCAAGATCACGAAGGAGGCCATCAACCAGACCCAGGACGCGCAGGGTCTCTGGAATGCGCAGCAGGCCGTCTTCATCATGCACACGCTTGCGCACACGCACTGGCGTGAGGTCTCAGGCACTGGGATCTACACCGGTGAAGGCGCGGCCGAACGGCCCGGCGGCGGCCCGCCCAAGGCCGCGGCGGCCGCGAGCTCCTAGCTCACCCTCTGCGAAAGCCGCGAGCGAGCGGGCGGCCGACGGCCGCCCGCTCCCGTTCCGGAGGGAGTCGTCGTGCTGTTCAAGCTCCTCACCCGCCTCAAGCTGCTCCGACCCGTCGAGAGTTTCCTCGTGCGCTTCGCCGGCTACTCCGTCGTGAGCCGCCACATCAGCAAGCAGAGCGGCGTGCCCTACGTCCCGACGATGATGCTCACCACCATCGGCTGCAGGAGCGGCGTGCTCCGTTCCGTGCCCCTCTTCTACTTCAGCGATGGCGCGAACTACGTGCTCATTGGGTCGAAGGGTGGCGCGCCCGCGCACCCATCCTGGTACCCGAACCTCGTCGCCGACCCGCACGCCTGGGTGCAGGTGAAGCGCAAGCGGGTCGCCGTGACGGCCGAGGTCGTCGAGGGCGAGGACCGTGAGCGCCTCTGGGCGGTCGCGGCGGCCGCCTACCCGCCCTACCACGAGTACCAGGAGCGTGCGGCTCCGCGCGAGATCCCCGTGGTGCGACTGCGGCGCTCCAAGTAGGTCAGTTGTGGTGGTTCAGTCAATCGAAGAGTGTTTCCAAGCGCTTGGCGAGGGGAGTGTCGGCTTCGAGAAGCTGATCGGTACACCTGAGGCGAGTTGGATCGAATTCAAGAGTCGACCTTACCGATTCGACGAGCACCGGCAGAAGATCGAATTCGCGAAAGATGTCTCCGCGTTTGCTAACGCCGACGGTGGTCTACTTCTGATCGGGATCCAGACCGAAAAGGAAGAGACGTCAGAGCAGGACGTTGCCCAGATGGTGACGCCCGTTACCAAACCGTCATTCCGGCAAATGAAGGACCTGCTCCGAGCACACGTCTATCCGCCGCTCAACGCAGAGGTGAGGTGGTGGCCCGCGGACGATCCGGAGTGCGGGCTCGTCACGGTCCAGCCCACGCGCGTTGACGAAGCGGAGAAACCCTTCCTGACCACAACGGGGATCGACGCCGAGGGGAACCTCGTGGGCAGCGCGGTCGGCTTATGGGTGCGCGCGGCTGACAGCGCGCAGGCGACACCTGCCTCCATTCTCCAAGAACTGATCCGAGCGGGGCGGCGGGCGCGAGACCGGGGGTTCGAGTTGGCGGAGTCGGCAGGTCCGATTGAAGGGGTAGGGTCTGCCGATTCGCACCAAGGCCTTCGTCAGATCGGGGGAATCACCACGCCGGCTGCGCAGCTCGCCGCCGACCTCGTCCAGTTCGGGGAGGAGGAAACCGCGCTCCTATTCCTCCAGGCACGGCCGACGGAGGGCACCTCCGTCCCGCTACTACTTAGTGGTGATCTGGACGCTGCCACGCAAATGATGCTCCATCCGCCCCAGCTTCGGCCGAACGGATTCAATCTCGACTTCGGAACGGAGGTGGAGAGGCTCGCGCACGGGGGTCTCCGCACCTTGCGGCCGGGGGCTGCGACCCTCTCCGTTGCTGGTTCCGGCCTTACCACCGCGGTATTTGGCTATTACTTCCTCGGATGGGCGATGGAGAGGTACAGCACGCAGGGGCTCATTAATCCGCTCGTTTTGGTCGAATTCGTAACAGAGTTCGCGCGCTTCTATGTCGAGTTGGTATTAGGCCAATCGCCGGTGGCGAGCGATTTTGTTGTCGGGATTCGGAATTCAGGCGCGAGCGGCGGGCTGAAACTCATCCCGGGGGGGCTTCTCGACGATCGCGGGTTTGGGGCAAGGGGCGGCAGCGTTGGAATTGCCGAGGATCGCGACGAGTTTGAGCTTCCCCTTCAAGGTGCTGCCTCGGACCCGTTCGAGGTGGCTCATGACCTGTTGGTCGCGGTCTATCGCGAATTCGGGCTTTCGGCCGTGAACATTCCGTACTCAGTAGGCGGCCGCATCGATGAGGCCGCGCTAACGAGGGCATGAGGCGAAGTCAGCCGCGCTGCAGGCGCAGCCGTGCCGTCGAGCGTCCTTCAGATGCCGTCTCGGCGCGACGGGTTGCGCCCGGTTACTGGCTGACTGCGACGGTGAGCAATGCCGCCGCCGCGAGCGCTGCCGCCGTGCGCACGTGGTTCCAGGCTGTCCAGCTGGTGACGTAGCGCTCCCAGAGTCCGGCGCCGGCGACGCTCTGCGGGTCAGCGGCCGCCAGCGCATCGTTCCGCGGCACATTGAAGGCGACCGTCACGAGGATCGTGCCGATGAGGTAGACCAGGGCGCCGCTGAGCGAGTAGGCGTCCTCGGACCCGCTCCACCGGACTATCGAGAAGACTGCGACCAACACACAGGCGGCGGCGGTCCCCACGAACGCCGCCATGAACACTGGATTGATCACGACGATGTTGATCGACTGCATGGCGGCAATCCCCTGCGCCGCGGGGAGGCGGGCCAGGGCCTTCATCACGAAGGTCGAGAAGGCGTAGAAGACTCCGGCGACCAGCCCGCAGCCCAGCGCCGTGATGAGCGTCAACGTCAGAAGGAGATCGTCGATCATCACGCGACACCCGCCCAGACGCCACTGGCGGCGGCTTCCCGTGCGTAGTCAGCGAAATCTCGGGGCTCCCTGCCCACGGCGCGCTGGACACCATCTGTCGTGTGGGCGTTGCGGCCGTCCAGGACTTCGCTGAAGAGGTAGGTGAGCAACTCGATGACCTCGCCTGGTACCTGTGTCGCCATGGCCGCCGCGAACTCGTCGACGGCCACGGGCACGTAGCGGATTTCGCGGGCGGTCGCCTTCGCGATCTCCGCCACCGCCTCGGCGAACGTCAGCAGCCTGGGCCCGGTCAGCTCGTAGAGCTCGCCGATATGGCGGTCGTCGGTCAGCGCCGCCACGGCGACATCGGCGATGTCGTCCGCGTCGACGAAGGGCTCGGCGATGTCGCCGGCGGGGAGTACGACCTCGCCACTCAGCACCGAATCCAGGAAGGAACCCTCGCTGAAGTTCTGGCTGAACCAGGTCGCGCGCACAATTGTCAGCTCGGCGCCGGACTCGCGCACGGCCTCTTCGGCGAGCTCGGCCTCGGCCTCGCCGCGCCCGGCCAGCAGCACCAGCCGCGAGACGTCGTTCTCGACGGCCAACTCGGCGAACGAACCCACGGCGTCAACTGCGCCGGGGGCAGCGAGGTCCGGGTAGTAGGACACGTACGCCGATCCCACGCTCTGGAGCGCCGGCGCCCACGTCGCCCGGTCCTCCCAGTCGAACGGCGGATCGGATTGGCGAGATCCGTTGCGCACGGCATGGCCTCCCTCAGAGAGCCGCTGGACGACTCGTCGACCAATTTTTCCAGTGCTGCCGATAACGAGAATCGGGGAGCGGTTCATGGTGCTGTCTCCTTCGCGGGTTTGTCCTGCCGTGAACGATCTTCCCGTCCTCGGCATGTCGACAGCATGGAGGGCTGATTCTGGACTGACAATGATTATCTATCCAAGATTAGTTGCTATTCATCCACGTGATCTGGACTTACAGCAATCAGTCGTGACAGAGTTCGATCGTGTCTCGTCCCACGCCCGCTCTCCCTGCCGCATCAGACCCCCTCGATGAAACCCTTCATTTGCTCCGGCTCACGGGCACCCTCTACTGCCGCGCTGAGCTGACGGCGCCGTGGGGGATCGATTTACCCCCGTTTGAGGGGTGCATGATGTTCCATGTCGTCACCGCGGGTCGCTGCTGGCTCGAAGTCGAAGGCGCCGAGCCCCGCCTGCTCGAGCAGGGCAGCCTGGCGCTCGTCCCCCACGGCGCAGGGCACCGCATCCGCAGCAGTCTGGAGGCGGACGCCGAGCCGCTGTTCGACATCCCCGTCGAGAAGGTCAGCGATCGCTACGAGATCATGCGCTTTGGCGGCGACGGCGACTTTTCGCATCTCACCTGCGGTGTCGTGCGTTTCGATCACGTCGCCGCCCAACGTCTCATCGAGCTGCTTCCCAAGGTTCTTCAGATCGACACGTGGGACCAGGATGAGGGGAGCTGGCTGCAAAGCACCCTTCGCTTCATCGCCCGTGAAGCCAAGGAGCGGCGACCGGGCGGAGAGACCGTTATTACGCGATTGGCCGACATCCTCGTCGTTCAGGCGCTGCGGTCGTGGATTGACTCCGCACCCGCAGCTGATCAGGGTTGGCTTGCCGCCCTCCGCGACGACCAGGTCGGACGGGCGATCGCGGCGATTCACCGCGAGCCCGGAGAAGACTGGACGGTGTCGTCGTTGGCGAACGAGGTCGGCATGTCGCGATCGGGGTTCTCGGCCCGCTTCACCGACCTGGTAGGCGAATCCGCGATGCGCTACCTCACGGGCTGGCGCATGCAGCTGGCCCACGCCCAGCTTCAAGAGACTGCGGAGCCGCTGACGGCGATCGCCGCCGGCCTCGGGTACCAGTCCGAAGCGGCGTTCAGCCGGGCGTTCAAGCGGCTGTTCGGGGTGCCGCCCGGAAGCGTCCGCCACACCGCCACAGCCCCGCCGCCAGGCCGGGTTTCGATCGCCGCTCGCTAGCGCCCGGCGGCCGCGGGGGCCCGTGAGAGCGGCGGGGCCGTTCGCGACCATTCGTGACGTGATGGAACGCCAGCAGGGCGTCGCTGAACTCGTCGTCCCGGGCCCAGGCGAGCGGCCGGGTGGGGCACTCGTGGCTCTTCAGCACGGGCCCGGCAAGGCCCGCCACGCGCCACCGTCCTGCGGAAGTCGAACTTGCGCTCGGCGCAGGGGGCGGGGGTCGGCGTGGACGTGGATGTCGATCGCGCCGTGAAGGAGCGAACGCGCACGCGCGCTCACCGTCTCCAGCGCCGGCTCGACCGCGGCCGTCAGCCTCAGCTGCTGGCTTCTGCGCTAGCGGCCAGGCAGGGACGCGTCGAGCTTGTCGTAGGCGGCGAGGATCGCGGCGAAACGCGCCTCGACCGCCGCTCGCGTTTCCGGATGGGTGACGACGTAGAGGTCGTTGTTCTTCACGGCCTCGACCACGCGCTGGGCGAGCACCTCGGGCTCGATCGCGTCCCTGCCCACGACCCGCGGAGGCGGCCCACCCGCCGCCGGGGCCTGACGCGGGGGGCTCGCGGCAGCATCGGGGCGATTGCGCCCCGATTCGCCGATGCGCGTACGCACGACCCCGGGACAGAGCACGGAGGCGCCGACGCCCGCCGGGCGCAGCTCCTCATGGAGCGTCTCGGTGATGCCGACGACGCCGTACTTTGCCGCCGTGTAGGAAATGATGTTTGGCGCCGCCGAAGGCACCAGCCCCGCGATCGACGAGGTGTTGACGATGTGCCCTTCGCCCTGTGCGACGAGCCCCGGCAGGAACGCCTGGAGGCCGTTCACGACGCCGTCCAGATCGACGCCCAGCACCCAGCTCCAGTCAGTGTCACGCATTTCGGCGGAGGGGCTGGAGGCGACGACCCCGGCGTTGTTGCAGACGACGTGGGCGGCGCCGAACTCCGCGTTCACCGAATCCGCGAGGGCGCGCACGGAAGCGAGATCGGTCACGTCGCACGCCACGGCGAGCGCCTTCTGGCCTTTGGCCCGGACCTCTTCTGCGACCGTCTCCGCCGGGCCGGTCTCGATGTCCGCGATGGCGATGTCCATACCTTCGTCCGCGAATGCCAGCGCGAGGGCGCGGCCGATGCCGCTTCCGCCTCCGGTGACGACCGCGACCTTGCCCCTCAGTTCCTGCATACGTCCTCCGTCCGGTGGCGGCCGAGTGTACCAGGGGGCCTGATAGGGGCGGCGGCGCCGCCGCGCGCAAGCGTCACGACGGCAGCGGTCGGCTGGGGAGCGGTTCGTGTCGGCCGGGAGGCCTTGGTGCCCAACGATCGCGGGCGCGTCCCCGCGCGCGCCTCAGGCGTCCGCCTACCGCCGCGCCTCAGTCCGCTCCCGAGGACTCAGCCACCGCTCAAGCCGCCTGGAACGCGCGGTCGGCGCGCTTGCCCCGATAAACGCTCAGGTCGATTGCACGCCACACCCCCGGATCGAGACGGAACAACATCCGCGGCTCCGTCTGCATGTTCGCGAAGAAGGCCTCGACGGCGGCCGCGTTGGCTGGGTCGCCCCGCCCGACGTACTTCTCCACGAGCCGTCGCGAGGTTGGCCAGATGTCGAAGGCGGGCAGCTCGAGGACCGTGCAGCGACCGTCGACGCCGACGTGGCGGCCCGGATCAGTCGCTTCGATGCAGAGCGAGGCGCGGGGGTCGCGCTGGAGCTGCCGGCACCAGATGCGGGTCGTCGTACCGGTAAGCCAGAAGACCCCGTCTTCGTGCAGCCACCAGACCGGCACCGTGTAAGGCAGCCCGTTCCGCCGCAGGGTGGCGATCACGCCGATATGGGGCTCTTCGAGGAGTTGGGCCAACATTTCGGGCTTCATTCGGGGCATGGGTCCTCCCTCTGCGGTCCTGAGCGGGGATTGGCGGGGCTACCAGGGGCTACCAGGGGGTCCCGGGCTGCAGGGGCCGGCCGCGGCCTTCCGGGTCGAAGTCGTCCCAGGGCACGTCGCCCGTGTAACCGCGGCTTGCCGTCAGCCCGCCGTCGAGGGGCAGGATCGCGCCCGAGACGTACGCCGAGGCTTCCGACGCGAGGAACACGATCGGACCGGCGAGGTCGCTCTCCTGGCCGATGCGCCGCATCGGCACGCGGCTATCGAGGTAGTTCATCACGCCGCTCTGCACGAGCGCTTCGTGGGTCATCTCCGAATCGAAGACGTGCGGCGCGAGCGCGTTCACGCGCACGCCGCGATCACCCCATTCGCTCGCGAGGAGCTGCGTGAGGTTGTTCACGCCACCCTTGGCGGCGGCGTACCCGGGCGTGCGCCCCTCGCCCCCACTGACCCCGGAGACCGAGCTGATGTTGATGATGCTGCCGCTGCCTTGGCGGAGCATGTGCTGCGCGGCCGCGTGGCAGCAGTTCCAGAGGCCGATGAGGTCGGTCTGAACCAGCTGCGCGAACATCTCGGGCTCGCTGTGCTCGGAGCGAAGCGCGCGCGCGTCGAGAATTCCGGCGTTATTCACGAGCACGTCGACCGTGCCGAACTCGGCCCACGCGCGCCGCATGAGCTCCCGGACCTGCTCGTAGTCGTTCACGTCTCACGCAACCGAGAGCGCACGTCGCCCCAGCGCCTCAATCGAGGCGGCGACCTCAGCGAGCTTCTCCTCGCTCCGAGCCGTGAGGACGATGTCGGCGCCGGCTTCGGCGAGCGCGTGCGCGAAGTGCACCCCGAGCCCGTAGCTCGAGCCGGTCACGATCGCGACCTTGCCTTCGAGCGAGAACACTGCCAGTGCCATCTGAGCCTCCCCGTGAGTCGCAGGGGAGGGTACGTCGGGCGGGCCCGCAGCGCATCGCGGCGAGCCCCCGTCAGGCGGCGGGAATGAAGTCGAGGTTCGCCCACTGCTGGCCCAACAGCGCCTCCGAGGGCACCCCGAACCAGCGGTCGATGATGGTCGAGTAGACGCTGCGGAAGTCGGTGGTGAACTCGAGGTTCCCGCGCTGGATGAGCTGCGTGTGGCTCGGCGGCTCGCCGTAGAGGCCGCCTTGGATGCCGTTCCCGACCGCAAAGAGCATGTTCGCGGAGCCGTGGTCGGTGGCCTGGTTGGCGTTTTCCTGCCAGCGACGGCCGAACTCGCTCCAGGTCACGACGATCACGTCGTCCGCACGGCCATGCGCGGCGAGGTCCTGATAGAAGGCGGTGATGCCGCCATCGAGCGTCGTCATCAGGTTGTCGTGCGCACCGACCTCGTTCACGTGTGTGTCGAAGCCGCCGAGGGTGGTATGGCCCACGCGCATCCCCAGATCGCCGACGATCACCTGCGCGAGCAGCGAGAGCCCAGAGGCGAAGGGCGTGGCCGGATACTCGACCGCAGGGACGTAGATCTCGCCCGCCTCCGCGAGCAGCTGTGAGCTAGAGACGGCGCTATCCGCGGTCGTCTCCAGGAGCACGCCGTAGGGCGCGGTCGAGGGGTACTCCTCGTACAGCTTCAGGAGCGTGGCCGAGCGCGCCTCGTCCGGCGTCACCGCCTGCCCTGCGACCTTGAAGCCGTAGTCGGCGGGGTTCCTCACCGCGGGGATGGGGATGTTGGGGGTGCGCAACTCCGGCGGCGGCGAGTTCCCTACGCGGAAGCCGAGGAAGGGGTCGTGCTCCTCGCTTTCGAGCTGCTCGAGCGTCTTGCCGAGCCAGCCGTCGCGCTCGACGAGGGCCGGGTCGGCGTACTGCCAGATGGCCATGGATTTGAAGTGGCTGAAGTTCTGATCGGGATAGCCTACGCCCTGCACGACCGCCATCTTGCCTTCGTCCCAGAGGCCCTTGAGGCCCGTGAGGTTGGGGTGGAGCCCAACGTCGCTGTTGAGCGAGAGCACGTCCTCCGCCGCGATCGCGGTGGCGCTACGCGCGCTGTAGTAGGCCGAAGACCCATGGGGGACGAGCGTGCGGTCACCGTCGTTGCCGCCGGCCAGCTGCACGAGGATCAGGATCTTGCCGTTGTTCGGCACGACCTCGGCCGGGTTCTCCTGGGCGAAGGCGACCGAGCCCTTGAGCAGCGAGTTCACGCCACCGCCGATGGTCACGAGCGCGACTCCGCTCGCGAAGCTCCCCTTGATGAAATCCCTGCGACTCAACATGGCTGACTCCTGGCTATTGGCTGTTAGCTCTTGGCTCTTGGCTCTTGGCTCTTGGTGGTCGTCGTTTCGAGGCGCTACCGCGGTTTCCCGGGTGCCTTAGATCGTTTGGAACTCGGGGCTGCCCAATACCAGATAGGCCGCCGCCTTCGCCTGCTCCTCGACGCTGGAGGTACTGGCGACGTACTCGACCATCGCGTCGCGCGACTCGGCGGGGACGTTCCCGTCCACGAGCGCCGCGAGGGCGAGGTCTACCATCTCCTCAGGGGTGCCGGCCGCCTCCAGCATGGGGATCCGCATGCCCGTGAGCGGGCCCGCGCGGTCGCGCCCACGCTGCCGCCCGTCCCTGGGCCCGGGGCGGCCGAAGACGAGCGCATCGATAAAGTTGACGCGCGCGAAGAACGAGCCGGAAGAGAGCCAGGTGGCACCGCCCGGCCAGCCCGCCACATTTGGCGGCTCGAACGGGATCTGGCCCATCGGCTCCACCGCCCCTTGGATGCCGCGGGCCTGCTCTCCGAGCTCGAGCTCCAGGCCGCGAAACGCGCCGACCATCAGCTCGATCGGGCTCCGCACCTTCGCGCGGTAGGCCTCTTCCGAGTAGAACGCGTCGCTCGTAAGGATGGCGCGAACCATCTCCTTCACGTCGTGGCCGCTGTCGTTCCAAACGGTGACGAGGTCGTCGATCTCGTCCTGGTAGGGCTGGCCGTGGACGAATTCGGTGTAGAGGTAGAGGGCGATGTACTGCCCCGTGGCCTCCTGCTCCATGATGATGTCGACGATGTCGGTGCCGTCCCAGTTGCCGGTCTGGCCGAGGAAGGTCTTCGGGCCGGAATCGTGCAGGCGCTGGGCGACGACGAAGCGAGGATCCCATTCCGCGAGGGCAAGGTCGCGGGCCTCGCGATCGTCCCGATCGACGCGCCGCGGGGGCGTGAAGCGCCAGCCCGTAAAGGCGCGCGCCGCTTCGCGGACGTCGTCCTCGGTGTAGTTGCCTTCGCCCATGGAGTACAGCTCCATGAGCTCGCGGCCGTAGTTCTCGTTGGGAGCTACGGCCGTGCTCTCGACTGTGTTCAGATAGGCCATCATGGCCGGGTCCTTGCTGATCGCCTGCAGCAGGTCGTCGTAGACCGGCAGCGCCATCTCCCGGAAGAGCTCGTTCTGGCGCACCATCAGCTTCGCGCGTCGCCCGCCGATCTGGCTCACCTGGGTCGTCAGCAGACCGTGCCAGACGAGTGCCATGCGCTCTTCCAGCGGCCGTGCCGAATAGGTCATGCGCACCAGCCACCACTGCGCCATCTCGCCGACACGGGCGTTGCTGTAGTAGAGATCGTCGAGCCCGAGCGCCGCGACCCGCGCGTCGAGAGCGGAGTTATCGACGCCTTGGTAGTCGATCAGGCGGCTCGCGGCCTCGTCGCGGCTGAGCGCCGCGAACTCCTCGATCTCGGCATTGGTGCCGCCGAAGCCCGCGCGGCGGAGGAGATGCGCGGCAGCCCGGCGTTCGTCGTCAATCGCGCCGCTGGCGACGGGCGTGCTGGTCGGGGTGGCGGATGGCGGAGTGGTGGGTGTGGCCGGCGGTTCGGTTGGGTTCCCATCGGACGAGATCCCGGGGATCGTCGCCGTCCCGCCCTCGGCCGAGCCGGGGCCGAGTCCGACCACCGCAGCGGCGGTGCCGCCCGCAGCCGCCACGACCCCGCCCGCGAGAATCGCGCGGCGGGTAGCGGGGCGGTCCCAGATGCGGCCGTAGGTAGGTGCCATGAGTCAGCTCCAGAACCCGTCCTGCGACGGGGCGTTCACGCTCTCTATGGGCGAAACGCACCCGGAGGTGACGGCGCGAGAGGGAAGTCTTGCCCGTTTGAGCGGCTTACACTCCCGACTGGACCAACGCTGAGAGGCAATTGCTGTGGCCGAAGACGACACCGCGGGCGAGGAAAGGCGAGAGCGCTTCCGGAAATTCGCCGGACTAGAACTAGACGAGGTGGTCAGAAAGGACGAGCTCGCGCAATTCGCCTTTGAAGACTGTCGTGCAGTATCAGAAGTCCTCCGGAACCTAGCGACGGCTACCGCGGAGCTTCCGTGGGAGATCCTTCCGGACTCACTTTGGCGATCGGTGAACAGTGCGCTGGGGGAGGTCGAGCGTGCGCTTCAAAGCCTCCTTGATTTCTCACCCGTGAATGCTGGTGGCGATCCGATGAGACAGCGTGATGGTCTGGCCAATCAGTTGAGAACTCAGATCGAAAACCTCCAGGAGGCCTTGGTCCCGAACTTGGGGTACCTCCAATTCGCAAGCCTCGATATAGATCAAATCCGCAAGGACATTGACTACGAGGTGAAACGCCTCCAAGACGAAACTCAGCGAGTCAAGGAGGAGGCAGCTGCGACACAGGCGGAGGCAAAGCGAATGCTTGACGATATTCGTGAGATTTCGGTCGAGGCGGCAGTCGCGAATCGCGCGAATGAGTTCGAGTCAGCACGCGAGGAGAACGACAAGCGCGGCTGGATCTGGCTCACTGCCACCATCGTGTTGGGTGTTGCAACCGCGCTAGGGGGATCGGTGGCCTTCCTTGCCTGGGGCTACGACGGCCAAATCGATGATGGCGCGTTCCTGAGAGGTACCTTGGCTCGGACTTTCGCAATCGTGATTGGCGTCTATTTCACCGTAAGCGCGGCAAAGCTCTATCGGTCACACGCGCATCTGGCTGCTGTCAATCAGCATCGTGTGCATGCCCTCCGCACCTATCGAGCGTTCGCAAACGGTACGGAGACAACCGAGGTAAAGGACAAGGTGCTTCTGGAGGCCGCGCACACAATCTTCGCGCCTCCGACTACCGGCCTCATTGACGGCACTGAAGGTGGCTCGACGGTCGAGATCCTCGACGCGGCGCTTGGGAGTCGCTTCCGCTCGAACTAGGCGCCTAGCCCCAGGCCCCGGAGGAAGGCGTCGGAGTTGGGTTCGCGGCCGAGGAAGTCGCGGACGAGCTCGTCGCCGTCCACGGAGCCGCCCCGTTCCAGGACCTTCTGGCGGTATTCCGCGCCGAGGTCGGCGTTGAGGAGGCCGGCGCCTTCGAAGCGCGTGAACATGTCGTCGCCGAAGACGTGCGACCAGAGGTAGCCGTAATAGCCCGCGTCGTAGCCGAAGAGGTGCCCCCAGCCCGACTGGAAGTGCGTCCCCGGTGTGTAGGGGAAGGCCGTGATTTCGTGCAGTTCCGCGGCCACGGCCGTGCTGTCGCCTCCGAAGCCGGGCGAGTGGTAGGCGAGGTCGAGGTTCGCGAAGTAGAGCTGGCGCAGCGTGGTCACGCCCGAGCTCAGCGTCTTCGCGGCGAGCAGCGAGTCGAGCAGCGATTCCGGCAGCGGCACACCCGTCTCGTGATGGCGGGTGAAGCTCGCGAGCACATCCCGGTCCCAGACCCAGTGCTCAAGCATCTGCGAGGGCGCCTCGACGAAGTCCCGCTCGGTGCTGCTGCCGCTGAAGCGCGCGTGCGGCGCCCGCGTCAGCGTCTGGTGGAGGATGTGACCGAACTCGTGGAAGAGCGTGTCGACCTCGCTGTGCCGGAGCAGTGAAGGCGCCTCCGGCGTCGGCTTCGTGAAGTTCGCGACGATTGCGCTGACGGGCTTCTGGTAGGAACCGTCCGCGAGCCGCCGCCCGCCCCGCAGAGTGAAGGCAGCGGCGTGGCCGAAGGTGTTCGGCCGCGGGAAGAGGTCCATATAGAAGCGGGCAAAGGCCTCGTCGCCGTCGCTTTCGTAGACATCGAAGGCCTGGACATCCTCGTGCCAGACGGGCGCTTCGGGCACGGCTTCGAAACGAACGCCCAGCAGCCGCCGGCAGACATCGAAGAGGCCTTCGAGGCAGGCGTCGAGGGGGAAGTACTGGGCGACCGCGAAGTCGTCGATCGCGTACTCGGACTGGAGGAGTTGGTCGTGGCAGTAGCGCCAGTCCCAGATATTGACCGGCCCGCCGTTGGCCCCGGCCATGAGCGCGAGATCAGCCTCCGCCTTCACCGCGAGCCTCTCGCGCAGATCGGCGAGGAACTCGGCGACACGCTCTGGCTCCTTCGCCATGCGTATCTCGAGGACGTACGCGGCCCAGGAGTCGTAGCCGAGGATCGACGCCGCTTCCTGCCGCGCCTGCAGCGCCTGTTCGAGGACGGCGACGTTCGCAGCGCCGCCCTTCACCTGCTCCTTCGCGAAGAGCTCGCGACGGAGCTCCTGGGACTCGGCCTTGCCCATGAAGGGGAAGTACTCGGGGTAGTCGAGGGAGACGCGGTAGTGCGTTTCGCCTTCCACGTCCTCGGTGCGCAGCGAATCGATGAAGGCGTCCGGCAGCCCAGCCAGTGCCGCCCGCGGCACGACGATGCCGTCGTCCCACTCGCTGATGTTCTTCTGGAACTCGACCCCGAGCGTAACCAGCTGGTCGAGGAGCGCGCGCACCTTGGCGCGCTCGCCCGCGGGCAGCGCGAAGCCGTTGCGGCGATAGTCCCGCAGCGAGTGCTCGAGCAGCCGCGCGTCGTCCACCCCGAGGCTCTCGCCACGGGCCGCAAATGCGCTGATCGCGCCGTAGAGGTCCTCACGGAAGGAGAGGTCGAGCAGGTACTTCTCGAGTCGCTCCTCCCAGTCGCGGGCGGCGTCGCGCAGCTCATCCGCTTCGGCGACGTAGGCCATGAAGGCGTACTGCCCGGCGGCCTGCGCGACGTGATCGGTCGCGGCCTCGAGCGCGCCGATCGTGTTCGCGAAGGTGCGTTGCTCATCGGGCGCGGCGACGAGGTCCGCCACGGCGCTGTCGCAGGCGATGATCGCGCGCTGGCAGGCAGCGCCCACCCCCTCGGGGGTGAGCGCCGCGAAGTCGGGCAAGCCCGCGTCGACGGCCGTCATCGGGCTAGCGCGTGAGCCAGTTGAACTGCTGTGGCTTCCGCTGGGCCTGCGGGTCGATCATGATGTTCACGATCGAGGGCGTCGGATCATCCACGGCCTTTCGCAGCGTGGAGTCGAGCTCGGCGAGCTCCGTGACGTAGTAGCCCTTGCCCCCGAAGGCCTCGATGATCATCTCGTAGCGGGCATTGGGCATGAACGAGCCGGGCGGGATGTTCTCCCGGTCGAGCTCGGTGGGGCCACCGCCGATGCCGTTGTTGTTCACGACGATGAACGTGATCGGCAGGCCGTAACGGCAGGCGACCTCGACCTCCATCGCGCTGAAACCGAAGCCGGCGTCGCCTTCCACGGCCACGACCTTGCGGTCTGGGTGGACCGCAGCCGCGGCGATCGCCTGGGCCACGCCCACGCCCATCGTCCCGAAGGTGCCCGCGTCCAGGCGCGCGCGGGGGACGATATTGGGCAGGACAGTGCGGCCGATGTCCATCGTGCTGGCGCCCTCGCTCGCGATGATCGCGTCATCCGGGATCGCCTCGCGGACGGCCCGCAGGACGCGGTAGTAGCCCATCGGCTCTGACTCGTCCTGCTCCATGGCCGCAACTGCCGCCTTGTTTTCCTCGGACTTCGCCGAGAGGCCGTTCCACCAGGTCGTCTCCTGGGGATACGTCCAGGGGCTCTTCTCCAGAACCGTATTGAGCTGGCCCGTGATCGCCTTCGCGTCACCGACGAGCGCGACCTCCGTCGGCACATTCGTGCCGATCTCCTCCGCGCTGATGTCCATCTGCACGATCCGCACCTTCTCGTTGAACCGGGGGGGCTGGCCGAAGTGCATGATCCAATTGAGGCGCGCACCCATGAGGAACACGAGGTCGGCGTTCTGGAGGGCGAAGGAGCGCGCCGGAGCGACCGAGAGGGGGTGGTCGTCGGGGACCACGCCCTTGCCCATCGGGGAGGCGAGGAAGGGCAGCTGGGTCTTGTCGATGAACTCGCGTACCTCGTCCTCGGCCCGTGAGTAGGCCGCGCCCTTGCCCACGATCACGAGCGGTCGTTCCGCCGACTTCAAAGCATCGACCGCCTGCTCAACCGAGCCGGGCTCAGCGTGAGTGCGCGGTGGGTCCGGGCAGCGATCCGGGACCGCCACGTCCGCCTCCTCGATCCGGCCGCTGATCACGTCGTTGGTGAAGTCCAGATACACCGCGCCGGGCCGGCCGTAGATGCTGGTCCGCACCGCCTGCTCGACGTAATACGGGACACGCTCGATCGTCTCCGCGCGGCGCGACATCTTGGCGAAGGGCCGCGCGGCCTCGACCTGGGGCGCCTCCTGGAACGACCCTTGGCCGTCCTGATAGGAGTCCGGCGCGCCGCCGATGAGGATCATCGGCCAGGTGTTCGACCAGGCGTTCGCCATCCCTGCGATGCCGTGGATCATCCCCGGCCCGCAAACCGTGAGGCAGACGCCGGGGCGGCCCGTGAGATAGCCCACGGCGCCGGCGGCGTAGCTCGCCGCCTGCTCGTTGTGGAAGCCGTAGTACTGGATCCCCTCGCGCTGGGCCGCGGCCGCGATCGCCGCCACGGGGAACCCGACCACCCCGAACATGTAGTCGGCGCCCTGCTGCTTGAGGCTCCGCGCGATTAGGGTCGCGCCATCAATCTCTGCCATCTCAGTCGCTCCTCGTGCTAGTGCCGCCGAATGATAAGGGAGTGGCGCTGTTCGGAGGTCGTGTGTGCGATGCGCACGGCTGTGCGCTATCCCCCCGGTCCGCGCGAACGGGATCGTAAACTCCCGCATATGGCGGAACTCATTCGTGGAACCGGGCACGAGTCTTGGTGAGCCAGCCCCCCAGGGTGGTTTTGGGGCGTCAGTTTGCTTGCAGCCGCTGCCCTCTTCGTAGGAGGTCTCCTCGTCAGTGCGCTGAGTGATGATCTCGATATGCAGGCGGTGATCCTTTATGGGGCGCTACTGGCGGCCAGCTACGCCGGATACCAGGCCTGGAGAGCGGGCTATCACGCGCGGAGGACGAGGGTGGAGTCCTTACGCCCCTATCTCATCGCACACGAGGCCCAGTTCGTTCCTGCGGGGCGAGCGGCCCACTCGGAGCTGAAGGAGAACCAGTCAACCGACATTTCGGCTGTCGGGTTGAAAGTTGTGGTTGAAAACATCGGGCCGGGGCCGGCGCTGAGGTGCCGGTTCGAGGGCTGGGTGACCGCGCTGTCGCACCGAGTTTCGGCCCTCACTGACCGGGATACGTTAGTTGCCGCTGAGGTTCGCGAGTCAGATGCAGATTTCTTCATGGAACTCGCTGGCGTTGCTCCTCAACGACGAGCTCGGCCGATGCCATGGCTGCAGACGCGTCCCTTCGAAGATCCTTTCACGGGCGACCTCTGGGTGCATTGGCGACTGAGCTATCGTGACGTTCTGGGTGGTGAGCACACGTCTTGGGGGAGCTCGTACTTCGAGAGCCAGATCGAAGGCGCTCATAAGGAGGAAATCTAGGCCTCCGCCGATACCCGAGCCAAAGAGCGCCCCTCTCACTCGCTGAGTCAGTAAGGTTCGCGGCGTGAGGAGAAGGGAGTTCAGCGTTCAAGGTTCAGAGCCCGAGCGCCACAACCTCCAACCAACATGCACCCCGCTCAAGCGCATGGGCCCAGGCGGACCCGCGGTCCGCGGGCGACCGCAGCGCGAACCCGAGACAGGGCTCCGCCGCTACCCGGGCAGCGTTGCTTGCGGACCCAAGGTCTAGTGGGTCAGGCTGATGGCAGTTCGCGCCGGATCATCCCTACTGCAGTCGTGACAACGAAGAGCAACCAGGTCAGGAAGCCGATGAGTCCGACGAAGACGATGGGACTTCCCTCAGCGATCGATACGCCGTTCGCTGCGGCGACTAGTAGCAGGATCGCGCCAGCCGGCCCGAGGACCCGGAACCATCGCGGCGTGATTCCGGCTGCGGCGCCGGCGAGTGAGAATCCGAGGAGGGCGGTTGCCAGCATCGCCATATTGAACGCAAAGGCCGTGTTATTCAGCGTCCAAAAGGCGCGCGCGAGGCCGGGTGAGTCGGCGAGGTGTTCGCCGGCGACGGCCAGGGACATCTCGGAAACGACCACAGTGCCGAACATCGCCGCGGTCCCAACCCAACCGATCAGACCCACCCGGGCCGCGATGGGCTCAGGCCCCTCGGCCAGGGAACGGTACAGACCGGCTATGAATACGCTGACCGCGACGATCGAGACAGCGAAGAGCGCACCGAGAACCTGGATGACGGCGCGATCATCGGTGGCGAATTCGATGATCTCGGAAACCTCCGCGTCGGCTGCAGGAGCGATTGCGCCACGAAGAATGTTCGAGAAGACGACGATCGCGGCGAACAGCAGTCCGCCGATGCCGGCGATGCGTTGCGTGAGCCAGGGCGCCGTGCCCCGGGTAGCGGAGGGTGCGGATGTGACAGCCATCAGATTCCTCTCAGTTGTATGATGATCTACTAATTTGGTGACTATTCCAGTGACTGTACGACTAGTCAAGTGAGCCCCTCGCGCCGCGAGATCCAGGCCGAGCAGACGCGCCAGGAGATCCTCCGCGCGGCCCGCGTGCTCTTCGGCAGCCAGGGGTACAACGCAACCACCGTCAGCCAGATCGCGGAGGCTGCGGGCGTCTCAACCCAGACTATCTACGACAGCGTTGGGCCGAAGGCCGCGCTGGTGACCGCCCTCAACGACCACATCCACGCCGAGGCGAATGTCGGTGAGCTCCTCTCCGGCATCACCGGAGACACCACCGCCGAAGAGATAGTCGGGGTGGCGATCGCCATATGCCGCGGAATCGTCGAGACCGCCGGCGACATCATTCGCACCGCAACGCACGCCGGACCCAATGTCCCCGAGCTTCGAGCGGTGCTCGAGGAGGGGACTCGCCGCCACCGCGAGGGGGTGGGCCGTGTGACGGGCCGCATCTACACACTGGGGCGAATCCGCAGCGGCACCTCGCTCGCCGAAGCGACCGGGACCATCGCCGCCCTCACGGACGAGACTTTCTGGATTCACCTGATCGATGCCTATGGCTGGTCGCTGGATCAGGTCGCCGATTGGGCGACGGACGCCGTTACCCGATTGGTCCTGACCGAGCTGCCATCGAACTGAGCCGGGGGTTCCCGGCTCCCGCCCCCGAGGACGGCCCAAGGAAGATGCGCACAACAGCCGAGCCTGCACCGCCATCCGCGCCGCGCGGCTCCTGCCGAGTTTCGAACAAGCGACTTTGCCGAGCGCGGGGAGGAGTCGGTACCCTGAGCTTTGGTCCGTCGCTGCTATCACAGCGTCGGACCTAGGGGCCGTTTCGGAATCCACTCCGAACGGCCCCGGTTGCTTCGGCTCGCTCCGAAGGAAGCGGCGCGCGCGGACCCGCATCGCGCCACCGAGACGCTCGCCGGCCCGAACCATCCAGCCCCAACGTTGGCGCGTCGCGACAGGCTGCGCCCCGCCGTAGCGCTGCCCCAACCTCCAACGCCGAACAGTCGCTCCTGTCCCCACACCCGGAAGCGAGCACGGAGCCGTAGCGCCCAACAGGGCGGGTACGCGCCGCGGCGAGCGTGGGGGAGGCGCGCGGTGGTGGGGCAAGCGAAGCGAGCGCAAAACAGTAAGATTCGCGCACTGAGAAAAGGAGCCATCTCCATGCCTACCCCCGCGCGCGTCGTCGTCTGCCCCCAGGGCCCCGGCCCCCTCCGTATCGACGAGATCGATCTCCCCGACCCCGGGCCCCACCAGGTCGTGGTCAAGCAGTTCGCGAGCGGCATCTGCCACTCGCAGCTGCATCAGATGCACGGACCGCGCCAGGCTCCCCAGCTGCTCGGCCATGAGTCGACGGGCACGGTCGTGGCCGCGGGCAGCGCGGTCGACCACGTCAAGGAAGGCGACCGCGTGATGGTCACGTGGGTGCCCCGCAGCCCCGAAATCGAGCGCCGTCCGGAAGCGATCTCGCTGCAGCTGGCGGATGGCTCGACGGCGGTCTCCCAGGGCGTGTTCACCTGGGCGGACAACACCATCGCCGACGAGCAGTACATCGTGACCATGCCCGAGGACGTCGCGACCGACGTCACCGCCATCATCGGCTGCGCGATCATGACCGGCGCAGGCGCGGCCTATCACACCGCGGGCGTCAAGGAGGGCGAGAGCGTCGCGGTCTTCGGCGTGGGGGGCGTGGGGCTTTCGGCGATCACCGCCGCGGCCGTGATCGGCGCCAACCCCATCATTGCCGTGGATCTGAGCGACGAAAAGCTCGAGTTCGCGAAGAAGTTCGGCGCCACGGTCGGCGTCAACGCCTCGGACGGTGACGCCGTCGAGCAGGTCCGTGCGCTCACCACCAGCGCTACCGAGTTCGCCTTCGGCGGCGCGCCCGTCTCTGGCGTTGACTACGCCTTCGACTGCATCGGCGTGAAGCAGACGATGGAGCAGATCCTGCCCGCCGCCCGCCCGGGCGTGCTCGGACAGCGCAGCGGCGGTACCGCGGTCCTGGTGGGCGTCCCGCAGTCGAACGTGGAGCTCGACGCGCGCGATCTCCTCATCGCCGAGAAGAAGTACATCGGGAGCATCGGCGGCTCCTGCAGCCCCGAGCGCGACTTCCCCATGTTCATCCGCTGGTACAAGGAGGGCGAGCTGGACCTCGACGCGATGGTGACGGCCCGTTACGAGCTCGATCAGATCAACGAGGCCACCGACGCGCTCGCGGCGGGCCAGATCTCGGGGCGGTCGATCATTCAGCTGTAGCCGATCAGCCGTCTCACGCCTCTGTGGTCCGCACACCTAGCCGCCGCTACGGCAGCCTTGCGTAGCGGCGGTGCCAGGAGCAGCGCGAGGCCGGTGGGGAGGGCCGCGATCGGGCTCGATACGATGCTGACGTGGGGGCCCCAGACCGTTGCGACGATGCCCGCCTGCGCGAAGCCGACCGGTCAGGCCCGCCGAGCGGCTAAGGCGCGCCTTCGATTTCGCGCCGCAGCACCGCTGCGAGCCGGCCGAGCGCTTTACGCGGGCTCGGCTGCGGGAGCGCCGCGTAGGCACGGAACAGTTCGTCACCGAAGCGTCGCGGCATCACGTGGAAATGCAGGTGAAAGACTTCCTGGCCCGCAGCGGCGCCCGTCGACTGCCAGACGTTGATGCCCTCGGGCCGGAACCCCGCGCCACGGCTCGTGCCACCCGCGCCGTTCCCGCCATGAGCGCCGCGCCGGTCTCGTCGTCGAGCGCCAGGATATCCACGATGTGCGCACGCGGAATTACGAGCACGTGACCCGGGTTCGGCTGGCGCAGATCCATGAACGCGATGGCGCGCGCATCCTCCCAGACGATGCTGGCGGGCTCGCGCCCCGCCACGATCTCGCAGAAAACGCAGGCCTCGGTCACCGGCTCAGCAGCCGAGTTGGCTCGCAAGATCGTGGAAGTCGCTGGCATTGAAGTCGAACTTCGCCTCGAACTCGCCGTCGTAGTGGCGGTCCGGGCCCGTCTCTGCGGGGCGGGGGACGAAGGCGGTGCGGAGGCCAACCGCGCTGGCGGCCTCGAGGTCCGCTTTGTGCGCGGCCACCATCATCACCTGCTCCGGCTCCAGATCGAGGAAGCGCGCGGCGGCAAGATACGATTCCGGGTCCGATTTGAAGTGCCCGATCAGGTCGGCGCTGAGGAAGCAGTCCCAAGGCAAGCCCGCGTGCTTGGCCATGTTCACGAGGAGCGCAAAGTTGCCGTTCGAGAGGGTCGACACAATGAAGCGTGAACTCAATCGGGCGAGGCCACCGATCGAATCAGGCCAGGGATCGAGGCGGTGCCAGACGCGGTTGAGGTCCTCGGCCTCGGGCTCACCGAGTGGGTCGCCGAGCTCGGCGAGGAGCTCGTCCAGCTTCGCCCGATGGAGCGCATCCGCGGTCGTGAAGGCGCGTTCGCCCCGCCGGATCTGGCCGATGCCCTCGACGTAGCCCTC
>CAUYXJ010000023.1:0-32194 GCA_963577065.1 Dehalococcoidia bacterium | reverse complement strand
ACGGGCCCGCCGCGGCCGTTGCGGAGGGCGTGGAAGGCTCGGCGCATCGCGTCCACGATCTGGGTGGGCGTGTCGATCGATTCGACCGACTTCACGACGCCGCGGAAGTTCTCGACGGCCGAGAAGGTCGGGCGGACCTGGCGCTCGGTGAGCGAAAAGCCGCCCGGCAGGACGAGGATCGGGATGTTGTCCGCGAAGGCCTGGGCGAGGCCGCCCAGTGAGTTCTCCGCGCCCGCCGCGTTCTGCGTCGCGACGACGCCGAAGCGCCTGCCGTCGCTCATCCGGCTGTAGCCGTCGGCCGCCATGATCGCGCCCCGCTCGTGGCGGAACATCACCGGACGAATCCCGACCTTCGCCACCTCCTCGATGATCGGGTTGTTGAGGAAGCAGGTCATCTCGACCACGCCCTCGTGCTTGAGGATCTGGGCGATGAGCTCGTTACCGTTCATTGTCGTTCTCCGGGCGCTCGGGATCCGCCTCCGGGGCGGCGTGAGCGGCTCGCGGATCTCAGCGCACCGCGCGGCGAGTGGCAAGGCCGCGGCCCGGCGGGAGTAGTGCTTGGCGGCTGCCCGACGACTCGGGAGCCAACCAGCTGGGCGTCAAGCGCCAATTGCCGCTATCACGAGCGCTCCTGCGCCAGAACCGCGACCTGCTCCCTTGCGGCCTCAAGCGTCACGCCGAGCCCTTTGAGCGTGCTCGCGGCGAGGCTCTCGCCTTCGGCGATGAGTCCCAGGAGCAAATGGTCGCTGCCGGTCTGGGAGTCGCCCGCGCGGGCAGCCTCCTCCGCGGCGAGCTCGGCGGCCCGCTTCGCGCGCGGCGTCAGCCCGATCGCGCCGGGAACGGGCGCGGTGCGAGCGGGAATGAGGCCGTCGATTTCGGCGACGAGCTGACTTCTGTCGACGCTGAGCCGGTCGAGCACGGCGCCAGCGCCGTTGCCTGAATCGGTCGCAAGGGCCCAGAGGATGTGTTCGGTACCGATGTAGTCGTACTTTCGCCGCAGGGCCTCGTCCCGGGCTGCCTCAATCACTCGCCTGGTTCCGTCCGCCCAGGAGGCGAACCCCTCCGCCGCGAGCCTCCGCTCCTGCGTCTGCCGGCGTTGCTCAGCCTTCAGGAACTCGGCCAGGCTTGACTCGGAGATCAACCACTTCCGCCCCAGTTGCATCCCTGGGAGCAGTCCATCGTTGAGATAGCGGTAGACCGCGTTCTTGTCGAGGTCGAGCTTCTCCGCGACCCACTCGGGATCGCGGAAGTCGACAGTTTCCGGAGCGCTAGTCATCCGTTCGCCTCTTATAATCTGGGATATCCCAGTCCACCATTGTTTGACCTGTTCTGGAACTGCCGTGACTCGAAGGGCCCGCTGACGCGGCCCGCGGTGGGGTAGTGCGGTCTGGTACGCTCAGGGCAGCCCTCGCAGGACTCGGGAGGACCGTTCCGTGCTTACCCTCATCTCGCCCGCCAAGGCCCTCGACTTCTCGCGAGACACGAACGGGCTCGTCGCGACGGAACCGCGCTTCGTCAAGGACAGCGCGGTCCTCCTGAAGCGCTGCAAGCAGCTCAGCACGCGTTCGTTGCGCAAGCTCATGGATCTGAGCGAGCCGCTGGCGCAGCTCAACCGCGATCGCTTCCAGGAGATGAGCCTGCCATCGACCCCCGAGAACGCGAAGCCGTGCGTCATGGCCTTCGACGGTGATGTCTACCACGGTCTCGATGCCCCGAGCCTCTCAGACGGCGACCTGTCCTGGGCACAGGAACGGCTACGGATCCTCTCCGGCCTCTACGGGCTCCTCCGCCCCTTCGACCTGATCCAGCCCTACCGGCTGGAGATGGGGACCAGGCTTTCGAACACGCGTGGAAAGAACCTCTACGATTTCTGGGGCAAGCGTCTCGCGGTGTCGCTCAATGCCGAGAGCGAAGCGCTTCCCGGGACTCCGGTCCTCAACCTCGCCTCGAACGAGTACGCGAAGGCGGTACCGATGAAGCACCTGGCGCCGCCGATGGTCACGGCCGTGTTCCAGGAGGAGCGCGACGGCCATGCGCAAACGATCGGTTTCGTCGCCAAGCGCGCGCGAGGCCTCATGGCCCGCTTCGTCATCGAGAACCGCATCGATGAGCCGGAGGCGCTCAAGGAGTTCGCTGAAGAGGACTACGGATACCGTCCGGACCTCTCGGAGGACGACCGGCTGGTCTTCACGCGGCCCCGCCCTTAGCCCCGGCTCAGAGCCGCTCACGCAGGCGCTGAATACGGACGAAAGACTCCGTGATCCGCTCCTCCGGGATCGCGCCCGATGCGACCCGCCTTTCGACGAGATCGACCACGGTCCCGGCGAGATTCGTCCCGTCCGGGCGAACCTCGCTGGTGAACAGCAGGATGTCGACTCCAGCGTCGATTGCGAGCTCAACGGCCGCCTCGAAGCCGTAGTTCTGGGAGATGGCTGCCATCTCCATCGCGTCGGACATCACCACCCCGTCGTAGCCCAGATGATCACGGAGGAGCCCGCTGACGATCGCGCGCGAAAGGGTGGCGGGGTAGGTGGCATCGAGGTTGGCGTTGAAAACGTGCGCCGTCATCACCACGTCCACGAGATCTTCGGCTATCAGCGCGGCGTACGGTTCGAGTTCAGTCTCGGTCCAGGTGTCCGTCACGTCGACAAAGCCCACGTGGGAATCCTTCGTCGAGCTGCCGTGCCCCGGGAAGTGCTTGAGCACGCAGAGGACGCCGCGATCATGGTGCGCCTGGATGAACGCCCGTGCGTGCCGGATCACGACCTGGGGGTCGGCGGAGAAGCTGCGACCGAACGCACCGATCACCGGGTTTCCGGGGTTCACGTTGAGGTCGACGACCGGCGCCAGGTTGAGGTTCACGCCGGCGCTCCGAAGCGTTTCTGCGAGTTCTGCGGCGGCGGCGTAGGTGATCGCGGGATCGTCGATCAGTCCGAGTTGTGCGGCTGAGGTAGTCGCGGGGAAACCGCGACCAGGACCGAGCCGCGCGACCGCGCCCCCCTCCTGGTCGGTGGCGATGATCAGGGCGTGGGGCGCAAGGCCCTGAAGCTCCGACGTGAGCGTGGCGAGTGCGCTGGGTGAGGCGATGTTCCGGGCGCCCGGCCGGTCGAAGAGGATCACGCCGCTGAGGTGACCCGCGCCGAGCTGGCCGCCGACGGCGCTCCCGGGCTCAATCGACTGCCCGCGGAACCCGGTGACCACCATCGCGCCGATCTTCTCGCGCAGGGTCGGGACTGGTCCCTCGCCATCCGAGGCGATCGCCGGCACGACGAACCTCACGCTCGGTGGGTCTTCGTGGATCGCCGCTGCCGCGCCAGACTCCTGGGCCGCCGCTGGGGCGGCCGCCCGCGGCCAGCGCCCCCGCGCGACCATGACCGTCGCCCCCGCGGCGGCGCCGGCGAGCGTCTGCGTGATGAAGCGTCGACGGGTGACTCTGCGGCGTCGCTGCAACGTGGCTCGAAGCTCCTCCGGCTGGGTGACGAAGGCGGCCAACGATACGCGCCCGCGCTTGTTTTGAGGCTCGCTGCGCGCGGGCGCTCGACTGCTCCCACTGCGCGGCCTGGCGGCCGCTCCGTTCCCGCGCTCGCTTGAGGCTCGCTGCGCTCAGGCGCTCGACTGCTCCCACTGCGCGGCTTCGCGGCCGCTCCGTTCCCGCGCTCGCTGGAGGCTCGCTGCGCTCGGGCGCTCAACTGCTGCCACTGCGCGGCTTCGCGGCCGCTCCGTTCCCGCGTGTCGCTTGAGGCTCGCTGCGCTCGGGCGCTCGGGCGCTCGACTGCTCCGACTGCGCGGCCTCGCGGCCGCTCCGTTCCCGCGCTCGGGGCGCTCGACTGCTGCCAGTGCGCGGCCTCGCGGCCGCTCCGTTCCCGCGCTCGCTCGAGGCTCGCGGCGCGCGGGCGCTCGACAGCTGCCACTGCGCGGCCTGGCGGCCGCTCCGTTCCCGCGCTCGCTCGAGGCTCGCTGCGGTCGAGGCGCTCGACAGCTGCCACTGCGCGGCCTCGCGGCCGCTCCGTTCCCGCGCTCGCTGGAGGCTCGCTGCGCTCGGGGCGCTCGACAGCTCGCACTGCGCGGCCTCGCGGCCGCTCCGTTCCCGCGTGTTGCTTGAGGCTTCGAGCGTGACGGTGCCCGCGGCGCCGGCGCCACCGCGCATCGCCCGGCGGCGAAGCGGGTGGTTGCGCCGCGAATGCCGGCGATCGGTGGGGATGCCGTACTCGCGGGCAACCGCCGCGGCGTGGCTGAGGATCCCTCCACGACGACGCCAGCGGCGGCGATGAACAAGGGTGTCCCGGGAGCGTCCGTGAAGGGCGCGACGAGGATCTCCCCGCGGCCGAAGCGTCGCTTCGGTCGCGGCTTCGGCACTCCTGATCACCCGCGCCTGGCCCCGGGGCAGGCCGGGGCTCACGCCCGCGGTTCCGAAAGAGGTCTTGCCGGAAGGGGCCTGCGTCTCTCGACGCGCCGCTTCAATAGGGCGGGTGGAGTGGCCGTCGGGGCCGCGTCGTTGCAGCCTTCGAGCGCTGGGAGGTGGGGCCCGAGCGAAGCGAGCCTGAAACACGAGCGAGTGCGCAGGCGGAGGGGCCGGACAGGGCCGCGCAGACGAAGTAGTCGAGCGCGGGGGCGGGAGGGAGGCGGGGCCCGAGCGAAGCGAGCCTAATAGCCCAAGAAGCCGCCCTCCGCCAGGGCTCTGCTACGATCCCGGCGTTCCCCGCCGAGGTGCAAGTGGCCGTATCCGGTTCGTCCGAGCCCGTCCTGGGCGCGCTGCTGAGCGAGCGTCAGAAGATGCTCCTGCTGCTCTCGCTCTCGATCTGCATGTTCATGAGCTCGCTCGATGGCTCGATCGTTGCCACGGCGTTGCCGCAGATCCTTTCGGACCTCGGCGGCTTCCGTCTACTCTCCTGGGTCTTCACGATCTATCTGCTCACCTCGACCGTGGCGGTGCCGGTCGTGGGCAAGCTCTCGGATATGTTCGGCCGCCGGCCGTTCGTGATCGCGGGTGTGGTCATTTTCCTTATCGGTTCGCTGGCCTCCGGCCTGGCGCCGTCGATGGCCGCGCTGATCGTCGCCCGCGGTGTCCAGGGGATCGGCGGCGGGATCATCCTCGCCTGCGTCCTCGTGGTGATGGCGGATATGTACACGCCGATCGAGCGGGCGAAGTACGTCGGCTACATCATCGCGATCATCACCGCGGGGACGTTTATCGGGCCCACCTTGGGCGGGTTCCTCACCGACGGGCCCGGCTGGCGCTGGTGCTTCTACATCAACCTTCCCGTGGGCGCCGTGGCCCTGGCCTTCATTTGGGCGACCTTGCCCAACTCGAAGCGGGGCGGGTCGATCGGCGATATCGATTTCGCAGGCGCGGCCCTGCTCACCTTGGCGACGATCGCGCTCCTGCTGGCAAGCGCCTGGTCCTACGAAGAATACGGCTGGAACTCGGCGGTGACCCTGGGCCTCCTGGGTGCGGGGGTGGTATTCGGTGTCCTTTTCGTCTTCCAGGAGCGGCGCCACCCGCACGCCATCATCCCGATGTTCCTTTTTCGCAACCGCATGTACGTACTGACGGGGCTGATCGTGCTGCTCTCGAGCGCGCTCCTGTTCGCTGCCGTGCAGTACCTGCCGACGTTCATCCAGACGTCGCTGGGTGCCTCTGCGACGGCTTCGGGACTGATCGCCACGCCGCAGGCGCTCGGCATGCTGGCGATGAGCGTCGTTGGCGGGCAGGTGATCGCACGGACGGGCCGGTTCAAGTACCAGATCATCCTTGGCTCGGTGCTCTCCGTGCTTGCCGCGTTCCTCCTCCAGACCATGGACGTCGGCGAGGCGAAATGGCACATCGCCCTCTACATGGTCGTCTTCGGCCTCGGCTCGGGGCTGGTAACGCCGGTGATGAACGTGATCGTGCAGGCGGCCGTAACGCAGGACCTCACGGGCGTGGCCACGAGCAGTCAGATGTTCTTCCGGCAGATCGCGCAGGTGCTCGGAGTGGCACTCTTCGGCGTGCTCTTCACGACGTCCTACAGCAACGGCTTCACGGACAACCTTGACGCAGAAACGCGCGCGGCCCTCCCCCTGGCCGTCTACGAAGCCTTCGAGGGTGACGCCACGCTCAGCGTCGATCCGGAGCGGTTGGGCGACGCCCGCACGGAGTTCTTGGCGAGTGGCGGCACCGCCGTGCTCTTCGAACGTGCGATCAGCACGCAACGCGAGGCGGTCGCGAGCGCGACTCAGCTCCTGTTCTTCGTCTCCGCGCTTGGCGGCCTGATCGTGGTGGCCCTCTCCTTCGCGCTCAAGGAGATTCCCTTGCGCGGCAAGGCGCCCCCGCCGCCGCCCGAGGACGAAGCCGTTCTCGCTTCCGCAGGGCGCTAACCGCCTGAGCAAGGTCGTCCGTGAGCAAGGTCTCTGGTTGGTCGGTCAAGTTCCCGCCCGCAGCGCCTCGACGGGCTCCATGCGCGCCGCCCGCAGGGACGGATAGGCGCCTGAGACTAGACCCGTCACCGCCCCGACGAGGGGCGTGGCGAACGGCACCAGCGGATCGAGCACCGGCGTCCAGCCCTGGTAGGCGGCGACACCGACCACGACGAGGGTGCCCGTGCTCGCTCCGAGAATGCCCCCAACGAGCCCGAGGGTGCCGCTCTCGAGCAGGAACTGCGAGGCGATGTGGAGACGCGTCGCGCCGAGGGCGCGGCGCAGCCCGATTTCACCCGTCCGTTCGATAACGGAGACGAGCGTGACGTTGGCAATGCCGATCGCCCCGACCAGGAGCGAGACGCCTCCGAGGATGAGGAAGAGCACATTGAGGTCGCTTTGGACGGCGTCGCGCACGCGCTGCGGTTCCGGTGGCGACTCCACCCGCAGCGTGCGCGGGTTGTCCGGACGTAACGCGAGTGGGATCTGCCGCGAGATCAGCGCGTTCGCGCCGATCTGCGTCTCTACGATCACGAACTCGGGGCTGGTCAGGCGGTACTCGCGACGGGCCGTGCCTTCAGGGATGATCACGGCGCCGCGGAGTTCGGGCTGGCGGGCGAGATCCGCGAGGATGCCGATGACGAGGTAGATGTCGTCGCCGATGCGAATCGCGGGGAGCTGCTCGACGCCCGTGATCCCGAGGCGGAGGGCCGCGGACGGCCCGAGGACCGCAACCCGTTCCGCCCGTTGCGAGTGGCCTTCGTCCGGCAGCCGGCCTGACTGCAGCTCCGCCCGGACCGCGACGAACAGGCCTGGTGACGCCGCGTGTACCGCCAGCCGGAAGTCCGTCTGCCGGCTCGGGTCGCTGACCGGGGAGGTGCTTACCAGCGCCTCCCCGACGTTGATCGTGCTCACGTTCCCGGCGGCGACGACGCCATCCAGTCGCTCGATTCGCGCGGGCGCGTCCCAGGGCAGCGCGTCAGGCCTGCCGCTGGTGGCCGAGGGGCGCGCGCTGACGATGATCTCTGTGGCCGCGAGCTCGTCGAAGCGCCCGACGATGCGGTTTCCCGCGGTGCGCGAAAGCCCGAGCGTCGCCACGAGCGCAGCCAGGCCGATGACGGTGCCGAGGATTGTCAGGAAGGTGCGGCCGGGGCGCGTGAAAAGGCCCGCGATGGACTCGTTGCCGAGATCGTAAAGCGACATCGCGGACGGCTGAACGCGCGGCCCTGGGCCCCGGCGTCCGCCTCCCTCGATGCGATGAAAACCGGGCACCCGGAGCCGCCGCAGTCCCGCCCAGCGGCGGTTCATGCGACCTCCGAGAGGCGTTCGTCGACCATCCGCACGCGTCGCTGCGCGCGCGCCGCGACATCTGCTTCGTGCGTAATCATCACGATGGTGAGCCCGCGCGCGTTGAGCCCGTCGAAGAGTGCGAGGATGGCCTCAGTCGTGCCCGAATCGAGGTTGCCCGTGGGCTCGTCGCAGAGGAGGAGCCGGGGCGAGCCCATGAGCGCCCGCGCGATCGCGACACGCTGGCGCTCGCCGCCGGAGAGCCGGGTCGGCAGGAAGCCGGCCCGGTGGCCGAGCGAGACCTCGGCCAGCGCACCCTCGGCCCGCTCGCGGCGCCCGCTCTGGGGCCCCCTCTGATAGACCTCCGAGAGCATGACGTTCTCCAAGACGGTGCGGTGCGCGAGCAGGTGGAACGCCTGGAAGATGAAGCCGATCCGGCGGCCGCGCAGCCCCGCGCGGCCGCCGTCGTCGAGGTGCGCGACGTCGATGCCGTCGAGCAAGTAGGTGCCGGAGGTCTGCACGTCCAAGCACCCGAGGATGTTGAGGAGGCTCGACTTCCCCGATCCGGAAGGGCCGCTGATGGCGAGCCACTCGCCCTCGTGAACGGAGAGGTCGACCCCACTGACTGCGTTGACCGGGGCGTCGCTCCCGAACGTGCGATCCACTCCCTGCAGCTCGATGACGGGGACCGCGCTAACCCCGGGGGCCGGCGACTGCGCCTGCGGACGAACACCGGTCTTGCGACCCTGGCTCACGAGCCCGCGCCCCTTTGGTCGAAACCGATGACGACCAGATCGCCCGCCTCGAGCACCCCCTCGACGGGCGTGACCTCGACGAAGCCCTCTGCGGAGAGGCCGGGCTCGACGGTGACGAATTCAAGAACGCCGTTCGCGTCCCGCTGGATGCGGGAGGAACCGTCGGCCGCGAGTGAAAGGGCGCTGATCGGGACGACGAGGACGCTCCCAGTGGTGGACTCGATCGGGACTGTGAGCCGTACGGATGCGCCCACGATCCCCGGCGGCGATCCGTCCACGAGCACCTCGAAGTAGATGTGGAAGCCATCGACACCGTTCGTCCCGGGCCCTTCCGCGACGCGGGTGACGAGGCCCGTGGCCGAGATCCCGAGGTCGGGCTCGTCGATGATCACGGTCATTCCGGCTTCGACGAGGTTGGCGACGCTCAGGGCCAAGGAGCCGTCGATCGCGACGACCGAGTCGGTCACGCTCATCACCGCGCCGGCGGCTTCGTCGCCGCGGGCCACCGCCACCGAGGAGACGCGCACGGGCACGCTCGGGACGAACACGATCTCGTCGGCGGGCACCTGGACCCCCGCGCGACGCTGCACCAGACCGAGGGTGCCGGCGGTCAGGCCGGCGAGCTCCTGGCGGGCGCGGAGGGCCTCGTTTGCGCCTTCGAGCGTGGTTTCCGCGGCATCGAGGGCGGCTTCGGTGGTACGTAGCGCGGCGTCTGTCGCAGCCGCCGCGACCGTCGCCTCGGCGACGGCCTTGAGGCCACCGAGGCGGGTCGCTTCGGCCGCGGCTGTCGCTGCTGCGAGTTCGGCCTCAGCCGCCGCGAGCTCGGAGGCGGTGGGGACGCTCCCAGCGCGAAGCGCATCGAGAGCGATGCGTTTCACTGAGGTGTCTGCCGCCGATACCTGGTTCGCGAGATCGGCTTCGGCCTGGGCGGACGCGAGCGCGGGCCCCGCCCCCTCGCGGATGGCTTTCGCATCCGCCACTGAGGCCTGTCCTGCGAGGCCGGTGGCGGCGGCGCTCGCGATCGCGGCCGTCACATCCTGCTCGGCGACGGCGATGTCTGCGGGCTTGGCATCGGGGTCGCTGAGGAGAGCCGTAAGGGCGACTTGCTTGCTCGTGACCTCGGCGCCGGCGGCGAAGTCGTTGGCGCTCGCTTCTGCGCGGGCTGCGGCGACCGCGGCGGGCGCCCCATCGGCTACCCGTTGCGCTTCCGCGACCGTATTCGCCCCGGAGAGCCGGGTCAGCTCTTCGTTCGCGATCGCCGAATCGAGTTCTGCCGCGGCGCCCGCGATCTCCGCTCTGGTGGCGGCGCTCGTCCCGGCCCGCATGCCGTCGAGCGTTGCCTGTTTCCCTCCCACATCAGCCGTGGCGGCTTGGTTATCTGCAGCGGCTTGGGCCTGAGCGGTGGCGATCTGGCCCGGGCCGGTCTCGGCTTCCGTCCAGGCGGTCACGCGGGCGCCCTGGGCCGCGGCGAGCTCCACCTCGGCTGCGGCGACGGCGTCCTGCGCCCCGAGAAAATCCAGTCGCGCGGAGGTGGGCTCCAGCTCGAGCGCCGCGATTGCCGAGAGCTGCTCCTCCGTCGCCTCGATCGCGGTGTAACCAGCACTTTGGTACCAGGCAACGACTGCCGCCTCGGTGAGCGCGTCGTAGACGCCATCGACCGGTCCCGGCTCGAAGCCCAAGCGGACGAGCGCTGCTTCGAGTTGGAGGACATCCTCGCCCTCGAGGCCGGGGCCGAGGTCACGGAAGGTCAGTTGCGCCCCCTCGAGCAGGAAAACGGGCCGGCCGGAGGCGATCAGTGCAACATCGCCCTCACCGAGCTGGGTCCCGGGGATGGGGATACCCGCCACCCGGCCCGCCTGCGGCTTCAGGGCACTGGGGGCGAGCGTGATCTGTTGGGGCGAGCCGAAGCGGGCGGTGCCTCGGGTGACGACGGTCGTCGAAAGCACGCGTTCTTCCGCGGGCACGAGAATTGGCGAGGCGAGTGGTGCGGCGGTGTCGGCCGCGATTTGGGCGGGGGAGCGGACGCGAGAGGCAGCGCCGTAGCCGGCGGCGGCGGCGATCACAACCACCCCGATGAGGATCGCAATGAGCTTGCGGCGGCTCACCGGCGCAATGCCCGGCAGAGGGGCTGGGGCCCGGGGCTCGTCATCGGCATCGAAGTGCTCCGGCGCTGAGGTCGACCCATCGTTGCAACGCAAACCTGACTAGTAGCTGAACGTTCGCCGGTCCCCGCCCGAGCAGGGATCGGTACGCGCACGGGGCAGCCCAAGAGCAGGTTTCGGCGGCAGCCGCCGTTCAGCACCGGTTCAGCCTGATTCAGGGGCCGTTCAGGGTCGCGGTGTCTTCATGGTCCCCGATAGACGCAGATCACCAGGAGAAACGGCCAATGCTCAGCTCGGTAATTCCTACGCCACGTTCTCTGAACGCTCGCTTCGTCGCGCTTCTTGCGATGGCGCTGGGGGCACTCATGCTCGTCGTTGCCTGCGGCGGCTCCAGCTCATCCAGCGACTCCGGCGGCGGCGGGAACGGTAACGGGAACGGCGACGGTGGTTCCGATCCCGGCGCCGACTTCAGCGGCCGCACAGAAGAGTTCGCCATGACCGAAGACGAACTCGTCGCGAAGATCGAGGCCGTCGAAGAGCGCATCGGCGCGTGCATGCAGGAGGCCGGCTTCGAGTACGTGCCCCTCGACGCCACGACCGTCCGCGATGCGATGGACTCACTCGGCACCGTCGTCGGTGTGCCTGAGGATGACTTCGTCGCGCAGTTCGGTTACGGCATCTCGACGGTGTTCGACGAACCCGGCGAGATGATTATTTTCGGCGATCAGAACATCCGCATTCTCGAGAGCCTGAGCGAGAGCGATCAGGTGGCGTACCTGCGAACGTTGCTCGGCGAGGACACCGCAGCGACGTTTGTGCTCACGCTCGACGATGAGGACTTCGAGCCGATCGGTGGCTGCACCCGCACCGCGGTCGAAGCAGAGTTCAGCACGGACGTTGTCAGCGGCCGTTTCGGGAACCCGTATGACGTCGCTGTTGATAACGACCCACGCATGATCGCTGCGCGTGACGATTGGGCTCGCTGCATGCGCGAGGAAGGCTACGACTACGACCGGCAGGAGGATGCCGAGGACGAGATCGCCGAGCGCTTCGAGGAGATCGTAGGCGACGAAGATCCCGAATCGCTTACCGGACCGGCGCTGGCCGAGCTCACAGAGCTGCAAGGCGAAGAGCGCGCGGTCGCCGGGCGCGACGAGGAGTGCGCGATCGAGTTCCTTGACGATGTCGAAGACGAGGTCGAGGAGGAGCTCTCCGGCGTCGCCTAACCGGCTCGGCGTGACCGGCGATCGCCCTCGTAGGGGCAGCGAACAGGGTTCGCTGCCCCTGCTGCGTTGCCGGCTTCTCAGGAGCAAGGGGCTTCCGGTTCGCTCCTCTACGTCCTCGACCTCGAGCAGCCGTCGTGACAGCGGTCACTGAGGACTACTCGTCGCTCCCCGAGACTCCGGCCGGAGGTCACGACCGAGACGGATGATCGATCAGTTTGCGTCCGGTAGGCCCAGCGACGAGCCGAGGGTCGCACTGCTCCCCGGCGGCCGTCGTGGGTGTCCCCCTCTCCGGACGCTCGCCGTGAGCCTCGCAGCTGCCGGCCTCGTCTCGTTCTTGATCGCTTGCGGCGGCGGTGACGGTCTGCCGCCAGGGACGTCGACCGTTACCGCCACCTCGGAGCCGGAAGTCTCCAGATCCCGCATGCCGACGGCGCCCGCCACCCGAAGCGAGCCTCCGACAGACGTCGTGACCCCGAGGTTCTTCGTGAACGGGTGGGCGGTGGGGACGGTTCGCCTTGCGAGACCGGGACCGGGACGGTCCCGCGCGAGGATGTCGTTCACGACATCCCACCCGGTCACCCCACGAATCCCCAGACGCTGATCACCTTCTACGAAATGCGCGAGATCCCGCGGGGTGGATGGCAGATGAGGCTCTACCACGATGGCACCCTCCTGCAGAGCTTCGACAGCGAGAACTTCAGGGGCGCTCGCGGTTTCTCCAAGTGCTGGGAGGCGAGCATCGTTCCCGGGGGGCGGGGCACGGACTGGCCGGACGGCCTCTATTGGGTCGAGTTCTGGATCTGGACCTTACTCGCCGGGGTGGGGCAAATGACCCTGCCGGCTGATTGAGGGTCGCGGGTCAGCTCAGCCGAGCGCGCCACCGGCGACGAGCGCGGCACCCCCTCGTCGCCCCCTCCCAGGTTGCGGGATGTACTTCCGGAGGTCCTCGGCCGCGGCGATCGGCTCCTCGTGAGCGAGTCCGCGAAGGGGCGCCGCGCAAACGGCCACTGAGAACGAGCTCGGAGCGCTACAGCTGGAAGAACGCCGCCGCGATGCCGATGAGGACGATCAGTGCGGCGATGCCCAGCGCTAAGACGCCGCAGCCGAGGGCGATCGCCTCCAGCGCACCGCGTGAGGGCGGCGGCTCCTGCTCGGATTCGCCCAGGAGTGCCTGTGCGAGGTTCCGCACAGGGAACGAATGGCGGTCGATAGACGCGATCAGGGGCGACCTGGCGAGGACTTCTTCGGCCGCTGACTCGTCCCTCGTGGTATCGAACGAGAGCTCGAACATTCGCATGAGCCCCGGCGAGAGGCTGTCGACCTCCCAGGCGGAGAGGGCGTCGGCGGGAATGCACCGGCTGATGCGGGCGCGGCCGAAGAGCTCGCTCAGCGGGCTCGTGGCAGGCAGCTCCCCGCGATGCAGGGCCGCGACGTCGTCCTGCTCGACAAGCTCGCTGAGTTGCGCGTGAATCATGCGGTGCCCGCGTGCCTGCGGCGCCCGGCATCGGCCATCATCTGGGGCTGTCGCTGCCGCATCACGCGCCTACCGCCTGCTCCGCGGCGAAGGCGAAAGCCAGCGCGACGATCACGACAGCGGCCGCGCCGCCACTAAGAAGAACTGCGTGCGGGACCCGGATCGGTTCCCAGTCCCCGGGACTGGCCGGCGTCTCCAGCCACCAGCGACCGGCCGAGCGTCGAAGCGCGTCCCAGCGCTCGCGTTGGGAGAGGAGCAGCAGCCCGCCACCGAGCAGGACCATCCCGACCGCTCCGAGAACGAGCCAGTAGGGAATGTCGACGTAGCCCCCGGTGGCCCAACGCAGGGCCACTCCGCTGAGGGTGAGGACGCCCGAGGGGATCAGCCAGCGGGCGTGCAGGATCAGGCCCAACGTCAGGAACACCAGCCCGGCGGCGATCGTCTCGAAACCGTAAACACCGGCCTCGCTCTCGATGCTCTGAGCGGCGGCCGGCAGCACCAGCACCAAGACCCCGGCGACAAGGAGGGCCTCGTGGAGGCCCATATGGACCCGCACCAGCGGTGGAGAGGTGCGGTAGCTCAGGCCTAGGAAGAGGAGGTACAGGGCGATCGGGACGGTGTAGGCCTGGGGATTCTCGTATTCGCGGGAGGCGATCGCGAACAGCAGTCCGAGCACGAGCACGAGCGTTCCCGGGAGCCAGACCCGCTCGCGGCGCACCCAGATACCCTCGATCGCGACAGCGGCACCGGCGGCCGTCAGCACCAGTGCGAGCGTCGCAAACTCCGCGAGCGTCCGCTGCGAGTCGTCCCCGATCAGTTCGTCGGCTGCCTGGGCCTGAAAAGCGAGTGCCGTGAGACCGGCGAGGGCCCAGGGCCCCCAGGAAAGCCAGAAGATCGAAAAGCCCCGTTCGCCCGCCGGTGGATAGCGCCGCGCCGCCATCAGCACCGCCCAGGCGAGGGCGGCTTCGCCCGCATAGGCCAGCGGGAGCGAGGCGACGTCGATCGCCCGCCAATCCCAGAGCGCTGCTGTCGCAGCGGCGGCGAAAAGTGCGGTCAGGCCCAAGACCGGCCAGCGCCCGCTCGCGATCGCAGCGAACGCACTCAGCAACGCGGACGTTGCGAGAATCAGGAGAAGCGCCCCCGGGTCCCCGAAGGCGACGCCGGCCGCGACCACCGAGGCGGCGGTGGCGATCGGCACGAGCACCGTTTCGATTCGCTTTCCCCGCCCGCCCGCCAGCACCGCGCTCAGCCAAACCACCGCGGCGAAGGCGAAGTAGGCCCAAGCTCCTTCCGCCCCTTGGAGATCAAGCGCAAGGTTGAGGAAGGCGATCGCGGAGAGCGCGAGCGCGGCAGCGAGGTAGAAGAGCGCATGGCGCTCAACCGCCCGCGCCCGCGCCCCCGCCCGGGCGACGAACGCCTCGCCGATGCTGCTCCCGTTCCGCAACCCCACCCAGAGAACGGTCAGCGCGGCCAGGAGCGCGGTGGCGGTTCCGTGCCACGGCGTCGCCTCGTAGGCGACGGCGAGCAGCGCCACCGGGGTCACCACCAAAACCAGGGCGTAGGCAGGTGCGAAACGATGGAAGGGACGTAGCTCCCGCGCCACCAAGGGGCTGGCCCCAAGGACAGCCCCTTGGACCAGCGCGGAATACCCCCACCAATGCGCGCCCACGCCCGTGGCCCACAGGCTCGCGGGCACGGACATGGCCAGCAGCGCAGGCACCGCGAGCGCCGAACCATCGCGCCGCCGAACCGCGTCCCAGGTCACGCCCACGAGCAGGACCGCGTAGGTCAGCGGGAGCTGCGCGTCGGGTGTCCCCCCGATCGGCGCGACCGCGTGGGCAGCGACGATCGCGGCCAAGCCGAACGTGGCGGCTATCGACCGCCAGAGCCTGCGCGCCCCAGCATCGAACTCGGCTAGAACCAGGTAGCCAGCGCCAGCCGCCGCGGCTACCGGCGTGAACCACGCGAGATTCGGCTCGAGCGTCGCCCAGACCGTCGTGCTGAAAGCGAGCGCGATGAGCGAGGGCAGCGCCCCCGCGACCTCCCGGGAAACCAGGCCCCAGCGAATGAACGCGATCGCCGTTCCCGCCGTGACGACGGCATAGACCGTCGGGAGCACACCGACATCGGCCTCCTCGAAGAACCCCATGGCGACGTGGGCGAAGGCGATCGCCCCGATCGCCAAGAGCGCGGCGGCGGCTCCCCAAAGGCGCGCGAGCCGCGGGGCATCGAGGTGCGCAGTGAGGAGGTAGCCGAGGCTGCCGACCGCGGCGAAGGCGGCGTACCACTCCCAGTGCCCGCCGGCCGCCCACCAGGTGCTGCTCGCCGTCAGCGTTGCCAGCGGCGGCAACGCGGCGATCGCTTCCCGCCAGCGCCAACGGACGAAGGCGCCGGCGGTCGCAGCGAGAACGATGGTGTAGGCGAGGGGCAGCGCCGCGCCCTCGGCATCGCCGTTGAGCGCCGCGATATGGGCCAGTGCGAGCGCCAGGATCGCGGATGCGCCCGCCGCGGCCCCCCAGATCCGTGGTGAGCGTTCGCGGTCGAGTTGGGCGATCACCAGATAGCCCGCGGCACCGACGGCGGCGATGCTCGGGTACCACTCCCAAGCGGTGCCGCCCGCGGCCCAGACCGCAGCGATGATGGTGAGCGTTGCCACCGGTGGCAACGCTGCAGGCGCGATTGGCCACGCGAGGCGCCAGCGCACCAAGGCCCCGGCGACCCCGACGAGAGCCGTCCCGTAAGCCGCCGGGAGGCCCCAGTGCGAGGCCCCGTCGAGCGTGACGCCGAGATGGCTCAAGCCGATGCCGATGGGAAAGGTTGCCGCTGCCAGCGAGGCCCAGCGGTAGCCCCGCCCCTGATCGAGGAATGCCGTTGTGAGATAGCCCAGCGAACCCGCCGCTGCCAGCACGCCCCACCACTCCCAGCGCTCGCCGGCTGCGGCCCACCAAGCGGTGATCGCCGTAAGCGCGAGAAGGGGCGGCAGCGCGAGCGGCCCTTCGTACCAGCGACTTCGCCAGCGCACGACGGCAACCGCGACTCCCGCACTCGCGAATCCGTAAGCCACCGGCAAGGCCGCGGCCGTGCTCCCGGCGTCTGTGACCCCGAGGTGGGCCGCGGCCAGGCCGAGCGCCCCGGCGATCGCCGCCACCAGCGCCCAACGGCGCGCGCGGGCGGGCTCGTCAGCGAGCGCGAGGACGAGGTAGCCGAGTCCAGCGACGACCGTGAGGCTCCCCTGCCACCACCAGCCGATGTCGAACGCGGCCCAGAGAGTCGTCGCCGCCGCGAGCGCGAAGAGCGCGGGCAAGGAGGCGAGGGCTGGCACCGTTGGCCGCAGTCGCACGGTCGCGGCGGCGGCGCCCAAGAGCAGTGCGTAGGCAGCCGGGAGCTGGCCCGCATCGCCGAAGCCACTTCCGGCGCGCACGTGCGCGTACACGATCGCGCAAGCCGCGGTCGTGAGCGTGAGCCGCTCGACCCAGCGCCTGCCCGGAAGCATCTCCCGAACTGCCAGGAGATGAAATGGGAGAACGAGGCCGATGAACCAGGCTCCGTACCACTCGTCCGGGAGGCCGAGGACCCAGGCCAGCGAACCCCAAGCGAGGTACGTCGCGATCGCGGCCGGGATCACGTAGAGGCGACCCAGGCCCCGCCAGGTGAGGACGTAATAGAAACCGCCGGTGACCGTTGAGCCGAGAAGCCAGAGGACGTTGGTCGGGAGCGTCCCTTCGTCGAGGACCTGGGTACGGAGGGCAACGAACTGCAGCGGCACGAGCAGGGCGCCGACGAGGAGGAACACGGGCCCTGCCTCGCGGACGCGCTCCCACCGGTGCAGGACAAGGCCCAGCCCGATGAACCCGATCGTGTAGCCAGAGAGGATCACGAAGCGGACGAGGCCTGCCAGAGCCCCGCCCTGATAGGCCACGAACAGGATGGCGGAGACCGAAAGGAGGAGTGCACCGAGATAGAGGAGGATGTCGGCCTGGCGTTCGGCGGCCCATTCGAGCACTACCTGGCCAGGGGCGCGGCTGGGGGGCCGAGGTGGCCCTGCGTCACCGTCTTTTGGAGCGGCGGAGTGCGTCGGTGCGGGCGTTACCTGCGCTCCGGCGGCCCCCGGCGCTGCGACCGCCGTGGCTGCGGTGGCCAGGGCGCTGCCTTCAGGGGCGGTTCCGAGGGGCAGATCGACCGCCTTGGTGGGCTCCCCCGGCCCCGTCGATCTCCGCCACGGGCGGCGGGCTTCCCGCCCGCTCGTTGGCCGCGTCCGCACCAACCGCTCCTCCCAGGTCGCGCGGAGTGCGCTGAGGCCCGCCGCCTCGGCGTCGTCGTCGCTCAGCGCGTCGAGCTCGCTCAGCGCGGCGACGAGGGCTCGCAGGGACTGGAGCGAGAAGCGCTGCCAAGCTGCGCCACAGCGCGGGCAGGCCCACACCGAAGCGGCGTAGACCTCGCCACAGGAGGCGCAGTAGTGCCGGCCGGGGCGGGCGTTCGCTTCCGCGCCGGTCTCGGTCACGCCGCCCCGGTGGCGGGGTCCTCGGGGACCACGGGCGGGCCGATGTCGACCCCTGATCGGCTCCGCCGCTCATCCGTCAGGGCGCTCATCGCGAGAGAGTGTACCGCCGGCCGCCGACGGCGGCGCAGGCCGCTCGCAGCCGGTCGCGGGGATACACTTCGGGCAGCCTATGGAATTCCCCCTGCCCAAGTCGCCCCGAACCGTGCCCCGGCCCGATCGGGCGCCGGCCTAGCGGTGTGCGCGAACGGCCCCGGCCCTGGCGATGCCGCCCCCGCGCTCGCGGGCACGGTGATCGGGGGATCAGCTGCGCGGAGCGACGATCACCTGCTCGACCCCTCCCGCGCGAACCCGCCCCGCAGCCTCCTGATCGTGTTCCTCCGGCATTTGCGCTGACTGCCCTGCCGCGAGCACGTGTCGCAGTTGTGGCGCCGGCGAGACGAGATTCATGGGTTGGGAGCGGAGGTCCTGCTCGTCTCCTTCGAAGGTCAACGAAGCACCGAGGGCTTCGCCGCCGATCTCGAACTGCGCTGGCCGATCCTCGTCGATGAGCCGCGCGCGGCCTATGCCGCCTATGGGCTCACGCGGGCGCGAGCGGTTCGCGTCTGGTTCTCGCCGCGAACCGTGGCGTTCTACCTCCGCGCGCTGCTCCGCGGTCGACGACTGCGGCGGCCCGTGGCCGACACCGCTCAGTTGGGCGGGGACTTCGTCGTCGATCGCCGGGGCCGGATCGCGCTCGCACACCGGAGCGTGGAGCCCGCCGACCGGCCCTCAGTCGAATCGCTGCTCGACGTCCTCCGCGGCCTCGCCTGAGCGCCTTTCCGAGGGCTTTTCCGAGAGCGCCGCGACGGCGCCCGCCGGTTCGTTCGGGGCCGCCTCACGCCGGCCCCAGCGATGGGCCCCGGGGACTTGCTGAAGCCGCCTATGACCTCCGCGCATCGCGCCCCGACCGTGCGCGGACGAGTAGCGTGCCAAGCCGGCGGATGCCGCCGGAAAGGGTGCCCCCCGCGTCGCCCCCAAAAAGATAGAATGGCGCACCACTTCGAGACGAGCTCAGGGAGGAAGCCATGAGCCCCATCAATGTCCTGCTCGCGAGTAAGGGACACCCGTTCCAGCGCGAGCCGTTCTTCCAGATGTTCGATGCCTTCCAGTCAGAAGGCGATATCGCCGCTTGGACGCACGTCGAGCAGCCCGCTGCCCAGCTCTTCTTCAATCCGGAGAACTCCGCGCCCTACGATTGCATCGTCGACTATTCGATGCCGGGCGTCTTTGACGGCGCCGCGCCGCCGGAAGAGCTGAAGGACGGCTACGCCCGCCTCACCGAAGCGGGCAAGGGCCTCGTGATGATCCATCACAACATCTGCTCGTGGCCGGCCTGGGAGGAGTACGCCGAGATCGTTGGCGGTCGCTTCCACTTCAACCCTGGCACGCTCCGCGGGGTCGACTACCCCGACTCCGGCTATCTGCTCGCGGCGATGCACAAGGTCAGCGTCGTCGAGCCCGACCACCCGGTGGTCCAGGGCGTCGACCCGGAGTTCGACCTGCAGGACGAGATCTACCTCGCCCCCTACTTCGAGGAGGATGTCGTGCCGCTCCTCCGCAGCGACTTCGACTTCACGTACAAGAACTTCTTCTCGCCGGCGCTGGTGGTGAACCACGGCCGTATGTACGAGCGCGGCGAATGGACGCACCCACCCACCCCCAACCTCGTGGCCTGGGCGAAGAACTACAAGAACAGCCCGATCGTTTTCATCCAGGCGGGCGACGTGCCGACGTCATACAACAATGCGAATTACCGCAAGCTGCTGACGAACGCCATCAAGTGGGTCGCCTCCGACGAGGCGCACACCTGGGCGCGCGAGCGCAACGCGGCCGCGGTTTCGTAGGGGGAGCGATATGGCCAGCAACAGAGTTCTCGACAGCATCGCCCAGTATTCCTGCGGCCCCGGCGGGCACGGCTTCGCCAACGGCCCGGTCTGCGCCACCTGCGGCAAGCATGAGACCCCTCACCTCACGTGCATCTTCTGTGAGAACGACGGCGTCGAACGCTACGGTGGCGTCTGCGACGAGCACACGATCACGAACGGTGACCGCTCGGCCACGGGCCCGATCTGCGGCAACTGCCACGTCGTCGTCTACGACAAGGATCGCGAGAGCGGGGGCTGGGCGCTGCCCGTCTCCGCCTAGCGGCCGCCGCGTGGTCGGGCGACTTGGCTAGGCCGCGCCTAGCAACTACGATCGCTCGCGAGCAACGCTCCCGCGGCCCCGTGGTGTAGCGGCTTAACACGCCACCCTGTCAAGGTGGAGATCGTCGGTTCGAATCCGATCGGGGTCGCCATAACCCGCCTACCCGACGTAGCGACCGCCGGTCGTTGAAGCCCCAGATTTCGATGCGGCGTGACTCGCCTGTCTTGCGCCCGGTCGTTGTGATGTCGATGAGTCGGTCGGCTTCTAGGGCCTGTTGGAGTCCTTCGTGCACGGCTCACTCCTAGCGGAGATTCGGCCGCACGATACAGCCGCCAGTTGTCAACGACTGAGCGGCGCCCCAAAGGACGAAGAACGGAGCAAGATGGGCGCCATGCCGTCGATGGCCGGCGCACTTTTGAAGCTAACCCGAGCGGACGCTCAGATTGAATCGCTCCGGCACGAGCTCCTTAGCGTCTTAAGCGCCCACGAGGCAGAGGACTGGCTCGCGGTTAAGAAAGACACCTATGAGGGCAACGCCGCTCTCACGTTGTACGTGACCGATCTGCCGGGCTTCCCACCCGAGATCAGCGTCACGATCGGCGAGATCGTTCACAACCTTCGGAGCAGTCTCGACCACGTCGCATGGGCGCTGGTGCCCGGGATAGCGATGCGTGAGCTCACCGCCAGCGGGAAGCGCCGAGTTGCGTTTCCAATGGTCGAGAGACGTTGGGGCCGACAGGGGTTTTGGGAACGACCGGGAAAGGCTAGCCGGAACGTCCGTGGGCGCCTCCCCGGCGTGCCTCAGGAAGCCCTTCGCTTCATTGAGGGCTACCAGCCGTACCGACGTTCTACAGCGGGGCGGGCCATCAGGGCCCTCCAGTCTCTGTCGAACACAGACAAGCACCGGACCATCATCCCGACTCTCTTCTACCCCACGAAGTTCAGCTTCAACCTGACGTATAGCGGAGCGAAACAGCTGCAGCGCGTCACAAGGCTTCGGCCTGGGAGAGAGATGAGACTGGGGAGCGGGCTGTTGACGTGGACCTTCTCTCGCCCCCCCAACAAAGGCTCAGGTTGACCTTGAGATCACCGCTTCACCGGGATTCCGGCCGTCTCTGGTGCGACCGGCGCCAGGGAACACGTTCGAAGACATTGGTGGCCTGATGCGTGTGATCTACAACGTCTGTCATGAGGTCGTTTCGAGCTTCGAGTCCTGACTCCTCGTGTGCTCTGGGCAACCAGAGCTAGCGGGCTGCGGTAGCGCTCGCGGTCGTCTGGAAGAGGGCCTCGGCGGCTACCGCAACACGATGAAGTCGTCCCCAATGTCGACCGTGACGTCGGAGGCGTAGGGAGCGCCGCAGTCGTCACACGGCCCGCTGACGACCAAGGGGCGGTCACGGGCCAGGTTAGGGCAACCATGCGCCAGGGTTCGGCGAGATGAGGTCAGGCGGCAACAGGTCGGGCTCCCAATGATCCCCCGGCGGAACGAACCCCCGGATGGGTCCCCTTGGCTCGTGCAGCCGGAGCGGGTTGTAGAGGGGATGGTTCGAACACACTGTTCGTTCTGGGTCGGTCAGCAGGACACTGGGGAGCTCACAACGAGGCTTTGCCACGGCGTTAGTGGCGCAATTCCATGGGCGGGTGCGGCACGAGTTCAGCAGGGTGGCAACCGGTATTTCTGGGCCTAGCGAGACAAAACGGCCCCTGGGGTCGATACAGGTTCGACTCCTCTCGCTGTGAGAGGGCACTCTCAGCATCCCGTGTTTCGCTCTCCGCCCGCCGCGGTTTTGCGCTGCGGTTAGCTTGTGACCGCGCCCTCGGAAGCGCTCGATACGTGGTTCGCATACTTCGCGAAGACGCCCTGCTTGTAATGTGGCTCGGGCGGCTGCCAGGCGTCGAGGCGGCGCTGGAGCTCGGCTTCGTCGATCTCGATGTCGAGGCGCCGCGCTTCGATGTCGAGGGAGACCATGTCGCCCTCCTGGAGGGCGGCGATGGGGCCGCCGACGGCCGCTTCGGGGGCGACGTGACCCGCCATCAGGCCGCGGGTCGCGCCGCTGAAGCGCCCGTCGGTGAGGAGCGCAACCGAGTCGCCGAGGCCCACGCCCACGAGCGCCGCAGTGACACCGAGCATTTCGCGCATGCCCGGCCCGCCGCGCGGCCCTTCGTAGCGGATCACGACGACATCGCCCGGTTCGATGCGGCCTTCGGAGACCGCCGCGAAGGCATCCTCCTCGCGCTCGAAGACGCGCGCGGGGCCGCGATGCTGCATCCGCTCGTAGCCGGCGACCTTCACTACGCAGCCCTCGGGCGCGAGGTTGCCCTTGAGGATGACGAGCCCGCCGGTCTCCTTGAGCGGCGCGTCGAGCGTGACGATGACCTCCTGCCCCGGCGTCTCTTGGGCGTCGGCGGCCTCTTCCGCGATGGTGCGGCCCGTGACGGTTTTCTCCGCGCCGTGAAGCTTGTCGCCGGCGAGCAGCCGCTGCGCGAGCAGGGGCGTGCCGCCCGCGCGGTCCATGTCGAGGGCGACGTAACGGCCGCCAGGCCGCAGGTCGCCGATGATGGGCGTGCGTTCGCTGATCTCGTCGAAGTCGTCGATATCAAGGGGCACGCCGACCTCCCTCGCCATCGCGAGGAGGTGGAGGACGACGTTCGTCGATCCGCCCGTGGCGGCCGCGCAGGCGATGCCGTTCTCGAAGGCCTCACGCGTGAGGATGTCCGCCGGCAGCTGTCCGCGGGCGAGCACGTCCATCACGAGCTTGCCCGCCTCGTGCCCGATACCGTTCTTGCGGGCGTCGGTGGCCCCGACCGTTCCGCTGCCCATCGGCGCGAGGCCGAGGAACTCGACCACCGTCGCCATCGTGTTCGCGGTGTACTGGGCGCCGCAGGCTCCAGCGCCCGGGCAGGCGACATCCTCGAGCGCGGTCAGCTCCTCATCGGACATGTCGCCAGCGGCATGGCGCCCGACGCCCTCGAAGACGTCCTGGATCGTCACGTCTTCGCCTTCGTAGACGCCTGGCGCGATGGAGCCGCTATAGAGGACGAGCCCGGGAATGCCGAGCCGGGTAAGGCCCATCACGCCGCCGGGAATGGTCTTGTCGCAGCCAACGATGACGACCGCGGCATCGAAGGAGTAGCCCACGCCGCAGAGCTCGATGCTGTCGGCGACCAGCTCTCGACTGATCAGGGAGGCCTTCATGCCCTCGGTGCCCATCGCGATCCCGTCACTGATCGCGATGGTGTTCACCTCCATGGGCGTGCCCCCAGCCTCCCGGACCCCACGCATCACCTCCTGGGCGAGGGCGCGCTGATTGAGGTTGCAGGGCATCGTCCCGATCCACTCGTGCGCGACCATCACAAGCGGTCGCTGCAGCGCCTCGGAGTCGAAGCCCACGGATTTGAAGTACGAGCGCGCGGGCGCGCGATCGGGGCCATCGACGAGCGTGCGGCTGCGGTGGCGAGGGTCAAACGGCATGCGAAGCTCCGGCGGCGGAGCCCCTCGGGGCTCGGCGGTATCAGCAGCTGCTGGGGCAGCCGAGCCTACTTGATGGCGGTTTGCCCGGCCACTTCGCTGAGCGCCTCGCCGAGGCGATGGATGCCTTCCTCGATCTCCTCGACCGGCGTGTAGCTGAAGGCGAGTCGCAAGTGCTGGGTCACGTTCCCGTCGGCGAAGAAGTGGGGCCCGGCGCCGACGATGACGGCCTTCTCGTTCGCGACGCGGGCGACCTCGAGGGCGGAGAGGCCGGGGCGCAGGCCGAGCCAAAGGAAGAAGCCGCCGCCCGGACGCGCGTAGCTGATGTGATCCGCGCAGTGCCGCTCGAGCGCCTCGCAGACCCGGCCGAGCTTGCGCGCATAGATCTCACGCAGCCGCTCGATGTGGCGGTCGAGATCGCCGTTCCGGATCATCTCCGCGACGATCCGGCCCAGGTAGGGGCTCGAGCCCATGTCGTAGCGCAGGGCCGCCATCCGCCCGGTGAGCGCCGCCGGCGCCAGGTTCCAGCCGAGACGCAGCCCCGTCGCGATGATCTTCGAGAACGTCGCGACTTTGATCGCGAGCTCGCCGCCGGAGAGCGAGAACAGGGAGGGCGGCGGTTCGTCGCCGAACCAGAGCTCGCCGTAGGCGTCGTCCTCCATCAGAACGAAGCGATGCTCGCGCGCGAGCCCGAGGAGGCGCTCGCGTCGGGCCAGGGGCAGGGTCGAGCCCGCGGGGTTCTGGTGGGTGGGGATGCAGTAGAGCAGCTTCGCCCGCTTGCCCTGATCGGCGAGCCTGGTAAGGGCCGCTTCGACGAGGTCGATGCGAATCCCGTCCTCGTCCATCGGGAGCGACTCGATCTCGGCGCCAAAGGAGCGGATCGTGCGGAGGCTGCCGGGGAAGGTGGGGCTCTCCACGAGCACGGTGTCGCCGGGATCGAGGAGGACCTCGCAGGCGACGCCGATGCCGTGGGCGGCCCCGGAGGTGACCATCACGTTTTCGACGGCCAGGGGCAGCCGCTCGATCGTCGACGAGCGTTCGGCGATGGCCTCGCGGAGCGGATAGGGCCCGAACGTGCCGCCGTACTGGAGCGCTTCGCGCCGCTCGTTCTCGAGCACGGCATGGGTGGCCCGCAGGAGCTCCTCGCTTGGCAGCGAAGGCACGTCGGGGAGCCCCCCGGCAAAGGAGATCACGGGGCGCGGATCGGGTTGGGCCGCCGCCCACACTCCTGGCCCGAGAATCCTCGAGCGCGCGCTCACGATCTCCTCGAGCGAATCCTGGTCCCAGAGGGGCATTGCACCAGCGGTTTCGTCGGACATAGAGCCAGTATGAAGGCCACTCCGGGACTCACGCTAGATCGGGGGCGCTGAGCGCTGCCCGGTGGGGCGTGATCAACCCCGCAACCCGGCCGGTGCGCCCGTTCATGGTGGACGCCATGAACGGGCGCACCGGCGGCAGAGATGAATATTCGCCGCGCTCGACTGCTCCGTCTGCGCGGCCGTTTGGCCGCTCCGTCTCCGCGCTCGCTTCGGTACGCTCGACTCCTCCGTTTGCGCGGCCGTTGGCCGCTCCGTCTCCGCGCTCGCTTCGCTATACTGTCCGTTCACTCAGCGCACGGGCCGGCGCAGCCCTCGCAGATGCGAGGCAGGGGAGCGATATACCGCCGACGGCGGCCCGACCAGCGGCACCGCTCATGGTGTGCATGAAGGAAGGAACGCTCGATGGCCGCGCATACCCGGCCCCCGAAGCAGGGGCTCTACGATCCCCGCCTCGAGCACGACTCCTGCGGCGTGGGCTTCCTCGTGCACCTCAAGGGGCAGCGCTCGCACACGATCATCGAGAATGCGCTGACTGCGCTGGCGAACCTCAACCACCGTGGCGCCAGCGGCGCCGAGGTAAACACCGGCGATGGTGCCGGGCTCCTCGTTCAGACCCCTGACGAGTTCTTCCATCACGAGTGCGCGCAGCTCGGGATCACCCTGCCGCCGCGCGGTCACTACGGCGTCGGCATGCTCTTCTGCCACGTCGACGAGCAGGCCCGCGCGATGGCCATGAACCTGCTGGCGGAAATCGTGCGGGGTGAGGGCCAGCATCTCCTCGGCTGGCGCGACGTCCCTACCGACAACTCGATGCTCGGGGAGACGTCGCTCGAAGCCGAGCCGACAGTTCACCAGGTCCTGATTGGCCGGGGGACCTGGGTCGAGAGCGAGGACGACTTCGAGCGCCGGCTGTTCGTCATCCGCAAGCTTTTCGAGCACGAGGTCGAGCGCCGCGGTATTGGCGACTCCGAGGCGTTCTATTTCTCGAGCCTCTCCGCCCGGACGCTCGTCTATAAGGGGATGCTCACGGCGCTGCAGCTGGCCGCGTACTACCCCGACCTGCGCGACCGCCGAATGATCTCCGCCCTCGCGATGTTCCATTCGCGGTTCAGCACGAACACCTTCCCGAGCTGGAAGTTGGCGCATCCCTACCGGGCCATTTCCCATAACGGTGAGATCAACACCCTCCGCGGCAACAAGAACTGGATGGCCGCGCGCGAGGCCCTCTTCGCCTCACCGAATTTCCAAGACCCGCAGAAGATCCTGCCCATCATCGACGAGGCGGGCAGCGACACCGCCTGCCTCGACAACGCGCTCGAGATGCTCACCCTTGCGGGGCGCCCGATCGAGCACGCGATGATGATGCTCATCCCCGAGGCCTGGAGCGGCCACGAGACGATGAGCGCCGAAAAGAAGGCGTATTACGAGTACCACAGCCTGCTCATGGAGCCCTGGGACGGCCCCGCCTCCGTCGCTTTCACCGACGGCCGCACGATCGGCGCTGTCCTCGATCGCAACGGGCTGCGGCCCTCGCGCTACGTGGTCACGAAGGACGACCTGGTGATCATGGCCTCGGAGGTCGGCGTTCTCCCAATCGAGGATGACCGCGTCCTCATGAAGGGCCGCCTCCAGCCGGGGCGCATGTTCCTCGTTAGCCTCGAGGAGGGGCGCATCATTGGCGATGAGGAGCTGAAGGAGCGTCTCGCACAGAGTCACGACTACGCGGGCTGGCTCAAGAGTAACGTCACCCGGCTCGCCGACCTGGCCCCCGTCGAGGCACCGGCCCCGATCACGGATGCGGCCCTCCTCGAGCGACAGATCGCCTTCGGGTACACGGTCGAGGACGCGAAGTATCACCTCGGACCGATGGCCCGCCAGGGCCAAGAGGCGCTCGGGTCGATGGGCACCGACACGCCCCTCGCGGTTCTGTCCGACCGGCCGCAGCCGCTCTACAACTACTTCAAGCAGCTCTTCGCCCAGGTGACGAACCCGCCGCTGGATGCGATCCGCGAGGAACTGGTTACGTCGGTCGACTCGCTCATCGGGGCCGAAGGCAACCTCCTGGGGGAGGGGCTCGACGACGGCTATCGGATGATCAGCCTGCCCACGGCGTTCCTCAGCAACGCAGAGCTAGCCCAGCTGCGCCAGCTCGACGACGGCCGGTTCCGCTCCGCCGAGCTGCCGATGGTGATGCCTGCGGCCGACGGGCCGGGGGGGATGGAGCGCGCGCTGGAAGCGCTCTTCCAGAGTGCGGACGATGCCATCGACGGGGGCGCCAACATCCTCGTGCTCTCGGACCGGAATGTCGACGAGGAGCACGCCCCGATCCCCGCACTGCTTGCGACCTCGGGCCTCCACCACCATCTCGTCCGGAACAAGCGCCGCACGAAGGTTGGTCTCGTGGTCGAGACCGGCGAAGCGCGCGAGGTGCACCACTTCGCGCTCCTGATCGGCTATGGCGCGGGCGCGATCAATCCCTACCTGGCGCTCGACAGCATCCGCGCGATGGTCGGGGACGGCTCGATCGAGGCCGAGATTGCGGAGGACGAGGCCGAGCAGAACTTCCTGAAGGCGCTCAAGAAGGGCGTGGTCAAGGTGATGTCGAAGATGGGCATCTCGACGATCCAGAGCTATCGCGGGGCTCAGATCTTCGAGGCTGTGGGCCTCGAAGAGGACCTCATCGATCGCTACTTCTCAGGCACGATCTCCCGCATCGGGGGCGCCGGCCTGGAGCAGATCGCCGCGGAGATGCTCTCCCACCACGCCCGCGCCTACCCCGAACGTGACGGCGGGCTCAATGCGGTCGGCTGGGGTGGCCAGTACCAGTGGCGCAACGGCGGCGAATACCACCTCTTCAACCCCGACACGATCTTCAAGCTCCAGCACGCCACAAAGACGAAGCGCCGTGAGATTTTCAGCGAGTACACGACGCTCGTGAACGACCAGTCGCTGCGGATGGCCACCCTTCGTGGTCTGATGGAGTTCCGCTCGGACCGCGACCCCATTCCGCTCGACGAGGTCGCTCCCGCGACGAGCATCTTCCCCCGCTTCGCGACGGGGGCGATGTCGTTCGGATCGATCGGCGCGGAAGCGCACGAGACCCTCGCGATTGCGATGAACCGCATCGGCGGCAAGAGCAACACCGGCGAAGGCGGCGAGGATTCGCGCCGCTTCACGCCCGACGAGAACGGCGACTTTCGGCGCAGCGCGATCAAGCAGGTCGCCTCCGGTCGCTTTGGTGTGACCAGCGAGTACCTCGTGAACGCGGACGAGCTCCAGATCAAGATGGCGCAGGGCGCGAAGCCGGGCGAGGGCGGCCAGCTCCCCGGCCACAAGGTCTGGCCCTGGATCGCGGAGGTGCGCTACTCCACCCCCGGCGTGGGCCTCATCAGCCCGCCGCCCCACCACGACATCTACTCGATCGAAGATCTCGCGCAGCTGATCCACGACCTCAAGAACGCGAACCCCCGCGCCCGCATCAGCGTTAAGCTCGTGGCCGAGGTGGGCGTCGGCACCATTGCTGCGGGCGTGGCCAAGGCGAAGTCCGATGTGGTCCTCATCAGCGGCCACGACGGCGGGACTGGCGCCAGCCCGCTGACGTCGGTCAAGCACGCCGGTGTTCCCTGGGAGCTCGGCCTCGCCGAGACCCAGCAGACGCTCGTGCTGAACAAGCTCCGCGACCGCATCGTTGTCCAGACCGACGGTCAGATGAAGACCGGGCGCGATGTCGTGATCGCGGCCCTGCTCGGTGCCGAGGAGTACGGCTTCGCCACGGCGCCGCTGGTTGTGATGGGCTGCATCATGATGCGCGTCTGCCACCTGGACACCTGCCCCGTGGGCGTGGCGACGCAGAACCCGGAGCTTCGGGCGAAGTTCACCGGCAAGGCCGAGCACGTCGTCAACTTCTTCACGTTTATCGCCGAAGAAGTGCGCGAGATCCTGGCCGAGCTCGGCTACCGCTCGCTCGAAGAGCTCGTCGGCCGCAGCGATCTGATCGACGCGCGCCGCGCTGTCGATCACTACAAGGCCCAGGGCCTCGACCTCTCCGCCATCCTCTACCGCCCGCAGGTCCCCGAGCACGTTGCGACCCGACGCATCGCGGAGCAGGACCACGGCCTTCGCCACGCTCTCGATCAGGAGCTGGTCCGGCACGCGGCCCCAGCGCTCGAACGCGGTGAGCGCGTCGATGTGGAGGTGCCCATCCGCAACGTGAACCGAGTCGTCGGCACGATCCTCGGCAGCGAGGTCACCCGCCGCTACGGCATCACCGGGCTGCCGGACGACACGATCACCTTCCGCTTCAGCGGTTCCGCCGGCCAGAGCTTTGGTGCCTTCGTGCCCAGGGGGATGACCCTCCTCCTCGCGGGTGACGCGAACGACTACTTCGGCAAGGGCCTCTCCGGTGGGCGGCTGGTCGCTGCCCCACCCCCGGCCTCGACGTTCCCGCCCGAGGACAACATCATCATCGGCAACGTCGCCCTCTACGGCGCGACTAGCGGTTCCGCCTTCATCCGCGGTGTCGCGGGCGAGCGCTTCGGCGTTCGCAACAGCGGTGCGCATGCGGTCGTCGAGGGCACTGGTGATCACTGCTGCGAATACATGACGGGGGGGCGGGTGGTCGTGATCGGCCCCACGGGCCGCAACTTCGGCGCGGGTATGAGCGGGGGCGTCGCCTATGTGCTCGACGACGTGGGCGACTTCGAGATTCGCTGCAACCGCGAGATGGTTGACCTCGAGGCGCTCGACCAAGACGACGATTTCGACCTCGTAGGAGGCCTCCTCGAGCGCCATCGCGAGTACACCGGGAGCACGGTCGCCGAGGGCTTGCTGCAGGACTGGCCCGCGGCGGCTTCGCGCTTCGTGAAGGTCATGCCCCTCGACTATCGCCGCGTGCTCGAAGAGCAACGCGAAGCGGAGGCAGCCCAGCGCGAGCAGGTAGGCGCGGCCGGTGGCTAAGGCGACCGGCTTCATCGAATTCGCACGCGCCGGCCCGCCGCGCCGGCCCGTTGCCGAGCGCCTCACGGATTGGCTCGAATACTACGAGGAGATGCCGCCGAAGCAGCTCAATGAGCAGGCGGCGCGCTGCATGGACTGCGGCGTGCCCTTCTGCCACCAGGGCTGCCCGCTCGGGAATATCATCCCCGACTGGAACGACCTCGTGTATCGCGGGCATTGGCGCGACGCGATCGAGCGGCTCCACGCGACGAACAATTTCCCCGAGTTCACCGGGCGTCTCTGCCCCGCCCCGTGCGAGGCCGCTTGCGTGCTCGGGATCAACGACGACCCGGTGGCGATCAAGCAGGTGGAGGTCAGCATCATCGAGCGCGCCTGGCGCGAGGGCTGGATCCAGCCGGAGCCGCCGCAGCATCGCACGGAGCGGCGCGTGGCTGTGGTCGGCTCGGGCCCCGCCGGCCTCGCCTGCGCCCAACAGCTGCGCCGGGCGGGGCACGACGTGACCCTGTTCGAGCGCGATGACCGCGTCGGCGGCCTCCTCCGCTACGGCATCCCCGAGTTCAAGATGGAGAAGCGCATCATCGATCGCCGCCTTGCGCAGATGGAGGCCGAAGGCGTCGTCTTCCGGCCGGGGGTCAATATCGGCGTGGACGTGGATGCGGCCGACCTCCGTACCGACTTCGACGCGATCTGCTTGTCGGGCGGGGCGACGCACTCGCGCGATCTGCCCATCCCCGGCCGCGAGCTCGATGGCATCCACCTGGCGATGGAGTTCCTGCCGCCGCAGAACCGCGTCGTCGCTGGCGACGACGTCCCGGAGGACGAGCGCATCTCCGCGACGGGCAAGCGCGTCATCATCCTCGGCGGGGGCGACACCGGTGCTGACTGCCTGGGGACCGTCCATCGCCACGGTGCCGCGAACGTGAATCAGTGGGAGCTCCTGCCGCGCCCGCCGGACGAGCGCCCCGATGAGACGCCCTGGCCGACGTGGCCGAACATCTTTCGGACCGCCGGCGCCCACGAGGAGGGCGGCGAGCGCGACTACAGCATCCTCACCAAGAGCTTCTCGGGCGAGAACGGGCGTCTCACGACCCTCCACGGGGTGCGCCTCGAGTGGGCGCCGGGCGAGGACGGCCGCATGGCGATGAGTGAGATCGCGGGCACTGAATTCGAGGAGCCGGTCGACCTCGTGCTCCTGGCCCTCGGCTTCCTCGGCCCGGAGCGGCCGGGGATGCTCGAACAGCTCGGTGTCGAACTCACCGAACGCGGCAACGTCGCTGCCGACCGGGACAAGATGACGAGCGTGCCCGGCGTCTTCACGGCCGGCGACATGACCCGTGGCCAGTCGCTCATCGTTTGGGCGATCGCCGAGGGCCGCGATGCCGCGCGTGGAATCGATCGGTACCTCATGGGCGAGACGACGCTGCCCTAGAGGCGCCGTCTCGCGCGGGCGGGCGGAGCGGATTCAGCGCGACTTCGGCCGGGGCAAGGTGCTCGGGAGCCTCGTCCAGTGCGCCGGTCGGCTTGGGTAGGTGCTTCTCTCTGCCTTGGCTCCGCCCTAAGGGAGGCTTTCGTAGGCGACGCCGTCGTTGTCGTGATCAAGTTCCCAAGACAGCCGGGCCAAGCGTGCCTGGTGGAACCTCGCCCCGAGTGCATAGCGCTGTTGCATGTCCGACGTGGGCTCTTGGTGCACCCGGCGGGAATCGAACCCGCGCACATGGTTTAGGAAACCCCACCGGCTAGGTTCAAGGGGTCGTTTTCTCCGCTGTTTTATATCTACGGAGGTCCATCACGGTCCTGGGGAGTAGCCCGGCTTGGCTACATTCTTGGCTACATTTTTGGTGAGGCGCAGCGCCTTTCGGGCGGGGGTGGCTGAGCCGGGCTATTCCCTTCCGCCTCAGCGCCCGCTGACCGTCCGACACGGTGTGCAGCTCGCACTCACCGACGGCGGTGAAGCGCTCCACGCCGGCTTTGTTGCAGAAGAGGCAGGTTCGCTCCGGCGTGTCAGGATGGACCCGCGGCTCCCAGGTGACAGGGACGCGATTGATGCCGGGCTGGGGCCACTCGGGTACCGGGTTCTTCTGCTGTGCCGCGTGCCGCTCTTTGGCCCAGGTCTTCGCTTCGTCGGTCGCCACCCAAGCGATCGCGTTGGACACCAAGCGGCGATAGTTCGGATTCTTGTACGAGGCCGGCATGTCGCCCGGCTGGATGTAGACGATCGGGCTGTTCAGGTAGTTCTTCGCCCACACCACGGCGTTGCTGGCAGGCGGATGATGCCAATCTCCGCGCTCGTACAGGCGCCCCTCCGCTGCCAGCACCGGCGAGAAGAACTTCGTCTCCGTGAACTCGAAATCGCTCCGCATCAGGACTTCGATCTCGTCTTCGAAGATCGGCGCCAGGTACAGCTCATCCTGAATTGCGAAGCCGACCCCGAGTCCGGCTACGACGGGATGGCTCGGGCTCACGACCTGCATCTCGTGCTCCACCCCGATTAGGTAGCCTGAGTCCGGCCACGCCTGCCCGCGCAG
>CAUYXJ010000022.1:0-32220 GCA_963577065.1 Dehalococcoidia bacterium | reverse complement strand
ATCGCCACCAGCGAGAGCGCGGGCGGGAGCACGAGTGCGGTGTTGTAGCGAACGAACGCCTCCTGTCCGAGCAGCACACCGGTCACGACGCTGTGGATGAGCACGGCAGCGACGCTCGCGCCCACGGGTACGGCGATTCCGGAGAGCTCGCCGGAAGCGCCGCCCGCGATCCCGCCACTCACCAGGAAGACCACGAGGGCCAGCGCCAGCGCGGGGGCACCGGCGTTCAGAAGCACCCCCAGCGGTGGCCGCCCCTGGTTCGCGATCTGGTAGGCCGTGGAAGCGGTGAGTCCACCGGTCATCGCCGCAGCGACACCGACGACCGTGACCCCGAGCACGAACGTGCCCCGCCCAGCGTCGCCGAGTTGGTCCGAGGTCAGGAGCACCGTGCCCAGGGCAACGCCCAGGTTCGCGATGCGGAAGAGGAAGGCGATCACGCCGCCGTACGCGATCGACATCGTCGCTATCGTACCGGCGCGTGCCTGAGACGCGACGAAGGGCCCCGAAAGGCCCTTCGTCGATGCATTCGCGAGCGGCTTCTATTGGAAGCCGTTGTAGAGCCCGTCGTTATCTCCGGGCAACAGGTCGTTCGTCACGTTCGCGATCGCGATGATGCCGCTATCGCTAACGATGGTCATGCCCCCCCAGAGACACCCGGGGTTGGCACCGAGGCCATTCACCGCGGGGTCGTCCAGGTTCTGGAAGAAGATGAACGAGCCGGTGATGGTGAAGGTCGACACGTAGGTGGCGGCCGCGTCGCAGCCGGGAGCGCCCGTCGTCGTGTCGTTCACCGTCGTGAGCGTCACGTTCGCCGTGCCACCGTCGGCCACGGAGACGCTCACCCAGCTGTTGAAGCCGTCGAGCGAGCCGGCGTTATAGACGCGCCGGAATACGAGCGGGAACTTCGCGGTGGTCGAGGCTCGCTCGGCGGGGATGCCATTGACCGCCGTATAGAGGTCTTCGTCGACGAAGCTCCCGGCGAATGTCATCTTTCCGCGGAAGAGCACGACGGCGAGGGGCAGGTCCGAGGTCATGCGCGCGGCGCCGATGAACCCCACGGGGATGACATCGCCGAAGCTTGGGCCGCTATAGACGCCGTGGTTGCTGACCCCGTTCGCGGGGACGGTCACGGTGACGGTGAAGACTTCGGTGGCGCCACCATTGACCGTGCCGGTGTACACGATCGTGGCAGTCGCAGGCGTCGGCCACGGATTCGAGAAGAGGAACTGGCTCCAGAAGCCATCAGCGGTCTTCAGGCCGAGGGGCAGGATCACGTCGGTCGAGACATCGTCGGTGGTCGAGGCCATGGTGTCGACGACGAAGCCGTCGTAGGAGGCGAGCTGCTTGCCGTTCGGATGCATGCGATACGCGTCGGCGGCGACCGTCACGCGGCCGGTGATTGCGGTGATGGTGGCGGACATCAACGTGTTCGCGGTGCTCGCGGGCATGGCGGTCGCGCCGTCCACCGTATCCGGTGCGAAGGTCAGCTGACCGCCCACGGGAATGGCGTAGCCGATCGCGCAGCCGGAGCCCCCGGGACCACTATCGGTGAGGGGTGCCCTTCCGCCCGCGCCGACGGACCCGGAGCCAGGCACGAACCCGTATTCGACGGTGATGCAGGCGACCGAGGTGCTCACGTTGGCGATCGCGAAACGCACGTTGAAGATGCCGTCGAGCTTGTTCGCCACGAAGGGCACGGCCACGGTGGTGCCGCCGGTGGCGGTGGCGCTATGGATCGAATAGGACTTGATCCCGGCCGGCCCCTCGATGTCGCGTACCAAAAGGGCGTTGATCGGCTGGTCGCTGGAGAGCACACCGACCCCGCGGAAGCCGGGCACGAGGCCACTGTTTACGGCTTGGACGAACGTGCGGGTGCCGCCCGCGGGCACGTCGGTGAACACCTGACTCGCGGCCCCAATAAGGACGCCCCCAGGCGTGTAGAAGTCCATGACGATCGTCGCTGCCGCGCCGCCATCGTTCTGCGCGATCGCGTTCGTGTTCTCCTTGCTGTTCGGCAGCAGGGAGGTATTCACGCGGAAGGGGAACTCCCGTTCGCTCGCGGCGGGATTGGGCGCGGTATCGATCCCCGCGTTCGCCCTCCCCGCAAGCAAGGGGATGACGAGCAGCGAGCCGAGCAGAAGCGCTAGCGTCAGAGGCCGGATGCGAGTGTGCGGCATAAGTGGCTCCTCGATCCCCGAGTGTCGTGGGCGCCTTGCGTTGCGTCAATCAGCACCAAGCCGATCTGGCGCTGGTGCCGTAAATCGGCCGTAACTTTCGGCTGAGGTGCTACCCGAGCATGTTCAGGACCTGAAAGAAGACCACGAAAAACGTCGCCGCCGCGACCATGACCACGACCAGCCGCGTTCCTCGCACCCGGCCATTGTGCATGGTGCCTGCGGGCACCGTGGCCGGCCCCCCGCCTTGACTGCGCCTTTCCGGAACCCCTCGCGCCCTGCGGCGCTTTGCGCGACGATCGGCGCGATGCGCTGGTTCGGTCTCGCAGCAGGCGCCATCGTTGCCTCGCTGGCCCTCGTCGCCTGCAGCGGCAGCAATAGCCCCGCGGAAGGCGGGGACGCGTCGACGGCGACCGCACCCGCCCCGGCCGAGGAAACACCTACCGCGCCGGCTGATGAGCCCGAGGCCGGCAGCACCGAGCCCGCCGGCGATGACCCCGATGGGGTCCAGCAGGTCACGGCCGCGAAGCCGAAGGTCTACTGGATCCACACGGACTGGTGACCGCACTGCAAGCGAATCCGCCCCGTGTGGGAGGAATTACAAGCGGAGCTCGGCGATGAGGTCGACCTGATCACCGTCGACCGCGACACGGATGAGGGCGGTGCCTTTGCCCGCTCGCACAATGTTCAGTATCAGCCGGGCTTCGTCGTCCTGAACTCGCAGGGCGAGGTGACCTACGCCGCATTGGGCCCCTGGGATCCCCAAGACGTGACCGAGCTGGTCCGGTCGGCGGCGAGCCAGTAGCGCCCTAAGCGCCCGCCGCCTCCGCCATCAAGCGTTGAGCGCGGCCCACCAGAACTGGCACGAACCATGCGAAGCGGGCGCTATCGGGGTTCGCGCCCGTCTCCTGCAGGTGCTGCATGTAGAGCCCCTCAAGGATGACTGCCAGCTTGAAGACCGCGAACACGTGGTAGAAGGCGACGTTGCGCATCGAGCGACCGCTCAACGCTTCGTACATCGCGATCAGCTCAGCGTGGTCGGGGAAACCGTCACGAGCGCTCACGAGCGCGGGCTCGTCCCAGCCCGGAGGCACGGGCGGATCGCGGGGGTCGCCCCAATAGGAGAGGAGCCAGCCCAGATCCGCGAGGGGATCGCCGATCGTGGCCATCTCCCAATCGAAGATCGCGACGACACGGGGCTCGTCCGCGGCGAACATCACGTTCTCGAGGCGGTAGTCGCCGTGGACGACCGTCGCGCCGGAGTCCTGCGGCAGCCGCGCCTGTAACCAAGCGACGGTCTCGTCCAGGCCTGGGAGGTCGCGGGTCTTTGGTCGCGTGAGCTCCCACTGCCCGATCCAGCGGCGCAGCTGCCGCTCGAGGTAGCCTGATGCGCGGCCCTTCAGCCCCGCCGCCTCCCAATCGACCGCGTGCAGCTCGACGAGCGCCCGGACCAGCTCCTCCGCGATCCGCCCACGCCCTTCGGCTGTGTCGTACGCCGCGGGAATCGCTTCCCGCAGGACCTCGCCGTACTTGCGCTCCATGAGATAGAAGGGCGCGCCGATTACGGCGGCATCCTCGCAGGCGATGACTGGCGCGGGCACGCGTGCCCGGCCCTGCAGCGCCGCGAGGAAACGGTGCTCGCGGAGGACATCGTGGGCGGTGGGGAGGAGGGGGCCGGGGGGCGGGCGGCGCAGCACCCACGCATCCGCCCCGCGGTTGACGTAGTAGGTCACGTTCGAGGAGCCGACGACGTGGCGCTCGCACGTGAGCGGCGCACCCGCCCCCCGCGGGACGCGCTCCGCGAGGAATCGCTCCAGCGCGGGAACGTCGATCAGCGCGTCGGAAGCGTCGTCCGACATCTCTCGAGCACGCTCGCTAGAGCGCGGCGAAGTCCCAGCCCGCGCCCTCGCGGAAGCTGCGCAGAATCCGGCGCGAGACGACCATGCGGTGGGTCTCGTCGGGACCGTCGTAGATCCGGGCGCTGCGGGCGGCGCGGTACATCGATTCGAGGGGCGTGTCACCGCTCACGCCACGCGCCCCGTGGGTCTGGATCGCGCGGTCGATAACATCGTGCAGCACCTTCGCCCCGAAGAACTTGATCGCGGAAATCTCGACCCGGGCCTCGTCGCCGCTATCGATCTTCTCGGCAGCGCGCAGCGTCAGCAGACGCGCGGCCTGGATCTCGACGTACGAGTCGGCGATCCAGTTCTGGATCGTCTGCTTCTCGGCGAGCGGGCCGCCGAAGACCTCACGTGTGAGCGAGTAGTCGCACATGAGCTCGAAGGCGCGCTGGCTCTGGCCGAGCCAACGCATGCAGTGGTGGATACGCCCCGGCCCGAGGCGACGCTGGGCGATACGGAAGCCACCCCCGGCCTCCCCAAGAACGTTTGTGAGGGGCACGCGCACGTCGTTGTAGCGGATCTCGCAGTGGTGACCTTCGGTATCGCCCATCACCGGGACCGCGCGGATGACGTCGAAACCCGGGCTGTCGGTCGGGACGAGGATCTGGCTCATGCGGCTGTGGGGCGGCTGGTCCGGCTCGGTCACACACATCACGATCGCGACCGAGGCGTTGAGCCCGCCGCTCGTGAACCACTTGTGGCCGTTGATCACCCACTCGTCGCCGTCGCGCACGGCCGTCGTCTGCAGATTCGTCGGATCCGACCCGGAGACCTCGGGCTCGGTCATCGAGAAACACGACGTGATCTCGCCCGCGACGAGCGGCTTCATCCAGCGCTCCCGCTGATCGGGCGTGCCGAACTGCCAGAGGATCTCGGCGTTCCCGGAGTCCGGCGCTTGCGCCCCGAAGGCGGGCGGCGCGAAGGGGCTGCGCCCGAGGATCTCGTTCATAAAGACGTAGGGCATGAAGCCGATGCCCATCCCCCCCGCCTCGGCGGGGATGTAGGGCGCCCACATGCCCATGGCCTTCGTGCGCGCCTGGAGGTCGTGCATGAGCGCATCTGCGGCCTCGTCGTGCTTCGAGAGAGCCGCCTCGTTCGGGTAGATGTGCTCGTCGAGGAAGGCCTTCGTGCGCCCGCGCAGCTCCTCGATCTCGGCCTCGCTCAGAGCCGCTCGCGTCTCGGTAACCACTGCTGCCACCTCCGGTGCGTAACGCCGGGACTCTACCAGCGGGCACGAGCGCGGTCTTGGGAGGGGCCGCCGGTACGGGGTTCGTGTGGCCGTTCGAACTTCACGATCGCCAACATCCCCAAAGGAGGCGAAGGGAGCGGCTCTCGCGATTCATGATCCTGGATAGGAGGTGTTTCGGTCGGCACCGCGGCAACGATGGCGGCCTGCCGACACGCAAGGGAGCAGTCGACGATACTGCATACAGTATCGATTGTTGACATCGCATCCGATACCATCTCAGGATGAGGAGGGACAAGCGGCTGGAGCGGTTGCGACGCAGCGCGACGGACGTAAAGCCCGCCGAACTGCGGACCGTACTCGAAGCTGCTGGCTTCCTGCTCGACCGCACGAAAGGAAGTCACGAGATCTACGTCCACCCGGACCGCAACGACCCCGTTGTGGTGCCGTTCCGAAAGCTGGTCAAGCGCATCTACGTGCGTGAGGTCCTGAAAGCGATCGAGGAGGTGCAGGAGTGAACGCCGAGGAGTACATGAAACTCCCATACCACGTCCGCATGGTGCGCGACGACAGCGGCGACGGTGATGCCGCGTGGGCGGTGTGGGTGGAGGAGCTCAAGGGTTGCGTCTCTCAAGGCGACACACCCGAGGAAGCGGCCACGATGATCCAGGAAGCAATGGAAGGCTGGTTCGAGACCGCCCTTGAGCACGGCAAGAGAATCCCTCCCCCGCGTGCCGAGTCCAGCCACAGCGGCCGCTTCGTCGTCCGCCTGCCGGTTAGCCTTCATCAGGGTCTGGCAGAGGAAGCGGCTCGCGAAGGCGTAAGCCTCAATCAGTTCGTGAGCGCAGCCTTGAGCGCGGCCGTGGGCTGGCGACGACTTCCACGAGGCGCACACCCGATCGTACCGGTTGTCGAAACCGCCTTCCGAGATCCCGGAGAAGGAGCTAACGCGAGAAAAGAGACGTTCTGGGTTCTGCCCAACGAGCGAGGCGGCTGGAACCTCATGCCGGCCGATACAAGGACATCGCTCGGACAAGCTCTCCGTGTTCTCGAGGTTCCTGATCCGGAAGCTGGCGGGGACATCTAGCCCTTGCCGCTCGCCGCCGACTCTTCACTCGACGAGCGCAAAGGCCTTCGCCGCGGATTGGCCGCGGTCTCGTTCGGACCGAGACGGCGGCTTCGCTAAAACAACCCGTGCTCCCGGCGGCGCTCCTCCCCCAGCCGGGACCCCCTCCTCGGCGCGCACGCGCTCGCGGAGCGCGATCAGGCGGTCCGGGATGGCGCGGAAGGTGAGGCCGCGGCCGTCGAGGTCGGTGCAGGCGACGCCGGCTCCCGCGCCCGCCAGCGCTTGGGCGCTGCCCTCACCGATACCGCTCCTCGCCCCCGTCACGAACGCGACCCTTCCTGAGAGATCGAGGACTTGCGCCTCCTAAGCCGGATCTAGCGGGCGAGGCCGCACTATGCCGCCCGCGAATCTTCCCGCAATCTCCACCGCGCGCGGGGAGGCCCCGCTTCCCCCCACGAAACGCGCTTGCCATAGTGGAAGGGGAGCGGTGAACGCTCCCACCTCGAGGTGTGTGGATGTCGATCATGCCGAGGCGCCAGTACGGCGCGCTCATCACCGTAGGTCTGGCTGTTGTCGCCGCCGTTGTCGTTGGCGGCCTCTTCCTGACGTCGAGCAGCGCCGACGAGATCGACCTCACCACCGCAGAGCTCGTGCCCGCGGACGCGGGTGTCTACATCGCCCTCAACACCGATCTCGCCTCGACCCAGTGGATCGACGCCTTCGCATTGATCGAGCGGCTGGGCGAGGAAGACCCCGAGGGTCAGCTCCGAGACTCGGTCGAACAGCAAGGCAACTTCGACTGGGAGGACGACATCGCGCCCTTCCTGGGCGGAAACGCCGCCTTCTTCCTCGCCGATCTCGACCCCGCCCGGGGACTGTTCCAGGGGGCCGTCATCCTCCAGACGCGTGACTCCGAGCGGGCGGAGCGCGTCCTTCTTCGCGAGAGCGGCGGCGACTTCGTCGACGACAGCTACCGCGGCGTCGACTTCAAGGCCGACCGCGACAGGGACATTTTCATCGCCCGGATCGAGGAGCACCTGATCCTCGCCGCGGACGAAGACAGCCTGCTTGCCGTCATCAAGGTCAGCCAGAACCCCGACCTCTCCCTTGCCCGCGTCGCCGAGTTCCAGCAGCTGCGTGACCAACTGACCGCGAACTTCCTCTCCTTCGTCTACGTGGACGCAGGGACCCTCTTCGAGGACTCGCTTGCGGGAATGCTCGGGAAGGCGCTCGCCCAGAGCGGCGCCGACGAGCTGGCGTTGAAGCCTATGGCGATCGTTATCGGCGCGACCGGGAACGCCTTCGAGCTGCAGGCCGCCAGCGTCGGTGACGCCGGGCCCGCCGCCCCAGCGCTCCAACCGCGAACCTCGCGCTTCGCCGCGATGGTGCCCGCTGAAGCCGCGATCTTCGTTTCCACCTTCGACCTTGCCGGCGTCTGGACGGCATCGATCGCCGAAGCGCGTGACGAGCTCGATGAGCTGATCAAGGACAGCCGCCATTTCGAGAACCTCGACGAGGCGCTCGCGGCTGCAGGGCAAGAGCTGGGGCTGGAAAGCATCGAAGAGCTGATCGCGATCTTCGACGGCGAGTCCGCGCTCGCGGTCTGGTTCCCCAGCAGCGACGAGGACAACGTCGAGTTCGTCTTCCTCGCCGAGGTCTCCAACGAGCAGCTCGCGCAGGACGTGCTCGACACGATCGTGAAGACGGCGGACAACGTCACCGAACGCCAGATCGGCGGCGCGACCGTCTACTTCGGCGATGTCCAAGCAGGTGAATTCGGCCTCGCACTCGCGGGCGATTATGTCGCGTTCGGCTCGCGCGCGGGCCTGGAAGCCGTCTTGCTGGGCGATCGGCCAACGCTCGCGGGCTTCGACCGTTACGTGACCGCCGTCGACGCACTGGGCGTTGGCCTGGGAACGTACGGCTTCTTCGATGTCTCCCGCCTTTTGCGGCTCACCGATGGGACGATCCCCGTCGATCTCGACGAGGCGGAGCGCGCCCTGGAAGCGCTGATCGTGAACTTCGTCAGCGAAGCCGGGGTCACCCGCGCTGGTGGCGTGCTCACGATCGGAACCACCGATTGATGCGGCCGAGGGTCGCCGCGGGAGTCGAGCGCGGCGCACGCCTGGCGGTGGGACCGCTGGCGCTCGGCGCGCTGTTCCTGCCCTGGTGGCGCGGGTCGGGGCCGCTCGCCGGGCTGGACTTCACCGGCTTCGAGCTGATCGCGCTCTCCGGCGATCTGCAGGTCATGGCGAGTTCGACATTCGAGTCACTGGTGCTCTGGGGAGCGCGAATCGGCCTGCTGGTGGCCGCCGCGCTCGCGGCCTGGCAAACGCTGCTGGCCCCGGCGCTGCGATGGCATCCCGCGTACCGGCTCTCGGGCTGGCTGCTGGTCGCGCTCGCGCTCGCCGCTCTCGGCGCCGCGCTGCTGCGCGGGGGCGGTGCCCCGCTTCCCGGCTTGGCGCTTTTCGCGCTCGCGGCCGCCGCCTTCGCGGCCTGCGAATCGCGCTCCCTAGCGGCCGCGCACCTGAGCGCGTGGAGCGTTCGGGCCGCGCCCCTGCCACCGCACTCACTCCCGCGAAATGGCTGACCCGCCCACCGCGCCCCTCCCCCTCACGCCTCGGTACCACGAGCGCATCTGGGGCGGTTCGCGGCTGCAAGGCCGCGCCGGCGTCGGCGAGGCTTGGCTCGCGGGCGAAGCGAACCTCGTCGCGAGCGGGCCGCACGGAGGCCGTCCCCTCGGGGAGCTCGCCGCCGAACACCCCGAAGCCCTCCTGGGCGAGGGCGCGTCGGCCGGCGACGGCTTCCCCCTCCTGATCAAGCTTCTCGACACCGCCGGCTGGCTCTCCGTGCAGGTCCACCCCGACGACGAACTTGCGCTCGAGATCGAGGGGTCCGGTATGCGCGGCAAGACCGAGGCCTGGCACGTGCTCGAGGCGGAAGCGGATGCCGAGGCGCTCGTCGGAACGCGGGTGAGCCCCCAGGAATTCGAACGCGCTATCGGCACAGACCAGCTGCCCTCCTGCCTCGGCCACTACCCGCTCGAACCCGGCGGGACGCTCCTCCTGCCGGCGCGCGCGCCCCACGCCCTCGGGCCGGGCGCGCTCGTCTACGAGGTCCAGCAGCAATCCGACATTACCTATCGGGGTTACGACTGGGGTCGCGACCGCGGCCCCTTGGACATCGAGAAGTTCCGCCGGGCGAGCGACGTCGCCATGCCCCCGCGGGACCTCGTGCCCGATCGGCCAGCGATCGGCGACGAGCCGCTGGTGAGGTGCGAGCACTTCACGCTGGAACGGCAGGCCGCGGGAGCGTCGAGGGCCGTCGGCGGTAGCGGCTCCTTCAAGATCATCACGCTCGTTCGTGGGCGCGGCGCGGTGACCTGGGACGAGGGCACGCTCGCGCTTCGGCCCTACGACACGGTGGTGGTTCCCGCTGCCTGCGACGGCGACGCGCTCGAACTCGAGCCTGCTGGCGAGGCGTTGATCGCCTCGCCTGGCGGCCCCCGCGAGGGGTAACGCGCACCCGTGCCGGTCGAACCAAACGATCTCGAGACCGCTCGCAAGCTCCTCGAGGCAGGCGGATGGGGCAGCGATGACCCTTGGGGGCCCGACCAGTGGTTCTCTGACGACGCGGTCATGCGTGACATCGCCAGCCACGCCGAGCCGCTCCGGGGCAAAGAGGAGATCCGTAAGTTCCGGGCTAGTTCTGGGCCAGCGGTAAGGTCGGCATCACGCTCCGCGTACCCGTCGAGGAGCTCTCCGTCGCGGAAGGGCCCGGGGCGTCTGTGTGCTCTGGATGGCCTACGTCCAGATCGCCAAGGAAGCGAACGACAGCTACGGCAAGGGGATCACCTTCGAAGGCGTCTCCCGGCTCGAGTTCAACGACGAGGGCGAAGTGACCCTCGAAGTCGACTACCACCACGGCCCCCAGGGTGTGGCCGATAGTTGGGTGGCGCACTGGAACGCCCGCCGCGCGCGGCCTTGGGCGGAACTCGGCGAGATCAGCGGGGCGTAGTTCGTTCCCGGCGCTAGGCCGGCACCCCCACCCGGCGCAAGGCGCGGCGGAGCGGTGGGACCTCGCCCCCAAAGCGGAACGCGGTCATCCCACTGGCGCGGGCGGCGGCCACGTTCGTCGCGTTGTCGTCAACCTCATCCCCCTCTTCCAAGGCAGGACTCCTTCGGGGCTATTTGAAAGTGGAGGTGGATGGTGGATGGTCGACCTCGTTTTCTTCGGGGCGGGCGCTATATGAGTTGTCACCGGATTCGCGCTCCTGCGTCGTAAGCCGCAAGCGCGTCCTCTTTTGGCGGTTTCTTCGATAGCCCTTGTTCCCGCCGGCTTGGTGGTTCCCCTGGCGGTAGTAGTGCCCAGCCTCTGGCTCACGTCGTCGACCAGTGGCAAGAAGCCCTTCAAAGCTATCTGGCACAGAGCCGCGAGAGGCTCGGTTAGGCAGGTTCACAGCCCGGGTAGTGGACCGGTGACAGGCGCCACGCGTTCTCGGCTCTCGTTCTTCACGCCATCGCGCGCGCGGCCTTGGGCGGAACTCGGCGAGATCAGCGGGGCGTAGTTCGTTCCCGGCGCTAGGCCGGCACCCCCGCTCGCCGCAAGGCGCGGCGGAGCGGTGGGACCTCGCCCCCAAAGCGGAACGCGGTCATCCCACTGGCGCGGGCGGCGGCCACGTTCGTCGCGTTGTCGTCGATGAGAAAGCACGCGGCCAGCGGCCGATCGATGCGCTCCGCCGCGAGTGCGAAGATCGCGGGGTTGGGCTTCTCGACGCCAACCTCGCCCGAGAGCACGACATCATCCCAGGGGACATCGATGCCGAACCGCTCCGCGAGGGAGTAGCCACGACGGCTCGCCATGTTGCTGAGAACGGCGACGGTGACGCTCGCCCGCGCGAGCGACTGCGCCAGTTCCACGACCTCTTCGTTCAGCAAGACGGGAAGCTCCAGCCAGCGGCGCAGCGCGCCCTCGACCCCGGCGCCCAGCTCCGGCTCGAGCACGCGCCGGACGGCGCTGAGCCAGGTCTCCTCGTCTAACACTGCGGGCAGGTCACCCGGATCGAGCACCGCCTCGCGGAAGCGGCCGGGGGGCAAGCCGAGCTCACGGCCGTAGGCCTCGAACGCCTCCGCGTCCTGGCGCAGGATCACGTCGCCGAGGTCGAAGAGCACGGCTGGGGGGGTCACACCTGGGCCTCCTCGCCCTCGACCGGCACACCCAGGTAGACCGCGCGCACCGCGAACGCCTGACGCACCTCGCCGACGACATCCTCGAAGAACTCGTCACGGTACTCGCGGTTCGTGACAGCGCTGACGGCGAAGTAGAAACCTGAGAAGGCCGCGAGGAACAGCACCACGCGGAGGAGCTCGCCCGTGAAGACGATGCCCCCGCCCGGCCCGTCGAGTTCGAGCAATTGGCGTGGCTCGCGGCCCGTCCACTCCGCGATCACGGTCACGTCGATGGCGAGCACGCCGAAGGCGACAAAGAAGCCGCCCACGAGCACGCTCACGAAGAGCACCTGCAGCGCCTGCGCGAAGAGCACGACCAAGCCGACGTTGGTCCACTGCCGCCAGCTCAGCCGCGCGTCGAGCCGGATCGCTCCGAGGTCGGCGGCATGGGCCTCGATCGGGGTGCCCTGCACCAGGGCCGCCACGCGCTCGCGGCTCTCGAAGCGCTGCAGTTCGCCGATCTCAGAGGGCAGGCGAAAGATCACGAACACGGCTGCGACGAGCGCGAACAGACCGACGGTCGCCGCCAGCAGGCCCGCCTCGAGCGTGCCTGCGACGCGCCACACTTCGGCGTTGACGAAGAGAAACGTGACGAAGATGAGGAGCAGCGGAAGCGCTCGCGCGAAGAGCCGCACGACGTCGCCGAGGTCGTGGGCGAGCCGCCACCCGGCCCAGCGCAGCATCGGGAGGAGGGCATAGCTGATCGTCACGTACACGACGGCGAGAACGCCGACGTTGGCGGCGCCGGTGAGCGCTGCCCTCACCCAGTCTCCCGCGAAGATCAGCGAAAGCGCCGGGGGCACGAGCAGGAAGACGACGAGCTCGGTGAAGCCGACCCGTTTAGGGAGGCCGAAGAGATCATGCCCGCGCAGGAAGTTCGCGCCGGCCCAGGCCCCCGCGAGGACGCCAATCCCGCCGAGAACCGCAAGCGTGTTCGCCCACCAGCGCCAATCCGGATTGAGCGCGAGGAACGCTTCGAGCAGGAGCACGAGGGTGAGGAAGGGCAGGGCGCGCGTGAGGATGTCGCGCCGAATGCTGTAGTCCTCGATGAAGTGCGGGATGCCCCGCCCCCGGAACCATGCTTCCGTGTCCGCGATCGATGGGTCGGTCGGGTCCAGGAGTGCCCCCTCCGGCGCGCTCGTGGCTACTCCGTGCGGAAGATCGGCCCCGGCGGGGCGGAGGTCGCAGCGGCTTCGGCTACCTCCAGCATCTCCCGGATGCGGACTGCCTCGCGCTCACGCTCGTCCGAGGGCAGGGTGTAGGCGTGGGCGGCGATCCCGCCAATCCCGTGGCTCCCCCAGAGGACGACGAGGTCCTCGATCTCTCGCAGGATGGCGGTGGGCACGGCCTTCCGCGGGAGGCGCAGCTCCGCGATCCGCGTCCACGCTGCGGCCAGCCGTTGGGGCGTCGCTTCGGCCCCGGCGAGGTCGACCTCGACCGCTGCGCGCAAGCGCGCGATCGTCGGTTCGAGCTGCCGCGCCGTGTAGGTGGCATCCTCATGATCATCGCGAAGCATCGCCGGCAGGTCGAAGTTGATCGGCATGGCGGGAGTGTAGCGTTCCGGCAGGCCCGGCGGTGGCGGTCGCTTGCCGCCCGGACTTCTCCGCGTCTCGCGGTTACACGCCCCTCAGTTGCGCAGCTCGTGCGACGGAGTTCAAAGTTCAGGGTTCAGAGGGGGACGAGGGCACGCGCGGTAGGGACGGAGTTCAGAGTTCAAGGTTCAGCGTTCAAAGAGGGACGAGGGCGCGCGCGGGAAGATCGCTACGGGCGGCAGATGCCCTAGCGAGCGCGCAGGTGAAGCCAGCCCGCAAGGGCTGCGTAGCCGCAGCAGTCGAGCGCGGGTGGGGGGCTTAGGGTGGGGTCCGAGCGCAGCGAGCTTTCTAGCAGCGAGGAGGAGTTTCGCGATGGACGAGCGAGAGCGTGCGAACGACGACCTGGTGATGCGCTTCGTGAAGGAGTGGGACGCGCCCTACCTGGACGGCGCGGCGATGGCCGCCTACTTCACCGATGACGCCGTCTACCACAACGTGCCCCTCGACCCGATCGAGGGCGGGGCGAACATCGTCGCGCTGCTCGGCGGAGGCGATACTCCGCCGGAGCAGCGCCGCAGCAAGAACCTCGGTTGGGTCGTGCACCACCAGGCCGTCAACGGCGACGTCGTCATCAACGAACGGACGGACAGCTTCGAGGTCGAAGGCAAGCGCTGGGACGTGCCCGTCTGCGGTGTGTTCGTGATCCGCGAGGGCAAGATCGCGCGCTGGTCCGACTACTTCGACATGGGCCACACCTGGCTGCCGGGGACGTAGTTCAGAGTTCAGCGTTCAGAGAGGGACCGAGGGCACGCGCGGTACGATCCGCGGCGACGGAGTTCAGAGTTCGACGAAGGCGCGCGCCTCCTTGGCTCCGCCAGGCGGAGCGACGGGCAGCCGCCACGATCGAAGGGGAGCGCAGCCAAGAGCCAACGGCCAACGGCCAACGGCCAACGGCTAACGGCCAAGGGCCAACGGCCAACGGCCAACGGCCAACGGCCAACGGCCAAGGGCCAACGGCCAACTACGCTGGCTCGAACGTGATGTGCAGCTCTTCCAGCCCCCGGAGGATGTAGCTCGTCTGGTGGCGTGGCTCGGGGTGGGCCGGATCGAGGCGGAAGTTCTTCATCCGCTTCAGAACCTCCTCGAACGCCACTCGGATCTCGAGCCGGGCGAGGGCGGACCCGATGCAGTAGTGCGGTCCCGCGCTGAAGGCGAGCTGGCTGCGGGCGTTCTCGCGCTTGACGTCGAAGTCGGCCGCATTTGCGAACTCGCGCACGTCCCGGTTCGCGGCCGCGTAGACGAGCATGAGCGTGGTCGCTTCAGGAATGGTGACGCCACCGAGGGTGGTTTCGCGGGTGGTCGTGCGGAACAGCGCCCGCACGGGGGACTCCGCGCGCAGCGCTTCCTCCATCATGTTCGCGATCAGGGACGGGTCGTTCTGGACGGCCTCGAGCTGCTCCGGATTCTGGATGAGCAGGAGCATCGCGCTCCCGATGAGGTGCGCGGTGGTCTCTTTGCCCGCGACCTGGAGCTGGTTGAGGATGCTCAGGATCTCGTCGTCGTTCAGGGGGCGAGAGCCGTCGTCGGTCTCGAGCTCGGCCGTTGCCAGGACCGTGAGGATGTCGTCCTGCGGGTCCTGACGGCGCTCTTCCGCGCGGCGGAGAAAGTACTGCTGCAGCTCGACGCCGGCGCGAAGCACCTCCAGCTCCTGCTCCGGCGTGATCTTGCGCTCGATGCCGCCGATGGCCAGGTCCGCGCGCTTCTTGAAGTCGCGCAGTTCCGCCGGCGGCACGCCGATCTGGTTCGCGACGACTGCCATCGGCAGCTCGTCCGCGAACTGGCTCGTGAAGTCGGCCTTGCCATCGTCGATGAAGCCGTCGATGAGCTCGGTCACGAGCTCGCGGACGTAGCCCTCCATGCCCGCCACACGCCGCGCCGAGAGCGCCTTGTTCACGAGCGAGCGGTAGCGCGCGTGGTAGGGCGGGTCCGCGGAGAGGAGGGTCGCGGCTGAGCCCAGACTTTTCGCCTGCAGCTCCTGGATCTCAGGATCGACCTCTTCCTCGGCCATCCCCGGAGGAGTCCCGGGGCCGGTCGGCCTCGCGGACGAGTACGTCTCCGGGTCGTGCACGACTTCCTGGATGAGATCGTAGGTGCTGACCACGCCCATGCCCATTGCGGGAACCATGTAGACGGGCGCTTCCTCGTGAAGCGCTTTGTAGAAGGGGTAGGGACACTCGAGCGTTTCGGGATCCATGAGGTTAAAGTCGGCGAGGCCCATGGCGTTCGTCTCCTGATGCGTCTTCGCGCGGTGGCGTAACCCTACCGAAGGCGCCCCGCTCGCGCAGCGGTTCTTCTTCCACGGTCCCCTGCCGCCTGCACCGATGTGGATGAAGCGCAACGTTCTCGCCGGCCAACCGCTCGGTCGGCCTGCACCGCCTCGCTAGCCGCCTTCGGCGCCGGGCTCCCACTCGGGCGCGAAGCCCCGCCGCATGGTGTTCTCGGTGACGACGCGGGTGATCGTGTACTGCTGCACGTAGTCGGGCCCGCCGGTCTTGTCGCCGGTGCCCGACATGTGGAAGCCGGCGAAGGGCTGGCGCCCTACGATCGCTCCCGTCGTGCCGCGATTGAGATAGAGGTTGCCGACGCGGAAGGCCTCGCGGGCGCGGGCAATGTTCTGCGGGTGGCGCGAGTAGAGGCCGCCCGTGAGTGCGAACGCCGAATCGAGTGCGAGATCGAGCGCCTCCTCGAATTCGCTCGCGCGGAAGAGCGTGAGGACCGGCCCGAACACCTCCTCACAAGCGAGCGAAGATTCGGGCGGCACCTCCTCGAAGACGTGCAGGGCGACGTAGTGGCCCTCGCCGGCGGGCACCGCACCCCGCGCGAGCAGCTTCCCTTCGCGGGCGCCGACAGCGACGTACGCCTCGATCCTCTCGCGGGCCTCCGCGGAAACGACCGGTGGCACAACCGTGTAGGGGTCGTCTGGCGCGCCCACGGGCAAGCTCTCGACCGCCGCCGCGAGGCGCGAGCGGAACTCGTCGTAAGTGGCGCCGACGACGATGACGCGGCTCGCCGCGCTGCACTTCTGGCCGGCGTAGCCGAAGGCCGAGCCGACCGCACCATCGACGGCAAGGTCGAGGTCGGCGTCTTCGTCGACGATGATGGCGTTCTTCCCGCCGAGCTCGGCCAACAGCTTCTTGAGCCTGCGCTGTCCGGGCCGCACGACGGCCGCGGCGCGCGCGATCGCGTTCACCGGCGGCGTTGCCGCCGGTGAACGCGATCATGTCGACGCCCGCGTGCTCGACGAGCGCCTGGCCCGCCTCCGGCCCGCGGCCGGGGAGGCAATGGAGCACACCCGCAGGCACGCCCGCCTCGTGGAGGATGCGCGCGAGCGAGCCGGCGATGATCGGCGACTGATGCGCCGGCTTCATGACGACCGCGTTCCCGCCCGCAAGAGCGGCCGCAGTCATGCCCCCGAGGATCGCGAGCGGGAAGTTCCAGGGTGCGATCACGCCGACGACGCCGCGGCCCTCGTACGAGTAGTGGTTGGCTTCACCGGGGACAGTGGAGAGGTTGATGCCGCGGCCGAGGCGCTCGCCCTCGGCGGCGTAGTAGCGGACGAAGTCGATCGCCTCGATCACATCGCCGTCGGCCTCACGCCAGGGCTTGCCGCTTTCGAAGACCATCGTCGCGGCGAGCGCGTAGCGGCGCTCGTCCATCAGCTTCGCCGCTCGCCGGAGGGCGCGGGCGCGGGCTCGCGCCGATGTGTCCCGCCAGGCGGGAAAGGCCGCTCGCGCCGCCTGAACCGCACGGTCCACGTGCTCCGCCTTGGCTGCGGCGGCGCGGCCCATGAGGACGGAGGGCGTCGCCGGCGGACGCACCTCGAGCCACTCGTCCGACTCGACGGCCTCGCCGTCGATGAGGAGGGGGTGATCGCCCCCGAACGATTCGCGCGCCTGCGCGATCGCCTGGGCCATGGCGCTGCGCTCTTCGGGACGGTGCCACTCCAGTGGGGGGGGGGGGGTGGTTGCGGAAGCGGCGGCGGCGCGCGGGGGTGGCGGGCGGGGCCGGGGCCGGCGGCCGCAGGGCCTCCGCGGCGTCGCCGTGCTCGTGCTTGTTCACGAGCCAGGACTCGTTCGAGGTGTTCTCGAGCAAGCGCCGCACGAGGTAGGCCATTCCGGGGAGGATCTCGCCCGCCGGCACGTAGACGCGGGTGCGGTAGCCCTGCGCCTGGACCGCCCGGCGGAGCCCCTCGGCCATGCCGTAGAGCATTTGGAACTCGACCTCGGCGCGGGGAATGCGCGCCTCCTCGGCAACGGCTATCGCCTGCGCCAACGAGCGCGGGTTATGGCTCGCGAAGGCTGGGCGAAGGTGGGGGTAGGCCTCGACGAGGAGGCCGCTGCAGCGCTCGTAGTTCGCGTCCGTCGCGGCCTTCTCCTCGAAAACCGGAACGGGGTGGCTCTGCTGCTGGGCGAGGATCGTCTCTTCGTCCCAATAGGCGCCCTTCACCAGGCGCACGGTGATCGGGGCGCCACGCTCGCGCGCGATGCCCTCGATCCGCGCGATGTCATCGCCGGCGTCGCGCAGGTAGGCCTGGACGACGATTCCCAAGTCGGGCCAGCGTGCCACTCCCTCTTCGCGCACGAGCTGCTCGAGGACCGTGTGCGTCAGGTCCTTGTAGCGGTACTGCTCCATATTGATATTCACGAAAGCGCCGGCCTCGCGGGCGCACTCGAGGATCGGCAGCAGCCTCCCGCGCAAGGCGGCGTAGGTCGCCCCCGGCGCCGCCGGCTCGAAGTGCGAAGTCAGCGCCGAAAGCTTGATCGACACATTCGGCTGGCGAACGTCAGAAGGCGCGTCCCAGCCGCGGCTCTTCCCGAGGACCTGGAACACCTCAAAGTAGCGGTCGCGGTAGCCGTCCGCCTCGGCCTCGGAGAGTGTCGCCTCGCCAAGCAGATCGATCGTGTAGGCGGTGCCGTCTTCGACGAGCTCACGCAGCCGGGGAAGCGCAGCAGCCGGGCTGGCACCGCCGATGAAGCGCTCGGCCATCGCGAAGACACCCTGCCGCACCACGCGCGAGAGGACGGGACGGAAGATCTTACGCCTGCCGATCGCCGAGCCCAGGCGCACGGCCGCAGGCGCGTCGTCACGGAAGTACTGGCGCACGTGGTCGGCGATCGCGCGACTCGACCGGAGGGCCGGGAGCACGTCCACGAAACGCAGGAGCTTCACGCGGAACTCGGGGTCGTCGGTGGCCCACTCCATGAGGCGGTCCTGCCACCAGGCGGGGCTCAGGGCGATCAGCCGCTCGGGCTCGACTGCGGCGAGCAGCGCCCGGCCTCGTTCGCTGATCGCGGGCTCGAGATCACGCGCGTGGGTGGGGGAGACGGGCTCGCTGCTCACGGGTTCATGGTAGGCCGGGATCGAGAGCCGCGAGGAGCGCCGCCAACATCTCCATTCGCGGCGCGGCGACGCCGAGCCCGCGCGCGCGGCGGGCCGGCTCCGCGAAGATGGCCTCGACCTCGAGGGCGCGTCCCTCGACGAAATCGATCAGCGTGCTCGGCCGGTACGGCCCCATCACATCGGTAAGCGCGAACATGCGCGCGATCAGCGCCTCGCCCTCGATGCGGTTGGGCTCGCCGTTCGCCGCCAATTCGGCGTTCCCAGCCGCGACCACCTCGCACATGAGCAGTTCCGCTTCGCGGCGCAGCCCCCGATCGGTCACGATCGCCTCCGTGGTGACCCCACCCGCGGACACCGTGAGGCCGTTGAAGGGCACGTTCCAGACCAGCTTCTCCCAGCGCGCCTGAAGCAGCGACGGCGCCGTGTCGATCTCCGCGTTCGCGCCCTCCCAGAGGGTGAGGGCGCGCGCAAGCTCGGCGGGGTCGTCGCCGAGGTGGGCGATCGTGACCTGGCCGTAGTCGTAGTGGTGAACGACGCCCGGCTCGCCCCGATTGAGGCAGGTGAAGGCGAGGCCGCCGAAGATGCGCTCCGTGCCGAGCGACCGGGCCAGCGTCTCCTCGACGCCGAGCCCGTTCATGATGGCGAGGACGCGGGTTTCGGGCCCGAGGCAGGGGCGGATCAGCTCCGGGGCGTGCTCGAGCGAGGTCGCCTTGAGGCCGCAGAGCACCCAGTCGACGCGACCGATCGCGGCCGCATCGCGGGCGATCGCCGGACGCTGCAGGGTGAAGTCACCGCGATGAGATTCGATGCGCAGACCGCGCTGCGCAACGGCCTCGTAGTCGCGGCGCATGAGGAAGCGGACGTCGTGCCCGGCCTGCGCGAGACGGGCACCGTAGTACGAGCCGACGGCACCCGCACCGATGACGGCGACCTTGGCCACGGTTCAGCGCGGCCACGCGGACGGGGCGCTCACGCGGGCTCGCTCGCGAGGGCGAGCTCCCGCGGGACGCGCGCCGTCTCCACCGCCTGGAGCTCCTGCAGGACGCTGCTGAACCGCTCCCGCTGCGCCGGGGTCTCGGTGGGCATGCTGAAGCTGATGCGGCTCGCGTACTCGCGGTGGTCGGCGACGAAGCGGGGAAGGTCGTCGTACGTCGAAGTCTGAGCGAACTCGTGCAGGACATCCTCGGGGATGATCCGCTTCATCTCCTCCCACTCTCCCTGCAGGGAGAGGGAGTGGAGCTGCATCCCCAGCTCCTCCCAGCCGTGCACGCGCCAGACATCGTGGTAGCTGCGGGTCGAGCCGTAGAACGAGATCGGTTGGCGCAGAGCGTCCAGCTTCTGCTCAATCTCGGACTCGTCTTCGCCGAAGACGGCGAAGCCACCGCCGGTGATCTCGATGTCCTGCCAGGTGCGCCCGCCACGCTCGAGCCCCTTCGCGACGTTTGGCAGGAAGACCTCGCGCATGTACTTGTCGGTGGTGAAGCCGTGGGGCAGGACGCCGTCGGCGACCTCACCGGCGACCCGCGTCATCCCCTCTCCCACGGCAGCGAGAAACACCTTGGGGCGGGGGAGGCCGATGGGACCGGGCTGGAACATCGGGTTCATGAGCGTGAAGCGATAGCTCTCGCCCACGTAGTCCGGCTTCGCGCCGCTCTCGAAGGTGTCCCAGATAGCGTGAAGCGTGCGGATGTACTCCCGCATGCGGGGCGCGGGGGCGGTCCAGGGCATCCCGAAGCGCTTCTGGATGTGGCCCTTCACCTGGCTGCCGAGGCTGAGCGAGAAGCGCCCGCCCGTGGCCTGCTGCAGATCCCAAGCGCCCATCGCCAACACCATCGGCGCGCGACCAAAGGCGATCGCGAGCGTCCCGATCTCGATGTGCTCAGTCGCGAGCGCCGCGGCCGTAGCCAGGACCATGGGGTCGTGCGCCAGCTCGCCGGTGCCGGCGAAATCGTAGCCGAGCTCCTCGAGCCGGCGCGCCTGCGGTCCAACTTCGGCGAGCCAGGTCGCGGGGTAACTTCCGCCAACTTTCATGGCCACCTCCCGGGAGACGGGATCGTACTGCAGCCGCCGCGGGAGCGGGCCCGGCCCGAGCCCCGGGACAGCTGCTGCCCACTACCGGGTAGCCAGGGCTATCGGAGCGAGCGCTGAGCGCAGCGAGGCACTCGAGCGACCAAACGCTAGCGAGCTACCCACCGACTCGGGGTCGCCGCAGGCGACTGGGGCGACCCCCAGCGACCGGCCACGGAGGCGGGTTGCCGCAGGCAACCGGAGCAAGCGCGGAGCGCAGCGCAGCAGTCGAGCGACCGAGCTAAGCGAGCTCAACGCCAAAACCACCGGGCGAGCGCGGTGCGCAGCGCAGCAGTCGAGCCGCCCGCAACGCACGTCGCGGCGACAGCGCCGGCCGTTGGCAAGCGATCGCGCGACGCGCGCTAGCGCTGAGCGCGAACGACCCCGGAACCACCGGGCGAGCGCGGAGCGCAGCGCAGCAGTCGAGCCGCCCGCAACGCGCGTCGCCGCGACAAGGCCGCGGCCGTTGGCCAGCGATCACGCGATGCGCGCGAGCGCTGAGCGCGAACGACCTCGAAACCACTAGCGAGCTACCCACCACCGACGCCGGGTCGCCGCAGGCGACCGGGGCGAGCCCTAGCGACCGGCCACCGAGACGGGTTGCCGCAGGCAACCGGAGCGAGCGCGGAGCGCAGCGCAGCAGTCGAGCGACCGAGCGCCAGCGAGCTAATAACCCGGAACGACCGAGCGAAAGCGAGCTAATAACCACCAGCGCAGCGAGCTCGACTCCCCTAATACGGAGGCCCTGTGAACGCTGGGGCGTACAGCGGCCGCTCACGCTCGGATTGGCGCGCGAGGTAGGCGCGAACGGCGGCGTGGGTCTCCTGGCGGTGGGGATCGTCCAGACCATCGGCGTGGAGCGCGTGGATGAGGCGCTCCACGAGGCTGCTCAGCGCCTCGTTCTCCTCATCGAGTGAGGCGATGGTCGGGTAGGCAGCGGGGTCGCGCCATTCGCGAGCGAGGGCGGCGCGGACATCGGGGGCGAGCGTCCGCCACGCCTCGCCGCCGTCGGCCAGCCGCGCAGCGGCTTCGCTGAGAAGTGCGCGCAGATCGGCGTTGTCCTCGGTCAGCAGCGGGCCTTCGTGCTCGACGCGAACGGAGAGGTGCTGGAGGAGCCCGCGGACGCTGCGCAGTGAGCTCGCTGCCCACGCCTCCGTCGCTTCGGGAGCGACGCGGTTGTCGAGCACCCAGGAGATGCCGTCGATGATCTGCTTCGTCGTCGGCTTCATGCCAGCCCCTGTTCCTCGCGGTGATTCCTGGCCGCTCGGCGGCCCGCGCTCATCATTGCCGTCGCCTCGTCGAGGCTCTTGCCCACGAGCGGCCCGAGCGAGTACTCCATGTTCTTCACGCTGCCGAGGCCCATGAAGGGCAGGACCGCGCGCAGATCGCGGCCATCGATGAAGGCGCCCATGGTGGAGTTGAGACAGACGATGGCCTTGAACCTCATGAAGAGCTTGTAGAACGCCAGGGTGCGGCGGGAGAGCCGGAAACCGGCCGCTTCTTCGTAGTGCGCGAGCGTCGCCTCTTCGTCGTAGAGGCCGAGCATGCCCTGGGAGAAGGCCCAGTCCTGGGCCGGATCGCCGAGGCCCGCGAGCTCCCAGTCGCTCATCGCGACGATCTTGCCGTCCTTGAAGATCTCTTCGTTGAGCCCGTTGTTCCCCTTGAACAAGCTGATGCGCGGCGAGTCGGTAGGGATCAGCTCTTCGAGCCAGTAGACGATCTCGGTGACGCCGGGGAAGGGCGCGGTGCGGCGATCAAACCAGTGCTGCTTCCAAATGTCGAAGTCGTGGCGCACGGCCTGCGCGGGCGACTGCGGTGCCGGCAGGAACTCGTCGAAGCCGTACGCCTTCCAGTCGAGGGTGTGCACGATGGCCAGCTTCTCGGCGTGCTCGAAAGCGGTGGCCCGCCGCAGGGCATCGCCTTCGGGACCGGGCCGATGGAGGCCGGGGATGACGGGGCTGCCATCGACGAGCACCCGGACGAAGTGTGGGCGCCCCTCCGCAAAGTCGATCCCCTCGTCGTACCAGAGCGGTTCGGCCACGGGCACGGGCGAGCCCCACAGCCGCCGGAAGACCTCCCACTCGACCTTGAGCGGCACCGGCACCCCACCACCGCTCGGGGGATCGACGCGCACCACGAGGTCGCGGGTTTCCTTCGCCGCCCCCTCGCCCACCTCGACCGCGACGATCCAGGTCTCGCGAGACATCCCCGGGAAGGTCTGCCGCAGCGAGGTAAGCACGACGGGCGCATCGAGGCGCTCGGCGAGGTAGGCGGCGACCGCGGCCTCACTGACCACCGCTACTCCAGCCCGTACCGCGAGACGCGTCCCCTCGTGATGATGGGCAGGTGCCCGTACCCGGGCCGGCCGTTCACAGTGAGCTTCGCGGGCTGCTCGCGGTGCACGGGGCGGATGCGGCGCCCGTCGGGAAGGCCGACCTCCTCGGGCGCGGAGACATCGTAGATGTCGTGCTCAACGAGCAGTTCCTCGCCTCGGTAGGCGCCGAGCCCCTGCTCGTCGTTGTAGCCGGAGTCGTAGCCGGTGCCTTTGTAGCACCAAGGCCGGCCGACAGCATCGGCCTCGATGTCGAACCGCTGCCCATCCTCCGTGGTCACGAGCAGCCTGGCGCGGTCGAAGACACGGTTGCCGGGCACGAAGGAGATGTCGTGCTCGACGCTGGCAACGCGAAGGTCGGGCTTGCCTGAGCCCTCGGGCCAGCCGATGTACCCATCGACGTTCATCAGCTTGCCGTCGGCGTCCCCCGCCATCTGGAATTGGCCGCCCATATCGTCGGTGGAGAAGGCGAGCCAGATGAAGAGCGAACCCGCGCCGGTCGGGCGCTGGCCGGTCTGCGGCTCGAAGCCCCCGACACCGGGCCGGACACCCCAGGAGTGGTCGCGGAAGCCGTACCAGTCCCGCACCTCGGTGCGCTCCCCGTTGAGGACGAAGGCGCCGTTCACCCGCAGCAGCTGATCGAAGCGCGCGTAGTCCTGGGTGAGCCGGCCGTTGAAGCGCGCGAGGTGGTGCCCCTCCTCCGTGGGGGGCAGGGCGGCCTCGCAAGTGAGGTCGAAGGAGTGGTTGTAGTCGCCGGGCTCGAGCACGAGCCGGATCTGCTTCCATGGCTCGATGATCTCGATGCTCAGCGGACCGCAATCGAGCTCTCCGATGTGCGGCCGCAGCCCCCGCGAGAGGCGCAGGTTGTACTGCTTGTCGCCTTCGTAAACGCAGGCGAAGCCTTCCATGACGTTCATATTCTTGTAGGCGGCGAGACCCATGATCAGCTGCAGCTCACCGTCGTGATGCACGCCGTAGACCGTGCGGTCGAAGAAGCGGTGGTCGCTGGTGAGCGCGTGATCGAAGGTGGTCGGGCCTTGATGGGCGAGGGTCTCGTCGAGCTTCGTCAGCATCGGGTCGCTCCTTCCGAAGGCGCTGAGCCTACTGCGCCGGGAGCGGCGCCGTCACCCAGCGAGCGCCTTCAGCAGCCCGCTGGGCCCGGGGCCGTGGGGTAGGCTGCCCCGACCCCGTAGCCGGAGGAGCACGATGGCCGCCGAAACCTACGAAGTTCGCCTCTCGGACGAGCTGCTCGAGGATCTCAACCGACGCCTCGTGAACGCCCGCTTCCCCCAGGACTTCAATAACGACGACTGGGGATATGGCGTCAACGGCGAGTACCTGCGCGAGCTCGTCGACTACTGGATCAACGACTACGACTGGCGCGCAATCGAGCGTGAGATCAACGCCTTCGACAACTACCGCGCCGAGATCCAGGGCATCCCCATCCACTTCATCCACGCGCGGGGCAAGGGGCCGAACCCGAAGCCCCTGATCCTCTCGCACGGCTGGCCCTGGTGCTTCTGGGACTTCCACGAGCTAATCGGGCCGCTCACCGACCCCGCCGCCCACGGCGGCGACCCCAACGACTGCTTCGATGTGATCCTGCCCTCGCTCCCGGGCTTCGGCCTCTCCGCGCCTCACAGCGTGCCCGGCATCAATTACTGGCGTACCGCCGACATCTGGGCAGAGCTGATGACCGAGGTGCTCGGCTACGACCGCTTCTTCGCGCACGGCGGCGACTGGGGCAACCTGATCACCGCCCAGCTCGGGCACAAGTACGCGGACAAGGTCACCGCGATCCACATCACCGGCGCGATTCCGCTGACCGTGCTCGCGGACACGGGCGGAACGTCACTGCTCGGCCAGCGGGCGACGACGCCCGAGCAGGCAGCACGAAACCCCGACCTCATCGAGACGAGCCTCCTGCGGCCGCGGCCCACGAGCGCACACGCCGTCGTGCAGGTGAACGAGCCGCAAACGCTTTCGTACGCGATGCACGACTCGCCCGTCGGGCTCTGCGCCTGGATCCTGGACCGCCGCTACTGGTGGAGCGACAACGATCGCGGCCCACGAGCGGTCGAGCAGGCGTTCTCGAAAGACCATCTGCTCACGCTGATGATGCTGTACTGGGCGACGGGGGCCTTCGTGACCTCGACGCGCTACTACGCCGAGGTCGTGAAGAACCCCTGGCGCCCCTCACACGACCGCACGCCAATAGTGGAGGCGCCCACGGGCATCACCTTCCTCGCTCACGACATGACCTCCCAGGGGCGCGGCTGGACGGAGGAGTACTACAACCTCGTCTGGACACGCGCCCGCGACCGCGGCGGGCACTTCGCCGCCGCTGAAGTCCCGCGGGAGATCGTCGCGGATATCCGCGAGATGTTCCGGCCGTACCGCTAAGCCTTGCGCCACTCCGAGCAGTTCGAGCCGCCAAGCGGTACCAGCGCCATCGCCCGCGCATCGATGAGAGGCTTGCGGGGAGCGCGAAATCGGCCCCTGCCCTCGACCGCCTGCGGCGCCGGCCAGGTGTCGGGATTCCACGTTCGGGACCAGCCAGGGACGCCCGCTCCCCCACGCCCACCCCCGTCGCGTGAGCGCGCTACGCTGTGCCCTATGACAGTCCAGGTCGCGCGCGAGGGGTACGTCGCGTCGCTCACCATCTCGGGGTCCGCTGCGCGAGAGCCGGTCCTGGAAGCGCTCGCCGCGGTCGAACCGGCGGCCGTCCGGGCGGTGCTCGTGAACGCCACCGCGAGCGCAGATCTCGAGGACTGGACGGGGAGCGATGGGCGCTGGCTCTGGCGCGACTTCCCCCTGCCCGTCGTCTTCGCGTTCGAGGGGGCGCTCGCAGGCGCATTGGCAGCGCTCGCCCTGAGCTGCGATATCCGTATCTGCGGGGAGGCGGCGTCGCTCGAGTTGGCGGCGGAGATCGACAGCCTGACCGAAGAGCGCTTGCGCACGCTCCTGCGGCTCGAGCCCGATCGTGAGCTGCCGAGCGCCCAACGATGGGCCCCCGCTGAGGCGCTGAAGCGCGGGCTTGTCTCGCGCGTTGCCACCGAGGGCGAGGCCGGCGCGGCCGCCCGCGCCCTCGCCGAGACGATCGCCTCACGCGGCCCGATCGCCACGCATTTGGCGAAGGAGGCGGTCTGGCGGGGGTTAAGCCAGCCGCTCGAACAGGCGCTCCGCTTCGAAACGGATTTGACGTTGCTCCTCCAAGCGACCAAAGATCGGGCCGAAGGCGTGCGGGCCTTCCTCGAGAAGCGCCCGCCAGAGTTCACAGGTGAATAGCGAATGATCGTTCTATTGGAAGAGACCGAGGCCTGGTCACTGATGATGCTCGTCAGTGCGGTGGCCATCGACAACGCGGACATCTCCTTGGAGGGAAAGGAAGCCATCCGGAAATGGCGCTCCGATCACGCCGACGGCTCGCCCGAGCTCGAAGCGCTGACGGAGGCTCTCAACGGGCGCCTCAACACGACGCTCGATTCGAAGCTGACCCGGCGCGTCAAGAGCAAGGGCCGCTACGAGACGGTGAGGAGGTAACGATGGTTCAAGTCAGCTACGCGGACGACGAGATCAACGAGCTTCTGATCGAACTGGTGACGCGCATCGCCAGCGAGGCCGAGCTCACCGCCAAGGACAAGGCCATGCTCAAGCGCTGGCGCACCTCCGAGATGAAGATCGGCAGCGACGAGCTGGACGATCTGGTGCGCAAGGCGAACGACGACTTCGCAAAGAACATCTCGCTGCGTGAGAAGAGCGCCATTCGCAAACCCGACTGGCGCAGCTAGGGCGCGGCCCTGAGCGAGCCCGTCCTCTTCGCGATCGATGGGCGGGGCGTCGCCACGATTACGCTGAACCGCCCCGACCGCCTGAACGCGATCAACCTCGCCATGCGCGACCTCCTCTGGGAGTACCTGCGCGCCTGCCGGGACCACCCGGACGTGCGCACGGTGCTCTTCCGGGGCGAGGGGCGCGCGTTCAGCGCCGGCGCCGATATCTCCGAGTTCGGGACCGCGCCGGGCCTGATCGAGGCCCGCCGCGCCCGCCACGAACGCGATGTCTGGGGCCTGATGCTTGGCCTCGATCTGCCCCTGGTGGTGCGCATGCACGGTTTCTGTTTCGGCGCCGGGCTCGAGCTCCCGCTCTGCTGTGACGTGCGCGTTGCCGCCGAGGGCACACGTTTCGGCCTCCCCGAAGTCTCTCTCGGCTACATCCCCAGCGCCGGAGGCACGCAGACCCTACCGCGCACGATCCCTCCGGGGGCGGCCGCGGACTTGATCCTCACGGGCGAGCCCATCGGCACCGCGGAAGCGCTGCGCTGGGGTCTCATCTCCGCGGCCGTGACGGAGGAACGGCTCGACGCAGCCGTGGAGGTCGCCGTCGAGCACGCCCTCGAGGCTCCCGAGGCGACGATGACGACCCGTCGGCGGATGGTGGCCTGAAGGGCCGTGGCCGAACTCGGCTCGCGGCGTCCCGCGCGGCCGCCCATCGCGCTCGGCTGCGCGGTCGCACTGACGGTCCTGATCGGCGCGATCGCGCTGGCAGCCTTCAGCGTGACCTACCTCGAGTCCGGCGCGGAGACGAGAACGATCGCGCTCGCCCCCGGCGCTTCGTACGCGTTTGGGAGCGTGACGTCCGTCGCCGAGGAGCGGCTCTATGTCGTGCGTCTGGGCGAGGGCACGTTCCTCGCCCTCGCCGATCTCAACGATGCGAGCCGCGCAGCGGGGCGGCAGGAGTGCCGCGTCGCCCCGATCGCGCGCGAGGACCCGCGTCTTGCGGGGCTCCTGGCGCGGCATGACGCGCGTATCAGCCCCGCAGCGAAAGGCCTGCGGTTCCTCTTCACGGGCTGCGACGGCGCCCTCTACGACGTGACCGGGATCCGCATCGATGGTGACGGCGCGAACCTCGATCGCTACGCCACGTCCTCAGACGATGAGGGGCGCCTCACCGTCGACCTCCAGGATCGCACCTGCAGCGAGCGCTTGGGCGAACAGCCCTTCCGCGAGGTCGCCTGCGGTGCGTAGGAGCAGGTTCGCCGGTCCGGGGGGCTTTCGGTAGAATCCGCCTCGCTCTAGACCCGACGCTAGGCGCTCCTGGGAGGGAGCATGAACACGATCGAATTCCTTCAGATCTCCGCGGCCGTCGTCCCCGATCGGGAGGCGCTGGTGGAGGTGGGCGGCAGCGCCCGCCGGCTCAGCTTCGGAGAGACGCAGGGGCAGGTGACGCGCCTCGCAAACGCCATCCGCGATCTCGGCGTCGAGCAGGGCCAGAAGGTCGCGGTGATGTCCCAGAACAGCGCCGACTTCGTGCTCACGTACTACGCCTGCGCGATGCTGGGGGTGACCCTGGTCCCGTTGAACTACCGTTCGCGAGACGAAGAGCTCACGCACATGCTCAACGTGAGCCAGGCATCGCTGCTCTTCACCTCCGAGCGCTACACCGAGCTCGTCGATCGCATCCGGCCGACGCTGACCCACACGGAGAACTTCGTCTGCTACGACGCGCAGGTGGCGAATTACCTCGACTTCCGCGGCCTCATCGCACGCACCCCCGAGGAAGAGATCTGGGTCGAGGTGGACGACGACCAGCCGACGGTCCTGATCTTCACGAGCGGCACGACCGCCCTGCCCAAGGGCGTGATGATCACCTACCTGGACATGACGGCCTACGTCACGAACACGATGAACCCCGCCGATCCCGAGGTGCACGACAAGACGCTCGTCTCAGTCCCCTTCTTCCATATCGCCGGAGCGACGGCGATGCTCTCCTCGATCTGGGGCGGGCGCACGCTGCTCATCCTGCCGCAGTTCGCCCCCGAGACCTGGCTCGCCGCCGTGGGCGGCGAAGGCGCCACGCACTCGATGGTCGTGCCCACGATGCTCAAGCGGATCATGGAACATCCCGACCTGGCGGCGACCGACCTGACGACACTCCAGCTGATTACCTACGGCGCGGCGCCCATGCCGTACGAAGTGGTACGCAAAGCCTGCGACATCTTCCCCCAGCAGGGCGTGGGCCTGATGAACGCCTACGGCCAGACCGAATCAACCTCGACGCTGACCTACCTTGGGCCGGACGACCACGACCTCAGCACCGAGACCGAGCTGCGCGAGGCCCGCCTGCGCTCCGTGGGGCGGCCGATGGACGATGTCGAGATCGGCATCATGGACGAGCGCAACACGCTCCTCGACCCCGGGGACGAAGGCGAGATCTGCGTCCGCTCAGATCGCGTCATGAAGGGGTACTACAAACAGGAAGACGCCACCAGTTCGGCCATCCTCGACGGCTGGCTGCACACCGGCGACGTCGGCCGCGTGGATGAGGGCGGGTACCTCTTCATCACCGGCCGCAAGAAGGACATCATCATCCGCGGCGGCGAGAACATCTCGTCCGGCGAGGTCGAGAACTGCCTCGAAGACCACGACCTGATCGACGAGGCCGCCGTCATCGGCGTGCCGGACGTCGACTGGGGCGAGGTCGTGAAGGCCGTGCTCGTGCCCAAGCAGGGAGCGGTGCTCACGCCGGACGAGGTCACCGCCTACTGCAAGACCCGCATCGCCTCGTTCAAGGCGCCGCAGTACATCGCCATCGTCGACGAGCTGCCGCGGAACGCCATGGGCAAGGTGCTCAAGACGGACCTGCGCGAGAAGTACGGCACGCCCACGAACGACCACGTATGAGCGCCGCCCAACCGCCGCAGGAGCAGCCGCGAAAGGAAGCGCGCGCGAAGGGCGCGCGTTTCAACGTGAGCCTCTCCGCGATCGCCATCCCGGTGGCGATCGTGGCCGCCATCGGCGCCCTGGAGACCGCTCAGACCGGCGGCGCGCAGCGCGAAGTCTTCTTCAACATCAGCGGTTTCGCCGTGATGTATTTCATCTTCGGCATCGCCGTCGCCGTGATCGTGGGCGCCTTCGTGCAGCGCCTCCGGGTCTGGCGCTTGGGCAAGAGCGCGAACGTCTTCGACCACCTCGGCGCCCGCATCACGAACGCGCTCACGATGGGCGCGGGCACGAGCCGCGTGAAGAACGACCGTTACGCGGGCGTGATGCACTGGTGCATCTACTCCAGCTTCCTCGTCCTTACGCTCGTCACCATCCTGCTCGCCCTCGACGACTACCTGCCCCTGATCTTCCGTGCAGGCGGCGAGCACGCCTTCCTCGAAGGCGGGTTGTACCTCGCCTACAGCCTCGTCGGTGACGTTTTCGGGGTCGTCGGGCTCGTCGGAATCGCGATGGCCGTCTTCCGTCGCTTCGGCCTAGCGCCGGCCAAGCTCACCTGGGACCGCCGCCAGTCCGAGGACGCGATCGTTGTCGGGCTCCTGGGCTTCGTCCTCTTCACCGGCTTCCTCGTGGAAGGACTGCGCATCGGCGGCGACGAGATCCCCCGCGGCAACGCGGACTGGTCCTACTGGTCGCCCGTGGGCTGGCTCGTGGCGAAGATCCTTGGCGGCGCGAGCGACAGCGCCCTGCTCGACACGCACGTCGTTCTCTGGTGGATCCACGTCGTGGGGGCGTTCAGCCTGCTCAGCCTGCTCGCCCTCACCAAGTTCCGGCACATCGTCTTCGCTCCGGTGAACGCCTTCCTCAAACGCCCGATGGCTGCCGCCTACCTGGCGCCGATGGGCGATTTCGAGAAGCTGATGGAGGAGGGCAAGAGCCTGGGCGCGGGCAGAGTCGAGGACCTCTCCTGGAAACAGCTCTTCGATGCCGATACTTGCGTGCGCTGCGGGCGCTGCACCGAAGCCTGCCCCGCCTACACGGCCGGCCAGCCGCTCTCGCCGATGGCGATCGTCCAGGACCTGAAGACCTACATGAACCACTCGGGCCCGCTGCTCATCGCCGGCAAGGATCCAGCGGAGGCGACGAACGGCGAGCTCGTGGGCGACTACATCAAGGACGAGTCGCTCTGGGCCTGCCGCACGTGCATGGCCTGCGTGGAGGAATGCCCGGTGATGATCGAGCACGTGCCCACGATCGTGGACATGCGCCGCTACCTGGTGATGGAGAAGGCGCGCATCCCCGGCACAGCCCAGGAAGCGCTGCAGAACATCGAGCAGCGCGGCCATCCCTGGCGGGGCACGCAGCTCACGCGTGAGACCTGGATGGAGCAGCTCCGGGACGAGGGCGTGAACGTACCCATCTTCGACGGCTCGCAGGAGTACCTGTACTGGGTCGGCTGCTCCGGCGCGCTCGTCGAGCGGAACGTGCCCATCACGAAGTCGGTCGTGCGGCTCCTGATCGAGGCCGGCGTGAGCTTCGGCGTGCTCGGCCAACAGGAGACCTGCACCGGCGACCCCGCTCGCCGCCTCGGCAACGAGTTCCTCTTCGCCACGCTGGCCGAGTCGAACGTCGAGTCGATGAACGAGCTTGGCGTGCGCCGGGTGATCACGGCCTGCCCGCACTGCTTCAACACCTTCAAGAACGAGTACCCCGACTTCGACGGCCGCTGGGAGGTCACGCACCACTCCGACTTCCTCCAGCTCCTGCTGGCGCAGGGCCGGTTGAAGCCGAAGGAGATGGGCGGCCAGACGATTACCTACCACGACTCCTGCTACCTCGGCCGCGGCAACGGCGTCTTCGACGGGCCGCGCGAAGTGCTGCAGCAGATCCCCGGCGCGGAGCTTGTGGAGATGCCCCGCAGCCGCGAGAAGGGCATGTGCTGCGGCGCCGGCGGCGGCAACATGTGGATGGAGGAGCAGGGCACGCGCGTGAACCATCTGCGCGCGGCCGAGGCCGCCAACACCGGCGCGAGCATCGTCGCGACGGCCTGCCCGTTCTGCATCCAGATGTTCGAGGACGGCATCCCCGCCGTTCAGCCGGACGAAGAGACGCGCACCATCCAGGCCTTCGACATCGCCGAGCTCCTTGAGGTCAGCGTCGCCCCACCCCACCCCGCGGACGAGCGCGCCATCCCGCCGGGGGTCAGCGGCTAAGGACGCTTGGGCAGCGTACAGTCGCCGCACCACCGGGGAGGCTGGGCGATACAGAACGAACGAGACCTCGTGGTCAAGGAATTGCGCGCATGCGGCGAGGAGGTGGTCGCGACCCTACGGTCGCTGCCACCGGAGAGCTTCGAGCAGGGCTGCTACGAGAACGGCTGGAACGGCCGCGAGATCCTGGCTCACCTCGCCTCTGCGAGGCCGGGGTGTACCCCGGGGCCTTGGGGGGGGGGGGGCACGAACGCTGGTCGACCCCTCAGCGCCTCCCCGGCCGCCCCCGAAGGAGGACTTCCCCAATCGCTGGAACGCCCGCGAGGTCGCGGCGCGGTCGAGTCGCAGCAGCGACGAGTTGATTGAGGAATTCGCATAGAACCGATCATCGCTTCTCGCGAT
>CAUYXJ010000021.1:0-32847 GCA_963577065.1 Dehalococcoidia bacterium | reverse complement strand
CTCAAGGACGATTGTTCGGTCCCGGCCATGTGTAACCAGGCGGAAGTGCTGTAGCAGATCCCACCCTAGGAGGGACGGAATGCCTTGGTTGTGAGAAGCCAGCTCACCGATCTGAACCTCGCCGTCCACGAGCTCCCACCGGCCATCGTCGTGATGGAAACCGTATTCTGCAGCGGCCGTTCGATACCTTACGGCTCCGCCGACGCCCGTTCCCTGGATCGAAGATGCCCACTTCGACGGGTCGAGATCAGCCGGACTCATGCCCAACCGACGGATAGCGTCCAGTGCGTGGATACTCGTCTTCGCAGCGCCCGTATCAACGACGAACGGAACAAGCACCCACTCGATCGAGAGTTCCCCGATCCGGACCGCAACGTCGACGTAGGGGTGGGGCGGCGCTTCTCCGGGAAAGTACCCGGAGATCACAGGAGGAGTGAGCCCGCCTTCGCCGTGATGAACTCGATCCAGACATCAGTTCGCGGATCGAGTCCCATATCTCTGAGAGCGTAGACGAGCATCGCGAGGTCACTATTGGACGCAATTACCTCGCCGACCCTCACGGCCACGAACTGCTCGGGATACTCGCCGATCAGCCTGTCGTGCTGGCTCTCCCAGAACCGCCGCAGCTCTTGTGCTTCGTCAAGTCCGGGCTGTGGCATCACCAACTCTGGGCTGGTCATATTCGTCTCCTGGGCAGTCCGCTCTTGGACCGGTCAAGCCAGCGGTGGGGTCACCCCCCGGTAACTGCCGATCCGGCGTCAATAGACGTCATCTAAGTCTAGCGTCGCAACGGTCGGGCGCGCACTCACTCAGGCACCGCGAGCACCCGCGCCTGCTTGAAAATCAATCGTCGAAGGGGTCGGTCGGGGGCTTGTCGTAGTCCATGTACGGCGGCCAGAGCGACTCCAGCTCCCGGCGGATCGGATCGCCGTCGGGGAGGTAGCGGTGGAACTGGGGCTCGACGTCGCGACGCTGCCAGCCGTTCGCGATCGTGTCCTCTTTGATCTTGTCCTGGAGGAGCATCAGGCCGGTCAGAAGCGACTCGGGCCGCGGCGGGCAGCCGGGCACGTAGACGTCGACCGGCAGGAGCACGTTCACGCCCGGGGTGACGCTGTAGGCGTAGGCGAAGGGCCCGCCCATCGTGGCGCAGCCGCCCATCGCGATCGCCCACTTCGGCTCCGGCATCTGCAGCCAGACGCGGCGGATCGCGGGCGCCATCTTCCAGGTGACCGTCCCGGGGACGATCAGGAGATCGGCCTGCCGGGGCGAAGCGCGGAAGATCTCCGCGCCGAAGCGCGCGATGTCGTACCTGGGCATCGCCGTCGCGATCATCTCCATCGCGCAACAGGCGAGGCCGAACATCGCGGGCCAGAGCGACGACCGCCGCGCCCAGTTCAGCACCTGGTCGACGCTGGTCACGAGGATGTTCTGCTGCACTTCGTCCTCGACGCTCGTGAGGTCGTGGAGATGCAGCGGCGCGTACACCTTCGTTGGGTGCTCGGACATCGCCGGTCAGCCTATCACGAAGGGTCGGGGCAAGCCGCTAGCGCCGGCTCTGATGGTAGGCGCCATCGTTGATCGGTTCGTCGATGTAGAGATCGCCGTTCCGGATCTTGATGTTGTAGCCGCAGTCCGGGTTCGTGCAGGCCCAGGCCTTGTAGTGGATGGGCGCGCCCTGGCTGCCGAAGTCCGAAAGCGGAACGAGATCGCCGTCATCGCAGCGACGACACCTTGGGAGAACGTCCATCCCACCACCCCAGCCCCTGTTTGGGCGCGGATACTACCAACCGCCTTTACCCGCGGCAATAATTGTCGGAGGCGCAGAGCCGCGCCGGGAGCCGCCGCTTGCCGGAACCGACGGTCCTCGAGACGGAACGCCTGACTCTGCGGCCGTTCTCCCTGGTCGATGTCGACGACGTTCTCGCCTACGCCGACGATCCGGAGTGGTCGCGCTACACGCCGTTCGTGCCTTCGCCCTACCTGCGGCGCCATGCCGAGCTGTTCGTCGCAAGCCAGATACTGGTCGATTGGGACGAGAACCCCTCGTTCGCGATCGTCCACGCGGGCCGCGTGGTCGGCGGGACATCGCTGCGGGTGATGGCGCCGGGCATCACCGGGCTCGGATACGGCGTTGCCCGCCGCCTTTGGGGCGAGGGCCTCGCCACCGAGGCCGCGGCCGCTGTGATCGACTACGGCTTCGAAACGCTCTCTCTGGCGAAAGTGTTCGCGACCACCGAGGTGGGGAACGTCGCTTCGGTACGGGTGATGGAGAAGCTGGGCATGACGCGCGAAGCGCTGCTTCGCTCAGCGCGGCTCGCCCGTGACGGCACCCGCGCGGACGAACTCCGCTACGCCGTCCTCGCTGGAGACTGGGTGAAACGTCGCGATGGGAGTGCTTAGGCCTCGGCGGGCGCGCCCTTGGCCGCTTCCTGGAGGTCCCGCAGCAGCAGCTCGAAGTCGGCCTCGGGGACCTCGCGGAGGTTGCCCTGGTAGGCCAGCGTCCAGTGCTCACGCGGCCATTTCTGCGTCCATTCCAGACGATCGTGGTAGGGCTCGGCGTCTATCCAGCGCCGCTCGTCCAGTTCGACCAGCGGCTCCGTCTCAACGCGGAAGGGGTACATCTCCTCTGGCTTCTTCTTGCTCTGCCAGATGCGCGTGCCCTCCTCGACCACAGGAGAAGTCACGCGCACGGCGCCCGCGAACTGCTTCTTGCCGGTGACGTAGAAGATCAGCCCATCGCCCCGGGCGATGCGCCGCACCATCTTGCTGCGGGTGCTCTTGAAGGCGTGTCGCGCAAATCCCAGCTCGCGTGTGGTTTCGAAGATCTCGGGGCCGGTCACGACAATCCAGTTCGCCATCGCCTGCTCCTTGGGTTCGGTCGCTAGGTCGTCTGGGGGGACCAGTCGCCGGCGAAACCACGGACGAGGATGTCGTCGTCGAGTCGCTCGACCACCGCCTCGCGGAGCCGGATGGCGTCAGCCACACCGACGACGCCCACGGCGCCGACCGCGGCCAGACCGTCTCCTCCAATAATAGCGGGCGCGAGGAAGGCCCAGACCTCGTCGACGTGGGCGCCCGCCAGGAGCGAGCCCATCACGGAGCCGCCACCTTCCGCCCAGATCGAGACAATCCCCCGCTCGGCGAGGATGGGCAGGAGCTGGTCGAGATTCACGCCCGCCTCGTTGCCCTCGCACTCGATGATCTGCGCGCCCGCCGCCGCGATCTGCTCCCGCCACTCGGCAGCCGCTGCGCTCGAGGTGGCCACGATCGTCCGGCCCGGCTCGCCGAGAACCTTCGCCGTCGCGGGGATACGCCCGCGACCGTCGAGCACGATCCGGACCGGCTGGCGCTGCGCCAGCTCACCCGCGGGCCGGGCGGTGAGCGCGGGGTCGTCCGCCAGAACCGTGCCGCTGCCAACGAGCACGGCATCGACCCAGGCGCGCTGCTCGTGTGCATGCATGCGCGCGGCCTCGCCCGTGATCCACTGGGAATCGCCGCTCGACGTAGCGATGCGGCCGTCGAGACTCGCTGCGAACTTCGCGATGACGTACGGGTGACCCGTCTCACGCTGCTTGAGGTAGGGCCGCAGCAGTTCCATCGCCGCCTCAGCGCCGTCGCCGACATCGACGGCCACCCCGCCAGCGCGGAGCAGCGCCACACCCCGGCCGCGCACCCGCGGCTCGGCATCGAGGAGCGCGACCACGACGCGCGCGACCCCCGCTTCGAGGATCGCCTCGGCGCAAGGCCGCGTGCGCTTCCCCTCAAACGGCGCGCAGGGCTCGAGCGTGACGTAGAGCGCGTCGCCCGGCTCGGCCTGCGCCAGCACGTTCGCCTCCGCGTGGGGCCCACCATCGGGGGCGGTGGCGCCCGTCGCCACCACCTCCCCGTCACGGACGAGCACGGCCCCCACCCAGGGGTTCGGGCTCGTGTGTCCGCGCACGGCGCGCGCAGCATCGATCGCTCGCTGCATGAAGGGGGACGGGACGGCCATCGGCTCAGCTTAGCCCGGCCGGCCTCGGCCGGGAGTTCGCTCGAGACTTCCGCCGCCGCCCGGGGTCCTAAGGCACCAAGCGAGCGCAAAGGCGAAGCGGCCGCCAGGCAGCGGAACCGCAGCAGTCGAGCGCGGGTGGGGTCGCGGCGGGGGGGGTCCGAACGCAACAAGCTATTTCAAGCGAGCGCGAAGGCGGAGCGGCCGCCAGGCCGCGCAGCCGCAGCAGTCGAGGGCGGGTGGGGCGGGGGTGGGGTCCGGGCACAGCGAGCTATCTAGCACGCCCTTCGCGTTGTCGCTCGAACTGCGACAGGCACGCCTCGCAGACGCCGTGCGAGACTTCGCCACCACCCTGCACGAGCACGCGCTCGCACCACGCACAAACGATGGTGAGGCTGTGAGCGACACTCGCGGTGGCCATGAGACTCAGCGTAGGGCGGCCACCGGAAAGCCCGCGTTCGGCCGGTAAAGCCGCGGTCCCGGCAGATCGAATTGCGGCCGTCCGAGGAGGCTGGGTAAGGTGGTCGAGCGCCCCCGTAGCTCAATGGATAGAGCGTCTGGCTTCGGACCAGAAGGTTGTGGGTTCGAGTCCTGCCGGGGGTACCAGCTTCCCTTACGCGCCTAAGCTGGCCCAGCGCCGCGTCCGGAGCGGGCTTCGGCTGCGCGGAGCGTCGGACGGCGGGAAGAGCAGCGAAACGGTACGTCACTACTCACGGCAGCGACTCCAGCAAGCCGCGCTCGATGCGCACGGGCGCGTGAGCCCGCTCGAGCGGTTGAGCACCTAGAAAAGAAGCGGTGCATCGCGGCCTGAGGCTACTTCTGCACCTGGCGCCGCTCCCCGCAAAGGCGGCACTCTTCCCGTCTCCGACTGGTTAGCCGCCATTCGTGTTCGCACGTTTCGTCATTGGGCATGAATAGACCGTAGCCGTCGGAGGGGGGCCCGGTCCAGCATCGAGAGTTGGGTGGCGAGCCGATCGCGGCACGGGGCGAGGATGGGGCCGCCGTTACGGCCCCTCGAACGCAAAGCTTGTGGCGAAGTTGTTCCAGTGCAGCATCCCGCCCCAATCGGGCCAAAACACCCCAACCTTGACGACGTAGGTGCCCAGCGGCGCCGTGAGCGGCGGAGTCCACGTGCCGACGAGGATCTCGGTGACCCCGGGCTTCACTTGGACCGTCCCCGACCAGTGCTGGAACCACCGCTCGCCGTTAGGGCCGTAGACCTCGAGATCGAGCAGCGTCGGTGCCCCGACGCTGCTCGTGACGGAAGCCGTCACGCGGACTATTAGGGACATGGGCGTGCTCCAGTGACCACCGTGCGCCCATTCATAGTCACTGGAGCCGCGTCACTGGAGCCGCCATAGTCTGGAGCCCGCGTGGAGCACGCCCTCCGCGCGCTACCTACTTGATCGGCGGTGCGTACAGGAGGCCGCCGTTGATCCAGAGCGCGTTGAGCGTCCCCGCTCGCTCGAGCCCGAGTGGCGTAATCGTGCGCTCGTAGACCTCGCCGTAGTTGCCGACTTGGCTGAGGACGTCCTGCATGAAGGTGTTGTCGATCCCGAGCGCGTCGCCGAAGGGGAACGCGTCCGCGCCGTCGAAACCGACACCGAGGAGGCGGGCGATATCGATACTCGAGGGGCTACTGGCCTGGGCGGCAACGTTGCCGCTGCTTAGACCGAGCTCCTCTGCGGCGATCATGCCGAGCACGGTCCAGTTGACGATGTCGAACCACTTGGTGTCGCCGTCACGGGTGACGGGGCCGAGCGGCTCCTTCGAAAGCGTCACGCCGAGGATGCGCACCGCGTCCGGCCCACCGTCCTCCTCGGGGTAGCCGGCGCGCTGGCCCGCCAGGTTCGACTTATCCGCGGTCCAGGCGTCGCAGCGGCCTTCGCTGAAGGCGGCGAGGATCTCGGGGTCACTCTCGAAGGTGAGGGGGTGTAGGCCACGTTTGCGGCGCTCAGGCGATCTTCGAGGTTCGATTCGGTGGTGGTGCCACCGGTCACGCAGATCGTCGCCCCTTGGAGGTCGGTGAGGGTCTGGAAGTCCGAATCGGCACGGACCAGGATGCCCTGCCCGTCGTAGAAGGTGATCTGGGCGAACGAGCCGTTGAGGCTCGTGTCGCGGCTGGACGTCCAGGTCGTGGTACGAATGAGGACGTCGATTTCGCCTGCATCGAGCAACTCGAAACGATCGGCCGCGCTCGCGGGCACGAACTCGACAGCGTCGGCGTCGCCGAGCACGGCCGCAGCCACGGCTCGGCAGAATTCCACATCGCTGCCCGAGTAGGAACCATCGGGCTCGAGGAAGCCGAAGCCGCGCTGGGACTCCTTCACGCCGCACTTCAACGTGCCGCGGTCCTGCACCGTCTTGAGGGTGCCGTCGCCGCTGCCATCGCCGCCATCGCCGTCGCCGCCGCAGGCCACCGCGATCAGCGCGAACGCCGTGAGCGCGACGATCCCGAGCTACAGGTAGTGCTTTCTCGTCACTGGTCCCTCCACGGCGCCTATCCTTGGGGAGCTAGCGCGCCGACCTCCGAACTGTAGCCCGATCGGCGCAAGAGGCTACGGACTCGGAGCGAAGGGCTGTTGGGACGCACCTTCCGGTTGGCGGTGCTCGCACTTACGTAAGCAGGTGTTTACACTATGGCGATGGAGGCAGCTCTCAAGGCGATCGCCGAGCCCCGCCGGCGGGCCATCCTCCAGCTCGTCTGGGACCGCGAGATGGCGGCCGGTGAGATCGCGTCGCGATTCGAGGTGACGCGCCCCGCAATCTCCCAGCACCTGCGTGTGCTCAAGGAGGCTGGCCTCATCGAGGAGCGCCGCGACGGCACCCGCCGCTACTACCGGGCCCGCCCCGAGGGCTTGGGCGAACTCCGCCCGTTCCTCGAAGCGATGTGGGAGGACAGCCTGGACCGGCTCAAGCACGCAGCCGAGTTCGAACAGCAGAAGGTCGACCGTGGCCGTTGAGGAGAGCGCCGGGACGCTCGTCAACGAGGTCTACATCGAGGCCACGCCGGAGACCGTTTTCGCCTTTTTCACCGACCCCGAGAAAGTAGCCCGCTGGAAGGGCCAGGAAGCGACAGTCGACCCGCGCCCGGGCGGCATCTATCGCATCGTCATCAACGACGAGAACATCGCCCGGGGCGAATATGTCGCCGTCGAGCCGCCCCACCGCGTCGTCTTCACCTGGGGCTGGGAAGCGAAGGGGCATCCGCTGCCGCCCGGAGCAAGCACCGTCGAGGTGACCCTCGCCGGCGGCGATCCCGGTCCCGACCCGAATGCGGAGGGGATGTAGCCCTCAGCCCGCCGCTGCGAGCGTGGCCCGCGCGAGCGCGGCCTTGCGCTCGGCGCTCGTCATCATCGTGTCCGTGATTGCACAGCCAAGGCCGAGCGCCTCGATCCGAGGCGCGAGCGCACGGTCCTGCTCGTCGATCACCATGACGTCGACAAGTTCGCGGTAGATAGCGGCCACGCCCACGGCTGAGACCTCGTGGCCGAGACTCGCGAGCATCTTCGCCGCCGGGCCCTTGATCGCGGCGTCGCCGACTATGGGGCTGATCGCCACCCGCCGCGCCCTGCTCCCAACGATCGCCTCGCGCACGCCCGCAATCTCGAGGATCGGGCCGATACTCACGAACGGGTTGCTCGGCGCGAGAATCAGCGTGCTCGCGTTCCCAATCGCGTCGAGCACGCCGGGCGCCGGCGCCGCTTCGGCGGCGCCGGCGAAGCGGAAGCCCGAGACCTCTGGCTCGGTACCGAGCCGGACCATGTAGTCCTGGAAGGCGATCTCGCCTTCGGCGGTGACGATCTGCGTCGCTACGCGGCTGTTCGTAGCAGGGAGGATGGTCGCTGCGATCCCGAAGGCGGTGGTGAGCTCGGCCACGATTTCGTGCATCGCGCGGCCCTCGCGCAGGAGGCGGGTGCGGTGCACAGCCGTCGCGAGATCGCGGTCGCCCAGGTTGAACCAGCGGTCGTAGCCGAAGCGGCGGAGGCCATCGACGACGGCGAAGCTGTCGTCCGCGATGCCCCAGCCGGTCTCGGGATTCACGATTCCCGCAAGCGAGTAGATGACGATGTCGGTGTCCGGTGAAACGTGCAGCCCGAACATCTCGACGTCGTCGGCGACGTTCGAGATGACGGAGATCTCCACCGGATCGACCACCTGGGCGAGCCCCTGGAGGAACCTCGCCGCGCCAACGCCCCCGGCCAAGACGGTGTACATGGGCCTTATTCTAGGCTCGCTGCGCTCGGCGCTCGTCTGCTGCGGCTCCGCTGCCTGCGGCCGCTGCGCCTGCGCGCTCGCTTGCCGTTTTTCCGGTCGCTGCGCCCGGCGGTCCCCCTCTGAACTCTGAACGTTGAACTCTGAACTCGCGAGCGAAAGCGAGCCCTATCTCGACATCAGTGAGGGACGCACCTCGAACGCGATCACAATCGCGAGCAGCACCCACAGAAGGGGCTCGTCGAGCAGGCGCCCCTCCGACTGGCTGTGCAGAACGATGCCGACGATCGACGCCGCCAGCCAGGCGACAAGGACACGGCCGTACGGGTCGCCGGCCCGGAGGTAGGTACGGATCATCGTGACCGCGAGACGCACGCCCACGAAGGCAAACATGAGCACGCCGATGATGCCGAGCTCGGCGAGCACCGAAACCAGCGAGGTGTGCGAGAGCGAGACCCTCGCCCAGGGTGGGATGGCGTCGAGGTACGAGGTCACGAGCGCGTGCTGATAGTTGCCCGCGCCGAGCCCGATGAAGGGGCTGTCCTTGAACATCTCCCATCCCGCCCGGATGAGGTATTCGCGTTGGCCCAGCACGCTCGCACTGTCCGTAATCGTGCGCACACGTTCCGCGTCCGCCCCCCCTTGCGTGAGCAGGAGGCTTACTCCGAGGCCTGCGACCAGGGCGGTCGCCGTCAACAGCTTTGTCTTCGTCTGGGCGGCCACCGGGGCGAGGAGCAGCACCAACACGCCCGTGAGCATGAGCATGATCCACCCGGAACGGGAGGCAGTCGCGACGATCGCGAGCGCGCTCAGCGCGAGCACCGCCGGCGCCAGGTAGAGGGTGATTCGGCGCGGTCCCGTGGCGAGGATCAGCGCGGCGCCGAGGGGCATCGCGATCGCGAGGAAGCGCGCGAGGATGTTGGGTGAGGCGAAGGTCGCGTTCGCGCGGTAGCTCACGCCGTCCGACTGGATCAGTGCGTCACGCCAGTTGAAGACGCCGATCGCACGTTGCGCGACGGCGACAAGCGCGAGCACGGCCGCCGCTGCGAGCAGCGCCACGATCAGCCGCTCGATGTCGCTCCGGTCTTCGATGAAGGACGGGGCGACGAAGAGAAAGGCGGCGTAGAGCGGGAGGATGAGGATGCTGTTCGCCGGCACGAAGGAATCAGACCAGGCGACCCCGAGCAGGAGGAGCAGCAGGAGCGCGCTCACCGGCAGGACCAAGCTCGAATTGGGGACGAGCCGTGCGGGGTCGTGGCGCCAGCGTACGACCGCGACGACCACCGTCGCGACCATCAGCGCCTGGCCAGGATTGAGCAGGGAGCGCAAAGCGCCGCTCGCGCCACCTTCGCCGAGAGCGCCCAAGGTCTGCGTCTCGAAGAACTCGATCGGCAGCAGGACGACAACGGCGGGGAGGAGGAGGCGTGGGTCTCTCTGCAGCAGAAAGAACGCGAGCAGGGCCGCGTCGACGGCAACCAGCAGGACGATCTGAAGCATTCGGGGTACCGCTTCGTTGACCGGTCTCGGCCCCGAAAATACGATACGTTCAGATGTCGTCCCGGACCAGCGGGCTTCAGCAGGACGTCCGCCTCCTTCGGCGTCGGGCCTGGGTCTTTCTCCCCTTTCTCCTCCTCGGTATTCTGGTCGCGATCGTCTTCAACGCTTTCGCCGGTGAGACCAACGCGGTGGCCGAGCTCGAGCTCGATACCGTCATCAACGACGCGGGCGGTGGGGGCGACCGCGGGCTGCGCATCTTCGAGGCCCAATCGATGACGGATGACGCCGAGTTCAAGGCGATGGTTATCGCCGAGATCGGCGACGCGGACCTCGATTACGCCCGCTTCGACGTTGAGCTGGCGCCGATCTCGGTCGCCGCCGGCGTTTCCCGCGGCATCCTCACGATATCGATCAAGGACCGCAGCAAGGGCGACGCGGAGAAGTTCCGCGAGGCGTTCATCGACATCTTCGAGCGCGAATACCTAGAGCCCGATGGGCTCTTCCGCAAGCGCTTCCTCGCCAACACGCTGCGGGTCGCAGAGGCGGCCGAGGCGGAGTTCGCGGCGGCTTACGCCGAACTCAGTGCGGCTGCCGCCGTGCAGGGTCTGGCCGTCGACGAGCTCTTCCGCAGCGGTCAGGGGACGAGCCCGCTCGACGCCCTGAACGTGCAGGAAGGCGAGCTGCGCAGCGCGCTTGCGCGGGCGCAAGGAACGCTCGCGACGGTGCGTGCCGGCGGCCTTTCAGACACGGCGGTCGCCTCGCTGGCCTCGAGCGTGCTGGGCGAGACGGTGCAGCCGGGCGACGGCGAAGCCGTGCTCGCTGCCCAGGCGGCGAGCCTGGAGGCCGCGCTTGCGAGCATCAGTGAGCGCATCGTCGGTCTCTCCGATGGAACGCTCGACCCCGGATTGCTCTCGCTGCTCGACGAGGTGCGCGGTCTCGACGACGCCAAGGAGGGGGCCTTTGTGCGTGTCGCCAACGCCCGGATCGCGATCGGCAGCTCGGACAGTACGCTCGAAATCGAGCGCACCTTCAGCGGTGGGCTCGCCGGCTCGTACGTGGGGCTGATCGCCGTCGTCCTGGCGGTCACGCTCGTATTTGGGCTGATCGCGATCTACACCCTCGAGTGGCTCTCGCAGGTTCGCGACGGCAGCGACGCCTAAGCTGGAGGCTGAGATGCGCATCGTTGAGATCAACGACATCGCTTCCGTGGCCTCCGAGATCGGGGCCGGGTTGCGCGCGCGCGGCGACAGCGTGACGTTGATCCAGCCGCGGCTCGTCGGCGCCCGCCTCCACCCCTGGCTGAAGCCCACGGTGAGCCCCGCGCGCGCGCTCGAGTGGGTCCAGCTGATCCGGGCGATCCGACGCGGCGACTACGATCTCGCCCACATCCACTATGCCTACCTCGGCATGCTCGGCGTCCTCGGCCGCTTCCCCTTCATCCTGCACTGCCACGGAACCGATCTTCGGGAGGCGACGGCTGTCACGCGCCCGCTCATTGCGCGAGCCCTGACCCACGCCGATCACGTCTTCTATTCCACGCCCGATCTCGCTCCCTACGTGCTCCCTGTGCGTCCTGACGGCGAGTTCCTCCCGAACCCGATCGATACTGAGGTCTTCCGGCCCCTCTCCCCCGCGCGTGATCATCGGGACGTGTACATCTGTTGCGCCCTCACAGAGGTGAAGGGCGCCGGCCGCCTGTTGACCGCCTGCCGGATCCTCGCCCAGGAACGGCCGGAGATTCGGATCACGGCGGTCGCCCAGGGGCCGTATGCCGCGGCGTTCGGCGAACTGCCCAACGTGACGTTGCTGCACCGTCAGCTTCGCAGCCGCCTGCCGGAGATCATCTCGCGGCATGGGGTGGTCGTTGGCTGGGTACGCTTCGGGATCGCGGGGATGGCCGAACTCGAAGCGCTCGCCTGCGGCCGGCCCGTAGTGAGCTGGTTCAACCAGTTCGACGCGTACCCGGAGCTCCCGCCGTTCGTTCGCGCCGTGGACGGGCGCGACATCGCCGCCGCCGTCGCCCAGTTGGTCGACGATGCGGGCGCCCGCGAGCGGCTCGGCCGGGCGGGCCGCGAGTGGGTCCAGCGCTGCCACCCGTTGGGGCAGGCGGCGGGGCGCGTGCACGAGGTCTCGGCAGCGATCGTCGGGCGTGTGCGAGCCGCTGCCTGACGGTGCGCATCGCCCAAGTCAATGACATCGCGAGCGTCGCGAGCGAAATCACGGCCGGCCTCCGGGAGCGCGGGCACGAGGTCGATTTCCTCCAGCCGCCGCTCCGCGGGGGCGGCCTCGACGATCGCTGGAAGCCGTTCATCGCGCCGCTGCGGGCGGTGGAGATCGCCGCCCTTGCGGCGCGCCTGCGCCGCGGGCGCTACGATCTCGCCCAGATCCACTACGCCTATCTGGGCGTCCTCGGGCGCCTCGCCCAGGTTCCGTACATCCTCCACGTCCACGGGGACGATGTGCGCTCGATCGGGCCGCTGCGAAAAGCGATCACCAAACCCGCCCTGAGCGGCGCGGCGCACGTCTTTTACGCCACGCCGGAGCTCGGGCGCCCGGTGCACCGCTACCGGTCGGACGCGGAGTTCCTCCCCAATCCCGTCGATACCACGCTGTTCTCTCCGGCTCCTGACCCGGTAGGTGGCGACGATGTCTATATCGCCTGCTGGATCGAGGAGAACAAGGGTGCGGCCCACCTTCTCGAGGCCTGCCGCGTCCTCCTTGCGGAGCGGCCGGAGGTGCGGATCACGGCCCTCGCGCGCGGCCCCTACATCGCCGACTTCGCGCAGCTGCCGAACGTCCTCCTCGTCGAGCCGCAGCCGCGCCACAAGCTGCCCGCGCTGATCGCGCGGCACAAGGTGGTGGTCGGGCAGGTGCGCCACGGGGCCGTCGGCATGGCCGAGATCGAAGCGATGGCCTGTGGCCGTCCGCTCGTCGCCCGCTTCCGCTACGGTGGTGCCTATCCAGAGCCCCCGCCGATCGTCAACGCTGGAGATGGCCGCGCGATCGCGGCGGCCGTGCTGCGGCTGCTGGACGCGCCCGCCGAGCGCCTCGCGCTTGGCGAAGAGACGCGCCGCTGGGTCGAGCGCCACCACGCCCGCGAGGTCGTGGTCGCACGCGTCGAGGCCGTGGCGGAGGCGATCGTCGCGGGCGTTGACCCCTCTCGGGTCACCGCCTAGCGTGCCCGCGTGACCCCTTCCGACGGCCCTCCCCGGCTCGACGAGTACCTGTCGCTTCCCGAACGCCCGCTCGTTTCGATCGTGATCCCCACCCTGAACGAAGAGACCCATATCACGGCCCTCCTCGATTCGCTCAGTGAGCAGGACTACGGCCCCAGACTGATCGAAGTGCTGGTGGCGGACGGGGGCAGCGACGATGCCACGCGCGCGCTGGTGCGCGACTACCCCAGCCGCTTCCACCGCCTCGAGGTGGTGGACAACCCCAAGCGCATCACCGTCGGCGGCTTGAACGCCGGTATGGCGGTGGCCAAGGGCGATTGCTGGATCATCATCGGCGCCCACAGCGAGGTTGCACCCGATTTCGTAAGCGCTTCTGTACACGCCCTCGCGCGCATGCGCGCGGCCTGTGTCGGTGGCCCGATCGAGACCATCGGTCAGAGCCTCGTGGGGCGCGCGATCGCGGCCGCGATGTCGTCCCCCTTCGGTGTCGGCGATGCGCGTTTCCGCTACTCGGACCAGGGCGGTGAGGTTGATACCGTGCCGTTCGGCTGCTACCACCGCCGCGTCTGGGAGGTGGTCGGCCCCTTCGACGAGACCGTCGACGGCGCAGACGAGGACAGCTACAACGCCCGCGTGCGCCAGGCGGGGGGCCGCATCGTGCTCGATCCGGCCATTCGCAGCAGCTACTACCCGCGCGAGAGCCTGCGGGCGCTGGCGGAGCAGTACGCGGGCTATGGCGCGGCGAAAGGGACGCTGCTCCGGCGCGGTCAGCGGCTGCGGGCGCGCCACTTCGCGCCGAGCGCGATGGTCCTGGGGGGAGGAATGCTGCTCCTCCTCGGCAAGCGGTGGCGTCGGGCCCGGCGGCTGCTGCGGTTGCTCGGCGGCTTCTATGTCAGCCTCGGGATGTCCGCGGCGCGAGGCGCGGGCGCGAAGCACGATGTGCGCCCCCTGCTCGTCTTCGCGGCCACGGCGACCATGCACGCCGCCTACGGCGGCGGCTTTCTTTGGGGGCTCGCGACGGGCACGCAGCGGCTCCCGGGAGGCCGCTGATGGTGGAGCTGCGCATCCCCTTCTTCCGGCCCGACGTCGACGAGGACGACATCGCCGCGGTGACCGAGACGCTCCGCGGCGGCTGGCTCACCAGCGGTCCCAACGTGGCCGCGTTCGAAGAGGAGCTCGCCGCCTACACCGGCGCCGAGCACGCGGTCGTGGTGAACTCGTGCACCGCGGCGATGCACCTCGCGCTCGTCGGCTGGGATATCGGTGAGGGCGACGAGGTGATCACGACCCCCTATACCTTCTCCTCCACTGTCTCGGTGATCCTTCAGACGGGTGCGCGGCCCGTCCTCGTGGACATCCGCAGCCCCGATCGGAACATCGACCCGGAGCAGATTGGGCGCGCCGTGACACCCCGGACGAAGGCGATCCTGCCCGTCCACTTCGGGGGCGAGCCCTGCGCCATGGACGAGATCCTTGAGATCGCGAAGAGCCGTGATCTGAAGGTGCTCGAAGACGCCGCCCATGCGATCGGAAGCGCTTACCGGGGGCGCCGCGTTGGCGCCATCGGCGATGCGACGGCCTTCAGCTTCTACGCCACGAAATCGGTGACGACGGGCGAAGGTGGGGCCCTCACGACCAACGACGAAGAGCTGGCCGCGCGCGTCCGCAGCCTCTCGCTTCACGGCATGACGCGGGACGCCTGGGGCCGCTACGACCGCAGCGGGAGCTGGCGCTACGATGTCGCCGAGATCGGTTTCAAGGACAACCTTCCCGATCCCGCGGCGGCCCTGGGACGGAGCCAATTGCGCAAAGCCGAGAGGCTCCGGGCGCAGCGTGCCGCCGCCGTCGAGCGGTATTGCGAGCACCTCGCCGAGGAGGAGCATCTCCGCGTTCCAAGGGGCAGTCCTGACAACGAAAGCGCCTGGCATCTCTTCGTCGTTCACCTCGAGCCCAACGCACCCGTGGCCCGAGACGAAGTCATCCGCGGTCTCGCCGAGCGCGGGATCCAGGCGTCGGTGCACTTCATCCCGATCCATCACCTGAGCGCCTTCCGCCGGCTCGAACTGTGGGGCGAGGGCGACTTCCCCGTCGCGGACGCCGCTTTCGCGGGTGCCATCAGCCTGCCGCTCTTCCCGGCGATGACGCCGTCAGAGGTTGACGAGGTCTGCGCCGCGCTCCGCGAGATCCTGCGGGACTGAGGGCGCGGTCCTTAGGTGGTCGTCTGAAGCGCCTGCGCGTTCCCGCCTAGGCCCCGGCCACTAGGAAAACCGTCCCTTCGGCCGATATCAAGGAATGGTTGCGCGAACGTAGATTAGATCACCTAGGGCGCACCATCTGGGAGGAGGGTTGAGCAGTCGTGAACACACCGCCGCCTGATTCGATGACCCTCGCCTACCACGAGCTGCGGGCGCCGCTCGGCCTCATGGCAACGGCCGCGGCAAGCGTGGCGGAAGCCTCGCCCGACGCCACCGCCCGCGCCCAGTGCGAGGTGATCATGCGAGCCGCTGAGCGCCTCCTGCGCACCACCGCGCGCGTGCTCGCACTCGCTCAACCTGCTCCAGCGGGCACGGAGGCGTGCGCATATACGCCCGCGCCCCTCGTCGAGGGGATCGTCGCCGATTTGGGGGACCTCGACGTCCCGCTCGACTTCACCACAAGCGTCGTCGCCGCCCGCGCCCTGGTCTGGGGCCACGAGGCCGACTTCGAGACGCTCGTGAGCTCCCTTCTCATGAACGCGATCGACCACGGCGATCCCAACGAGCCGATCAGCATCTTGGTCGAGGACGACGGCACCACGGTGAGCGTCTGCATTCGCAATCAGGCCGCCACGGCGCGGCGCCACCGCGGTCTCGCCCTGGGCACGCAGCTCTGCGAGGAGCTCGCCCGGCGGATGGGTGCGACGCTGCAGAGTAGTCTCGACGAGCGTCAGTTCAGCGCCCAGATCGAGATGCCACACGCCTGCTAGGGCAGAGCGAGATACCCGAATCCCCGGACCGTGGCCAATCCGTGGGGATCACCGCCCAGGGCACTGATCTTGCGCCGGATGGCCCTCACCGTCGCCCGCAGTTCGCCCGTGCCGAGGCCGCTCGAGGTGGCGAGAGCGCATGCTCCTCCTGGACCAGCTCACGCGCGGGCGGGTGATGTTGGGGGTGGGGCCCGGCGCCCTCCCTTCGGACACCGCCCAGCTGGGGATAACCGCGACCCAGCTCCGCCCCCGCCTCGACGAGGGCCTCGGCGTGATCCTCCGCCTCCTCCGCGGCGAGGAGGTGAGCCACGACAGTCCCGGCTGGTTCAAGCTCGAGAACGCGTCCTGCCAGCTCCAACCCTACCGCGAGGCGGCCATCCCCGTGTTCGTGGCGACGACCTCCTCGCCCTCCGGTGCGACGATCGCCGGGAAGCACGGCGTGGGGGTGCTCTCCGGCGCGAGCTTCCGGCCGCTGGGCGAGGGCCTGAAGAGCACGTGGGGTACGGCCGAAGACGCAGCTGCCGCGCACGGCCAACCGGCGATGGATCGCCGCGATTGGCGCGTGATGACGCGCATCCACGTGGCCGAGAGCCGCGCGCAGGCCTGCCGCGACATCTCCCTGCGCCTGCACGAATTCGACGCCGGCTACATCGGCGGCACGCTCGACCGCCCCTTCGATTACGAAGGGGCTCCGGAGGACTACGCGGAGTGGAGCGTCGAGAACGGCGGCGCGCTCTTCGGCAGCCCCGAGGACGTGATCGCCGGTCTCGAACGAATGTGGGAGGCGACGGCGGCTTCGGAGGGGTGCTCCTGATGGGCAACGAATTCGCCCCGCCCGCGCGCATGCGCGCATGCGCGAGAGCTACGAGCTCCTCGCCCGCTACGTCTTCCCCCACTTCCAGGGAGCCCTCGACCGGCCTCTACGGTCAGTCGCGCGGGCGATCGCGAATCGCGAGGCGTACAACGCCGGTGAGGCCGAGGCGATCGCCGCCGCGATCCGTAGCGGCGGCGGCAAGCGAGCGCGGAGCCGCAGCGGCCGCAGGCCGCGGAGGCGCAGCAGTCGAGCGCGGGTAGGGTGGTGCGGGGGGGTCCGAGCGCCAGCGAGCTATCCGAGTGCCGGAGAGCGTGCTCGGCGCGGAGGTCAGGCACTCGAGCCAGTAGGCGCTGCGTGGCCGCTGGCCGCTGGCCACTAGCCGTTGGCCGTTCGCGGTGGCAATAGCGCGCGAGCCGACTATCCGGATGGCCGAGCACGCCGAGCTCGAAGGGACCGCGGTTCGCGCCACGGGAAGGCCTTACTATTGCGGCGCCAACCCGGAGGCTATGCCATGCCCCTCGACCACGTCTTCCAGCCCATCACCGTGAACAAGACCGAGTTCCGCAACCGCGTCGTGCGCTCGGCACACGGAACCGGACTCGGCCGCGGCGAGGTGAGCGACGACCTCATCGCCTACCACGAAGCCCGCGCCCGCGGGGGCGTGGCCATGAGCATCCTCGAAGCCTCCTCGATCCACCCCATCGCCGGTGTGGGGGGCGTGCCCGCGTACTCGGACGCAATGATTCCCGGCTATGCCCGCCTCGCCGGCGCCGCCCATCGCCACGGCATGAAGATGATGCAACAGCTCTTCCACCCCGGCGCCCACGCCGTCCCCGCCGACGGCAGCCCGCCCTGGGCGCCCTCCGCGATCCCGAGCGTCCGCCATCTGCGGATGTCCGAAGGCCAGGGCGACGTTCCCTTGGAGATGAGCCAGGGCATGATCGACGAGACCATCGCGGCGTATGCGGCCGCCGGTCGCCGCGCTCACGAAGGTGGCCTCGACGGGATCGAGATCCACTACGGCCACAGCTTCCTCATCATGCAGTTCCTCTCACCGACGACGAACCGGCGCACGGACAAGTACGGCGGTTCCGCCGAGAACCGCCGGCGCTTCGGCAAGGAGGTCGCGGCGGCCATCCGGGCGGAGGTGGGGCCGGACTTCATCATCGGCGTGCGCCTGAGCGGGCGCGAAGGTGTGCCCGGTGGCCTCGAACCGGATGACTGCAAGGAGATCGCACTCGACCTCGAAGCGACGGGGCTGATCGATCTCTTCAGCATCTCCACCGCCGGCTACCTCGACTTCGATCGCCTCATCGGGGGCATGCATGAGGAGCACGCCTACGAGCTCCCCCAGAGCGCCCCCGCCAGCCGCGCCCTGACGAAGCCAAGCTTCGTCGTAGGGCGCATCCTGAATCTGGCCGAGGCAGACGCGATCATCGCCCGCGGCGATGCGGACATGGTCTCCATGATCCGTGCGACCCTGGCCGACCCCGACATCGTGCGCAAGACGCAGGAGGGCCATGTCGCCGACGTGCGGCCCTGCCTAGGCTGCAATCAGGGCTGTATCGGCGGCAGTACGGGGCCGCTCATGCGCTTCGGCTGCGTCGTCAACGTCGGCGCCGGCCAGGAGCTACGCTTCGGCGAAGACAAGATCGCGATGGCGGGCGAGAGCAAGCGCGTGATGGTCGTCGGGGGCGGTCCCGCCGGCCTCGAAGCCGCGCGCGTGGCGGCGCTCCGTGGCCACCAAGTCACGCTCTGCGACGCAGGCGATGCCCTCGGCGGCCAGGTACGGCTCGCGCGCCGGGCCCCGACCCGCGACGAGTTCGGCAAGGATATCGACTGGTGTGCGGAGCAGCTGCGCAAGCTCGAGGTCGATATCCGCCTCAACACCCGCGTCGATCGCGATCTCATCGACGCCGAAAAGCCCGACGCCGTGATCGTCGCGACAGGCTCGGCGCCCCGGCGCGACGGCTTCCAGTCGGCTCGCCCCGGAAGCGTGGTCGAGGGCCTCGACCGGCCGAACGTCTTCACGAGCTGGGAGGTGATGCGCGACGAGGCCGAGCTCGGCGAGACCGTGCTCGTCTTCGACGATGTCGGGCACTACGAGGCCATCGCCGTGGCCGAGTACCTGCTCGAGAAGGGCATCGCGGTCATCTTCGGGACCTCGCACACGAGCATCGGCCCGATGACCGTCGGTGCGCTCATGCGTGACCCCGCGCTCCGGCGCCTGACCGACCACCGCAGCGGGTTCACCCTGGTTCCACGCGCGCAACTCACGAAGGTGACCGCCGCCAGCGTCACGCTTCGCAGCCTCGATTCCGAGCAGGACCACGAGCACGCCGCCGACAGCGTCGTCATGGTCTCGGGCAACATCGCCAACCGTGCGCTCGCCGAGGAGATCGAAGGGCATGGGGCGGAGGTCTTCGTCGTCGGCGACGCGCTCGCGCCCCGCCCGATGGAGCGCGCCGTCCACGAAGGCCACTACGCCGCGCTCCGCATCGGCGACGAAGATTCGGGGCGCTGGACGGGCCGCGCCGCAGGCGCCCCCGCGAACGCGCTCGCCGGAGGCTAGGAAGCTGCGCGACGCCGATCAACGCGCGCCGGGCCGGGCCGTGCCCTGACCGTGCCCCGCTGGCCCTGCCCGGACTGCGGGCGCGAATTCGGGAGAGCGAAGCAATCGCACGAATGCGCGCCGGCGATGACGATCGAGGCGTACTTCTCGACGGGCCCAACGCACGAGCGCCCCGTCTACGAAGCGGTGCGCGCGCACATGGATACCTTCGAAGACGTTCATACGGAACCGGTGTCGGTTGGGATCTTCTTCAAGCGCGCCCGCGTCTTTGCGCAGCTGCGGCCGATGCAGAAGTGGGTAGCGCTCGGGTTCGTGCTCCCGCGCAAGCTCGAGGATCCACGTCTCGCGCGCAAAGTGCTGGGAGGGGGGAGCCACTTCTACCACGTCGTCAACCTCGGCGGCCCTCAGGACCTCGACGACACCGTCCGTGATTGGCTCGCGGAGGCCTACCTGAGCGCGCAATGAGATGCGGTGAGTGTGAGAGCGGCCGGGGCCGCTCCCCACGCACCGGTACGCACTGCCTCAGGCGGCGAAGATGGGCAGCGTCTCGTACTGCTTCCCGAGGATCTCAGGGTGGGGTACCCCGAGCCAGCCGTCGAGGACGGTCGCGTAGAGCGAGCGAAAGTCGACGGTGTGGATGAGGTTGCCCTCCGGATCGAGGCGACGGAGCGAGGGCGGGTCGCCGTAACGCCCCCCGGTAACGGCGCTGCCGATCACGAAGTGCGAGCCGGCGGTGCCGTGATCAGTACCGCCACCGTTCTCCTCGGCGCGGCGCCCGAACTCGGAGGTCGTCGTGAGCACGGCGCGCTCGGCGACGCCCGCCTTCGTCAGAATGGCGAAGAACTCGGCGACGCCGCGGTCGAGCTGACGCATCAGCTCGTCGTGGTGCCCGCGCTGCTCCTCGTGGGTGTCGAAATCGCCGACGCCGTGCACGTAGAGCACCCGCGGGCGAACGCCGGGCGAGGCGATGAGCTGGGCCGCGAGGCGGAGCTGCGCCACCAGCGACTCCTCGCCCTCTTCGCCCATCGAATCGCCGTCCTCGTCTTCGAGCGCGGCCCGAAGCGGGCGCAGGCCGGCGTCGAGCTGCTTGCCCGCTGCGACCGTCGAGCCGATCGCCCGTTGCACCGGGGTCAGCTCCGCCAGGGGCACGTTTTGCGGGGCAAAGCCCGCCCAGGCCCCGAGCAGTTCGTCCGGATCCTCGATCCACCAGGGGAGGTCGGGGGCAAGGCCGCGGGCGTCGGCGATGTTCACGACGAACGAACCCTGGCCGAGCATCGCTTGCGTCGGGCCGGGACCGATCGTGATCCCGGCGAGGAGCTCGTCGTAGCCGGCGCTGCCGTCCAGGTAGCGGCCGAGCCAGCCGGTGGTGTCCGGCGTCTCGGTGCCGTCCCACCAGATTCGCATGGACGCGAAGTGGGAGAGGTCGGGCTGGGAGTAGCCAACGCCCTCGACGATGGCGACGTTGCCGGCTTTGTAGAGGTCGGCGATCGTCGTCAGGTTGGGGTGCAGTCCGACCGCGCCGTCGAGGTCGATCGGATCGGTGATCGCCGTCTTCGAGCGGCGTTGCTGGTAGCGCTCGTCGGCGTGGGGCACGATCGTCGCGAGGCTATCGTTGCCGCCACCGAGTTCGAGCACCACGAGGGTACGGTCGGCGGCGCCCGGGAACGTGCCCGCGGGAATCCGGGGCGAGGTTTGGACGTTTCGCACCGGCGTCGACGTCGGGTCCATCCGGTAGACGGATACGGTCTTCGGACCGCAGGCCGCCACGAGGGTGGTCGCCCCGAGCCCGGCCAAGAACTTCCGCCGCGTCACGAGACGGTTGAGGATGCGGGGGCAATCGTTCGAGTTCTTCATGTCAGCACAAACTCCGGTGAGCCGAACGCGAGTGCGAGCGCCTGCAGCGGGTCGCTCGCGCCCGTCACGATGCGCTCCGTGCTCGCGTCCATGTCGTAGAGGCCAAGGTTGGTGAAGGCGTCCGCTTTCACGAGGTCTTCGGGCGGCTCTTCGAGGATGTGGAGCAGGTGGAACCCGCCGACGAGCGCGCCGGGGCTCAGCAGCCGCCGGCCCTTCGGAGCATGACGATCATTAAGCCGGGGATGTTGATCAGGGAGGCGGGGTTACCGCCCTCCATGACGAGACCGCCGATGATCCCGACGAACGCGATGGTCAGCCCAATGACGATCGCGAGGTCCATTACGCAGCCGCCACGGGAACGAGCGATTTGCGGCGGAAAGCGGCGATGCGATCGACGATCACCGCTGGCGATTCCGAGCACACGAAGCGGTGCTCGGTCGTGAGCGTGATGTGCGTGTCGTGCGCCGCTTCCATCGTCTCGATGAGATCGGGGTTGAGGTAGAACTCAGTCCCGTCGATGCGGGTAAGCAGGATCATGCCGCCGCCTCCCGTGGCTCAAGACAGCGTGGAATGGGAGGGGCGCGCTCGTTATCGGGGAATCGCCGCCCGTGCCCCGATGCGGCCCTGCAGGGTGCACCCGTACTCCCCACAACCCTGCGCTCTCGGGGATCGGACCACTCGACTCGGCACCTCGCCGCCGACGACTGGACAACGAGAGGCCCGGGCTTTCGCCCGGGCCTCTCGTGTCTTTGCCGGAGTCGCCAGCGCAACTAAGCCGGCGGTGATGGTCCCGAGGGAGCTATCGTGGCGCCCCCAAAATCAACCGGCGCTGGCTGCGGGGTCGTCGAGCGCGCGCTCCGCTTCCTCGACGCTTTCGAGGCGGACGATGCCCTTGCGGATGGCATAGCGGATGAGGTCGGTGCGGTTACGTGCGTGCAGCTTGGCCATGATGTGCGCCTTGTGCGCCTCGACCGTCTTCACGCTGATGTAGAGCTCGTTCGCGATCTCCTGGTTCGTATAGCCCTCGGCGATGAGCTGGAGCACTTCGCGCTCGCGCGGGGTGAGCGCGTCCACGCCCGTGCGCTGCTCCGGCCGCTTCGCCTGGTAGAGGACCTCGGCGAGGTCGAAGCCGTCGCTCAGGTGCCCGGAGAAGTAGTGATTATTGCCGCGGTGAACCGTCTGGATCGCGAGGATCAGCTCCTCGGGTTCGGCCTTCTTCATGATGTAGCCAGAGGCGCCCGCGCGGATCGACTCGAGTAGCTGGTCCTCATCGACGAAGCCGCTCAGCATGACGACCTTCGTCGCGGGCGCGCTCCGCCGGATCTGGCGTGTCGCTTCGAGGCCGCTGAGGCCCGGCATGACGGGGCAACCTCGCCGCTGTCGTCGTGCGGATGAAGGAGGTAGGTCTCGAGGCAGCCCTCGTTCTTGGCCGCCTCGGTGTTGATGCGCTTGAAGATCTCTTCGACGCGGGCGTCTTCGCCACGGCGTGGCTTGGCGACGGAGATGCGGATATAGGCCATGGCCTGAACCCCCTCAGGGGCTGCTCATCCTACGCGACCACGTGCGCTCCGGAGACGAACGAAGCCCCCGCCAAGGGCGGGGGCTTCGGGCTGTACGGTCTCGCTGAGCCTGTGGTTACAGGCGTAGCTTGCCGTGCGAGGGTTGCCGTCGGCGTTGGCGCTGAGGAAGGGCTGCTTCCTCGGCGACCAAGTCCACTGGGGGGCTGGTCAGGACTTCGTGCACGTAGCCGCACATGATGCAGCTGCCGTACGTCCCGTGCCAGTCCCGCTCCACAATGATGGAGCCGGTGCACTTGGGGCACGACTTCGGCGGGGCCTCTTGCAACGCGGGCATGGAGCTCCTCCGTGAGTTCCGTGAGGTAAGAAAAAGACCTCGAAACGAGCGGCCTGCTCGACAGGCCTTCCACTGCATACGGGGTTAGCTGACGGGTTCGGGCGGAAGGTTGCCCTAGGGGCTGGAAGATGCCCCATTCACCCCAGAAGTGGTTCCCCCGCTGCGCCTACCCGGCGCACTCTGCACATATTTCGGCTTGATCACCGAGCGCAAACTCTGTGATGAGCTTGGGCGGACGCTATCAGGCCGTTTCTCGGCCTGTCAAGCCGATTGCGAAGCTCTTCACAAGGATTAGGGTCTTCCCCGAGACGAGGCACCCTCTACCGGGTGGCCTACCGCGTAGCAATGAAGGCCGGGGCCACCAGCGCCATCGTCGTCGTGAGGAAAACAGCAAGCGAGAGCCCCACCCCCGCTGCTGCTGCTCGCCGTTGGGTGACGGCCTCGGCCCCCGGAGGGAGCGTTCCGCCCCAGTCCGTTTGGCCTGCGAGCAGCGCCCAGGCGGCGATCAGGCTAGCGATCGCGACCCCCGCGCCAACCTCCCAGCCCGCGTTCGCGCCGCCCAAGGGACGGGCCAGGAGGGCTGCCGCTAGCGGGAGGGCGGCGATGAGCAGGAGCGCCGCCACGCTACGAACGATCGCAGGGAGACGTCCTTCCGGGCCATCTCCGCCCCGGCGCCGGCTCACGAGGCCGAGCGCCCCGAAGACGGTCACGAGGCCGAGCAGGGCCCCGATCGCGGTGATGCTGTCGAGACGCAGCGGGGGGAGCGAGGGGAAGGGCAGGGGCCCGCCACCGATTGCGCCGAGGTCGGCCGTCACCTCGCCCGCGGCCGCTCGTAGCGCGAGCAGGCGACGCGCCTCGCTGTCGTCGGCGAGCATGAGGTCGGGACGATCGGCGGCGCTCACGCCCGCGAACTCGAGCAGGTTGCGATAGGTACGCAGCTCTTGGGCCACAGCTGACTCGAACTCCGCAAACTCCGGCACGATCCCGAGATCGGCGCTAAGCGTGGCGTACCGCGGGAGATCAGCCTCGGACTCGGCGAGCCGGCCGAATTCGGCGCGAACCGCGAGAAGCAAGGCGACGACAGAGACGACACCCACGAGCGCGGTCCAGGCGAGTGCATGGCTCCAGGCAGGCGCCATCGCGTGCTTGCCCGCTGTTCGCAGCGGGCCCAGCGGGAGTGGCGCTTCCGGTCGATCCGGTGCTTCTCGTCGCACCCGCTCCGCGAGCGCGACCGCGCTCGAGGTGGCGACGCCGAACCAGCTGAGGGCGCTCAGATAGGGGGCCGACGCCAGCGCTCCTACAGTCGCGAGCGCGACGCCGTAGAGTGCGGCGTAATCGGCGCGGAGCCCGTCGATCTCCGCCTGACGACCGAGGCTGTAGGCAACCGTAATCGCGACGCCCGTCAGCAGGGCCACGGCTGCGCCCGCGAGCATCCCATCCCCGCCACCCGCGCGCCCCGCGAACCGGCGCGGCACGACGAAAAGGAGCGCGCCCAGCACCGGCCCCACGAGGGCAGCACCCGCGAACCATCCGGCACCGTGGTCGAGCATGACGAGGGGCGTGATGAAGGTCAGAGCACCGCCGAGAATGGCCGCGATCGCATAGCCCGCACCCACGGACCGACCGGCGTTGCGGAACACCCGCACCCAGGCAGGCAAGGAGATGGCCGCAACGATCGCCGCGATCAGTCCGAGGGCTTGGATCGCCAGCGGTACCAGAAGCCACTCGAGGTCACCCGTAACGCGGTAGCCCGGAACCCCGATCGCAAGCCCGGCAGCGGCAGCCGCGGCGAGCAGGGCGAGCGTCCCCGCCCCGTCGCCGGCGCTCAGCGCGAAGGTGAGCGCCTGGCCGGCCTCGTCCCCGTCGGTATTGCCGCCGAGGGGCATACCCGCGGCCGCGGTCAGCTTCGCGATCACGGCGACCAGAGCCGCACCGACCGCGACGCCCAGCACGAGGAAAGGGGCCTCGGCGACAGGAAGATCGACGAAGCGGGTGGCGACGGCGTAAAGCCCGCCCACGGCCGCGATGCTGAGCGCTCCCATCAGGAGGCCGGGGGCAGAGCCGGCAACGAAGGCGATCGAGAGCGCCTGACGCAGGTTGCGCTCCGAGGCGGTGGCGGCGCGAGCGTTCGCCCGCTGCCCCAGCGCCAGCGCCAGGAAGGCCGTGACCGCGGCGCTGAGCGCGCCGGCGAGGACGGCCACGCCGGCGACCGCGCCCGCCTCGAGTCCGTCGCGATAGAGCCCGACGAGTACACCGAGGATGAGCGCCGCCAACGCTGAGGCGATCATGCTCACAACGAGGAACGGCGACAGGAACGCGTCACCCCTGGTCCGCACACTCGCAGCCGCGGCGGCACTCGCTTCACTGGGCTTCTCGCGCCAGAGGAGGTCGAGGGAGAACCAGATCGCGAGGAGAAGCGCGAGGGCGCAAGCGAGCGGTATCGCGAGCTGTGCAACCACCACCGCTGAGCCTCCGCCGGTCCGATCGCGGAGCAACGGAAGGCCCGCCAGAGGCGGGCCGCGCGTTGCTCAACTAAGCGGGGCTACGTTAGATGAAGAGTGGGCCGAAGACCACTGCCACAATTGACATGAGCTTTAGGAGGATGTTGAGCGATGGGCCGGAGGTGTCCTTGAACGGGTCGCCTACCGTGTCGCCGACGACGGCCGCCTTGTGCGCCTCTGAGCCCTTGCCGCCAAAGTGCCCCTCTTCGATGTACTTCTTGGCGTTGTCCCAGGCGCCGCCTGCGTTCGCCATCATGATGGCGAGCATTGCTCCAGCCGCGATCGAGCCGATGAGGAGGCCGCCCAGAGCCTCAGCGCTGATGACCGCGCCAACGAAGATCGGCACCGTCACCGCCAGCAGCCCCGGAATGATCATCTCGCGCAGAGCGCCGTCCGTGGAGATGCTGACGGCGCGTTCGTAGTCGGGATCCTCCGTGCCGTCCATGATCCCGGGATGCTCGCGGAACTGGCGGCGAACCTCCTCGACCATCGCCTGGGCCGCGCGTCCGACTGCCCCCATCGAGAGCGCGGAAAAGACAAAGGGCATCAACGCCCCGATGAGGATGCCGACCATGACCTCGGTGTCGAGGAGGTTGAACATCTCCACGCCCGTGATGAGCGAGTAGGTCGCGAGGAGGGCGAGAGCCGTGAGCATGGCGGAGCCGATGGCGAAGCCCTTGCCCGTGGCTGCGGTCGTATTCCCGAGCTGGTCGAGCGCGTCGGTGCGTTCACGCACCTCAGGATCGAGCCCAGCCTGTTCGGCGATGCCGCCGGCGTTGTCCGCCACGGGGCCGTAAGCGTCCGTCGCGAGGGTGACGCCGAGAGGGGCGAGCATGCCCACGGCGGCAAGCGCGATCCCGTAGAAGCCCGCGAATTCGTTCGCGAGGATGATGGCGACGACGATCGTGATCAGCGGTACGGCCGTCGAGAGCATGCCCAGACTCATGCCATCGATGATCACGGGGCCGGCGCCGGTCTCCGACTTCGCGGAAAGGTTCACGGTCGGGCTATAGCGGAACGGCCCCAGCGCGAAGCCCTCGGACGACGTAAATCCCTCGGTGACGGTGCCGATGATCTGGCCCGCGACGAGGCCGACGAGGATGGCCCAGAAGAGCTCGAACTCGAGGTCGAGCACGCCGACCGCAATCGCGGTGCCGATGAGGACCAGCGCGGAGGCACCGTAGACGCCGGCCCGCAGCGCCCAGAGTAAGCGGCCCTGGCTCGCCTGCTCGCCGGTGCGGACGAGGAACGTAGAGAGAATCGCGGAGATGATGCCGATTCCCGCCACGAGGAGCGGCAGCATCGCCGCGTCACCCTTGAAATCGGCTGCGCCCGCCTCGAAAAGCTCCTTCGAGCCGATGCTGCTCGCGCCGGTGATGGCGATCGCGGCGAGGAACATCGTGGCGACGATCGAACCGACGTACGACTCGAAGAGGTCCGCGCCCATGCCCGCCACGTCGCCCACGTTGTCGCCCACGTTGTCGGCGATGGTGGCGGGGTTGCGGGGATCGTCTTCGGGGATGCCCGCCTCGACCTTCCCGACGAGGTCCGCGCCCACGTCCGCGGCCTTCGTGTAGATGCCGCCGCCGACGCGCGCGAAGAGGGCGATCGAGGAGGCGCCGAAGGCGAAGCCGGCGAGCGGCACGGGGCTCTCCCAGATCAGGTAGAGGATGGCCAGCCCGAGGATGCCGAGCCCGACCACCGTCATGCCCATCACGGTGCCCGAGTTGAAGGCGATACGGAGAGCGCCGTTCAGGCCCTCCTGGGCCTTCGCGGCCGTGCGCACGTTCGCGCGCACGGCGATCATCATCCCCAGGTAGCCGGCGGTGGCCGAAAGGATCGCACCGGCGAGGTAGGAGATCGCCATCGCGGGAGCGTTGCTGTCGAAGCCGCGGAGCGGGTTCTTGTCGAGGACGTCGAGGTCGATGAAAACCAGCAAAACCACGAAGACGACAAGGACAAAGACCGCGAGGACGGCGTACTCACGCTTGAGGAAGGCGTTCGCGCCGAGCTGGATTGCCTTCGCGATCGACTGCATTGCCTCGTTGCCCTCGGGTTCGCGCATGACCGCGAGGACGCGGAACCCGGAGAAGGCGAGCGCCAAGACGCCCGTGACGATGGCGAAGATCAGGATCTCCATGGTTCCCCCGAGCAAGTAATCGAGCGGAGCGTGGCGCTTCTCGTGAATGCCCTTCCGGGCCAACGATCACGGTGCGCTTGAGGCCGCGCGCACTGTATCGCTCCGCTTCCCTGCGTTCAACGCGAACGGGGGGCGGGGTGGCGGTGCGGCTGGCGGGGAAAGGGGCTTATGGGAGCTAGCTGAGGGCGTCGGTGGCGCGGCGCTGGACGATCGCCATCGTGAGATCGCCGCGCGTGCGTTCGAGGATCCCCCGGGTCTGATCCGTGGTCCGGCGCAGGCCGCCGGTGATCGCGTCGGGGAAGTCGATCGTGACGAGCGTCGAGTAGATGTCGTCCATCGCCACGAGGAGCGCGTCGCAGCCCTCGAACTCGCCCTGGCGGAGGCGATCGAGGATGAGGCGCCGCAGCTCGCCTACCGCCTCGGCGATGCCGTTGAGGTAGGCGGCGGCGCTCACCCCCAGTTCCTCGGGCGAAGGGAGGGGAGTGCCCGTGGCGAGCGCGAGCGTCGCCCGCGCCTCCGCGTACTCCTTCTCCGCGTCGTGAACGAAGCCGGCGTGTTCGATGTCGGGATGTTCGGCGAGGTCCGCAAAAGACTCGTCTGCGGCGGCGCGGGCCTCGTCGAGATGGGAGGCCGCCTCGCCGAACTCCCCGCGATGGACGGCGCGGATGCTGCGCGCGCTCGCCTGGATCAGGCGACGCGAGGCCGCCAACGCCTGCTCGCGGGCGCGGTGCTTCGCCGTGAGGTGCGCCACGATGGTGGGGACGATCGTCTCGAGCGTCGAAGTGTCGGGCTGGGGGCGCTGCGGCTCCTGGCCGCTCACAGATCCTTGACGGGGCCGGGCATCTCCCCTTCACGGGCCGCATCGATCATCTCGCGCGCGCTTTCGGGCATGTCGATGCCGTACTCATCGAAGCGCTTCTCCACCCAGGAGCCGATCTGGCGCGGGTCGCGGATGTCGGCCGCACTCCCATCGGTGCCCGGGTCGCCGTACTTCTCCAGGACATCGCTGCGCGAGTAGGTGCGCGCGAAGTTCGAGATGAGCCGCTCGGTGGCGTCGCTCTGGCAGTGCTCGCAGGGCACGTTCGACTCAGTGTCGATCTTGCGCGTGAAGTGGTTGGTGATGCGCTTGCAGTCGCCGCAAAGGAATTCGTAAATAGGCATGCCGTGGCCAGCGATCGTAGCACGCGACTCAGAGGCCGCGGCGGTCACTCTTCATCGGGGATCTCGAGGCCGCGGAAGTGCTCGATGTGCGTAACCGAATCGCGATCGCCGAGGTCGAGGCTGACGAGGTCGATGCGGACCTGCTCAGGGTCGAGCTCGTGCTGCTCGCAGAACTCCATCGCGCAGCGCCACATCCGCTGGAGCTTGCGCGTGTCCAGCGACTCGGCAGCCGTTCCCGGATCGGCCCGGCGCGTGCGCACTTCCACGAACACGACGTCGTCGCCGTCGCGCGTGACGATGTCGATCTCGCCGCTCGGCGTGCGCGCGTTGCGGGTGACAATCGCCATACCCGCGGCCTCGAGGCGGTGGGCGGCCACGCGCTCGCCGAAGGCGCCGAGCGCCTGCCGGCGCTGGCTCACAGCTCGAAGCGCAACTGCGCGAAGGGCGCCCAGCTCACGCGGTGAGCCGTACAGGGCCCGCGTCGGTCGATCGCGTCGCGGTGCTGAGGCGTGGAGTAGCCCTTGTTCTGGCAAAAACCGTAGCCCGGGATGCGCTCGCAGAGCTCCCGCATCCACTGATCGCGCGCCACTTTCGCCACGATCGACGCGGCCGCCACGGAGACACTGCGGGCGTCGGCCTTGACCTCGGCCCGGACGTTGGGCAGGAGGGGCAGCTGGAGCGCGTCCGAGATCACGAGGTCGGGCACGCAGGGGAGCGCCTCGACGGCGCGCAGCACGGAGACGCGCCTCGCCGCCATGATGCCGATGCGATCGATCTCCTCGCTCGTCGCCCAACCCACGCCGAAGGGGATCGAGGCTTCGATTTCGGCCGCGAGCTCCTCCCGCACTGGCGCGGTCAGCGTCTTCGAATCGCGGACGCGACGGAACCACTTGCGCCGATCGTTCGGGGTGAGCATCACCGCGGCCGAGGTCACCGGACCGGCTAGCGGCCCGACACCGACCTCGTCGACGCCCGCCACCGTGGCCGCGCCCTCGCGCCAGGCCTCGCGCTCCCAGCGGAGGGAGGGGACGAGGGAGCGGGGAGGCTTCTGTCGGGAGCGACCAGCCTTCCCGCCCGCCATCGTTAGCGCGGAGCCTGCGCGGGTTCGCGCAGCAGCGCTGCAAGCGCCGCCTCGAGCGCGGGCGGTGCGGGCACGTCTTTGAACTCCGCGAGGCGGCGGAAGACCTCCGCCGCGGCACGGTGGAAGCCGTCCGGGAGGGTGGCCGCGGCAAAGGCATCGGCGATCTCCTCCATCTCCCCAGCGAAGCGCCACCCTTTCGCGGCGCTGCCAAAAGCGCGGGCTTCGGCGCTCTTCGCGAGGTCCGGTTGCGAGCGCTCCCACTCAGCTCGGAGCGCGTCACCGACGCCCTCGTGTTCGGCCAGCGCGAGGATCGCCGCCAGCAGCGCGGACGTTCCTTTGGTATAGCCCGCGTAGGCCATCTTCAGAGCTGAGGCTGAGCCCACCTCTTTCCCGATCGCGATCGCCTCGAGGGGGCTGCCCGCGAAAAGCGCGGCAACGCCCTCGGCGGCCTCGCCGGACAGGAGGAGGCGGGTGCTGCCCGCCTTCCAGCCCGGGGGCCCGACGATGCCGCCATCCACGAATGCTCGCGCGCCCGCGTCGCGGACGGCCTCGCCAATCGCGCGCGTCCGCGCTGGTGCGACGGCGTTCGCGTCGAGGTAGGTCCCGGCGAAGCCCGTACTCGCGACCTGCAGCGCAAGGTCCGTGGCCGCAGCGGGCGGGCAGACGCTGATGAGGAGCTCGGATTGCTCCGCGAGCTCCTCCACGGTCGTTCGTTCCTCGAGGCCTGCGGCCTCCGCGCGCGCGCGGCTGGCGGCGCTGCGGCCCTCGCTCGCCCAGCACACACGGTGCCCCCGCCCAGCCAGCGCAGCGGCAACGGAGGCGCCCATCGCCCCTGGATGCAGGATCCCGATCGCTCCGGCGAAGGTCGCTTCGGCCACGGCTAGCTGCCGTCCCCCGAGGAGCGATCATCCGGGGGCAGGAGGGGCGTGGGCTCCGCCTCGCCCTCGTCGTCGTCATCGGCCTTCAACGCCTCGAGCGCGGCAGTGTTTGCCGCCAGGCGTTGATCCAGGGCGGCGATCTCCGCGAGCGCGGCCTGAACCTCGGCGAGGTCGCTCTCGATCGCGCCCGACTCGAGCGAAGGGTAGAGGGCCTCGCCGATCTTCGTTTTCTCGCGGCGCATACTCGATTCGAGGCGGCTCGCCTGGATCTCCAGCTGAGCCCGCTTCGCCTGCCTCTTCGCAGCATCAGTCGCCGAGGAAGCCGTATTCCGAAGGCGATCGAGAATGCTCATCGCGGCCTCAGTATAGGCCCCCGCGAACGCGGCGAACGCACAGATACGCGCGCCCGCTTTTAGGGCCGCGTGAGCGCCTCTTCGTAGGCCTGCGCCATCCCCTCGAGGACCGTATCCGCGAGCCCAAGGATGCTCTCCATCGCCTCGACCGCGTCGTCGGCGCTGAGCTGCGCCTCGGAAGCGAGCTGGGCGGCCGTCTCCTCCAGCGAGCGCCGCAACGCGTTGAAGGTACCGACGGCGTCCGTAAGCGTGACGTTGGCAGCGACGAGCGTGTGGCCGTACTCACCGCCGATGCCACGGGCGTCGTCGATAAAGCGCTCGGGGCGGGTCCGCGAGGAGACGAAGCGGGCGAAGAGGTCGACGAGCTGGCGGCCGATGAAACGCAGCCGGTCACGGGTGGTTTCGTCGAGGCCCGCGAAGACGTCCATCCCGTGGCTCTGGCGCCGCCGGCTGAGGCGGCGTTTGACCCGCGCCAGGGCGAGCTCGCTGATGCGGTCGGCGTCGGGGGCAGCGGGCGCCTGGCCGCTCTGCGAGATGAACTGGCGCACGTCCTCCTCGAGGATGCGGCGATGCCCGCCGCTCGTGCGGTAGGAACGGATCTCACCTGCGTCCACCCAGCGGCGGACGCTCGATTCGCTCACGCCGAGGAGCTTGCTCGCGCGCCCGAGGGAGAGCCATTCCTGTTGTGCGGGCGCTGGCGCTGGCTCCGACAAGCGAAACCTCCCAAATCTCGCCCCAGCATACGACAGACCACCGACCGCAGGCGGTTGGGAGTGTTGTCGGGGGCGGGCGGACAGGAGCCCGCCCCCGACAATCACCGTGGTGGGCGTCTAGAACGCGACGTCCGTCGCGCGATCGGTGTGTCGCACCTTACGCAGGTGTCCGGCCATCACGATCGGCGAGGGCGACGACGTCCCCGGGCCGGGCGAGGGGGATGGGCGCCCCCGCACCCCTGCTCAGCAGCACGTGGCCGGAGCCGCCATCGTTGATCGCAATCCGCCCAACGACTTGGCGACCCTCGTGCGTCGCGACGATGACGAAGAGCTGCTCGCCCGCACGGCAGCGCAGGCCCTCGACGCGGATTTCGAGCGTCGCCCGATGATCGCTCGCAACATGCTGCTGGTGCAGGACGGCGGAACCGTGGGGACGCTGGTCGACGGCGCAGTCGCTCGGCGTCACCTGCTTGAGGCGAGCAGCGAGAACGCTGACGTCGGCGTTCGTATCGGTAGCGGCCGTGTCACCGGCCTGAGCGGAGGCAAGGGCCGTGGCGCCGAAGAGGGCCAAGGCGATGAACGGGGTGAGGGCTAGCCAGCGGATTGTTCGTGGGATTCGTCCTTTCGAAACGTGGCGGGTGCGGATGGCTTGTGCGAACGGGCCGCACTTCACCAGGCCTCTCCCGGGTTGAGGCTGCGAAGGCAGTCCGATGACGCTGAAGTGGAGTTAGGGCCCGGCGGGGTCGAGCCCAGAGGGCTGTCTCTCGGGTTTGGGCGGCCCCGGCGGAGCGGGCCCGGCGGGGGAATGGCTCGACGGAGCGGGCCCGGCGGTGCCGCCGTTGGGCTCGGGTCCGGGGCCGCCGTTGGATCCGCCCCCCGGCCCCGGTGGCGGAACCGAGCCGGTGCCGCCGTTGGGGGCGAAGACATCCACGGGGGTGCCCGCATCTGGGTCGGGCTCGGGGTCCCCGGCTTTGGGCGTTGGCGTCGGGGTGGGGGTAGGGGTGGGCGTTGGCGTCGGGGTGGGGGTAGGGGTGGGCGTTGGCGTTGGCGTTGGCGTTGGCGTCGGCGTCGGGGTAGGGGTGGGC